>CAYUPY010000006.1:0-23452 GCA_964446595.1 uncultured Candidatus Saccharibacteria bacterium | reverse complement strand
GAACGGTAACATGGGTAATTGGCGTGAGCTAGCGAGTGGTATTCCCTCAAAGCGAGAATATAGTAAAAAGGATTTTCCTACGGCTGGTGTTGGAGAAATTAGAAACCACTTCGACCCATTTTCCATCCAAGGTGTTGTTGATGGTTCTGCTCCCAGTACAACCCGAGCAGCCTTGACCAAAGGAAAGCATGGAGGACCGGCAACTGCTCCTCACAATCCAATGGCGAGGTCAAAACCCGGAATTCAGGAGATCACCGCACTAGAAGTTGACGGTAATATTGATAAAGTAATTGGTGTAGAAGTGATGTTTAATATTTACCACACTTTAGTAGACAAGGTATTACTGGAGACACAATTAAGACAACCAAGAGGATTCCAAGAAACCAAAGTGCTGTTTAGGAGAGAGATGATACAGTTACTTACTAATTTCTGTGGAAATAATTCTTATGCAGAAGCCTATTACGATTTATTCTTTGGGTGCGTAACCAATCAAGATCAGTTCAATTATCTAGCCAGACTGGTTGAAGAGCATGGTTCACATGGAGTTTATCAGCTTGAAGTAAATGGTTCTAGCTTGGAAGTGGAGATAACCACAATCTTGGATGTTTTCTTAAACTTCCTTAGCTATGTATGCGAGGAAAAGGATATCGGCGGCCCTGGTGAAAGGGAATATTTGCAATTCTTAGCTAACAGCCTGGATAAAAGAGTCAGTAGCCTAGCATACCTAACGCAGAGAGCCGAAGCTGTGTTAAAAGAGATGCAGCTTAAAGATCCTAGATTTAATGACCAAAGAGCAGTGGAGTATGTGGTACAAGAAGCTTTTCTAAACTATTTTGATCCTTATTCACCCAATTATGGAAAAGGCAATCTTGGCGAAATCTCTGCATCCTGCTACCAGCTGTTAATGAGGTTTACAAGGATGCATTCTGAAGAGGCTTATCACTTTGTACTCTGGGCCCAACAGTATGGTTTTGATTTGCATATGAATGATGGTAATAAATTGACAACATTTGATAACTTCTTTAGATTTGTGAAATGAAAAAGAGAGAATTAACAAAGCTGCCAAAGCTTGTAATGAACAAGATTAAAAAGGAGTATGGGGTAGATGAGTCATTAGTAATTCCTTCTCAAGGTCTTGAAATCAGGGAAACAGACTATTATTACTACTTCCAGCCAAAAGGAGTAGATAAAGTCGATTTATTATACGTTTATAATCACTCAGGGTTAGAAGTAGATTGCAAGATTGCAGACCAGTTCAGCAGTGATGTGGATTTTGAAGATATGATAGATGCGGTTGCGCATAACCACGATATTGGTAGCCGATTTGTAGCCTCTCAAACTCTAATGCGTATGGCAGAGGGTAGTTTGGCTGTTAATGCTGGACTGTTATTTTATAAGCTGAGTCGTGTAGTTGCTGACTCTAATCGCTTGGAAAGAAAAGAGCAGTTTGTCTCTACCCCTTACCGTGGCAAGGGAGTGTGGGATGAGAATGTAGATAGTGATTTGCTAGGTAAAGAAGTGCTTGATAGCTTTTTCGCAGAGTTTGAAGAGCTGGTGAAGCAAGATTCGCTCAAGTTCATTTTCTATATGCATACGATGGATGAGTTTGGCGGCGGTCGCGCTAGCGGCGGTCATGAGGTTGGCAAAAATGGCGACCGCCGCCCAGAATCTATGATTTTCGATCATTATCAGTTTAAAGACCATCCTTACGGGAGATATGGTGCCGATGGTGAAGTGGATTTCCACCTGTTGTCAGAAAATCAAATTAGGACAGTCCAGCGTATCCATCGCCAGTATCTTAATCCAATCGTAAAAAAGTCCGAATCACCTGATCACGAGGTGGACATTCCAACAGATTATCCTTATGTATCGCCGCGACAACTTTGTGGTTTAGCAAGCAAAAATTTTGCCGGACCTCAGTTAGTGCTAGATGTGCGAAAAGACTTATTCTCTAAGCCCGGTGGAGCTCTAGCCATTGCTGAATCAGTTCTAGAGATAGGAGAGGTTTTGAGTCTACAAGGTGGAAGTATTTACGATGGAGTCGACAAAGATTTGCATCCATTAGTGTCCCTTTTAGAGATAAACTCGCATAGTCGTAATAAGGCTGGGGTAGACCAGAAAGCGGAATACATTATATCTGAACTTTATCGGGACTTGGATTTGGACTGGGATATTTATGAAGATGATGAATATGGAAATTTACTGATCGCAAGAAGTCAAAAGCAGCTATCGGATAGGCCTAATATAGGTTTAATGTTGCATATTGATACTGTGCACCCACCTGAAGTATATATGCCGGTATATCAATACAAGGATCGTCTGTATGGACCAGGGGCATCTGACATGCAAGGGTCAGTATTTGCAGTACAGCAAACGTTACAAAAACTACAGCAAGATGGTGAGTTATGTAATCTGACAATTATTTTTAATACCGCAGAGGAGCTGGGTTCACCAGCCTATCAATCCGTTTTTGAACAACTCGCTACCGAGCTGGACTACTTGATCGTGTATGAGCTTGGAGGTACGGATGCTGATGGACATGGCTGGACATTGGTGGTAGAACGCAAAGGCGCCTTTGTTAAAGGTATAAAAACTATTGGCCCTGGTGGGCATTCGGGCAGCCTGACAAAAAGATCAGAGCGTAAAAATGCTATTTCACAGGCTATTCAAATGATGGCGGCAATTGACGGTCTTGCTGACTACGAAAAGGGTACAACAATTAATCTTGAGTATGTTCATGGCGGACAGAAAAATACAATTATTGCTCAAGATTGTGAATTTTATTTTGATGCGCGTTTTAAAACTGAGTCAGAGCGAGAGCGACTGAAAAAGCAAATTGATAATATCCTCGGTAAAACCTATGTTGAAGGCGTGGAGGTACAGGATCTTGGATTTAGCCTTGATTTACCCGCTCTGCCAGAGAATAGTGGCACAAATGAATTATTTGAACTAGCCAGAGCCGCGGCGCCCGAATTTGACCTTCAAGCTGAGCGCCGCGGCGGCTGGTCAGATGCTTGTAAAATGTATAGTTACAACCCTAAATTACGCGTCATTGATGGCTTTGGCTCTCAAGGTGAGGGAGAACACACACGTGATGAGTTTATTTATATTGAAAGTATCTGGAAGTCAGTCACACTTTCCCAAAAGGTGATTACCCATATACTTAACGCGCGCCATGAGTGAGATCTTTAGGGATATCAGTGAACGCATGATCCGGGAGGATATTGTACGGGTTACACTTTTGTTCGTAGCCCCTGTTGTCTTGGCAATACTGGTATTTTTTATATCAAGCTATCTCCCAGGTCGAGAGCTCACCCCTACTCATGAGGAGGTTTTAGAGCAATTGTATCCCGCGCTGGCTGCATTCTGTGAAGAGACCGTTGGTACAGGCTATTTTGAACTAGTATTTGCTGATCCAGTTGAGTTGATAGAATTGGTGCAAGACACAGACTTTGCTGAGAACCTGAGAGTATTGCCACTACCTAATCAGACGCGCTATTTTGTTGCAGGCGAGTTTGCGCGTGACCAGTACCTGGGAGATTTGGATGGCTATATGACTATCAGTGGCGGTTCAAATTTAAATTTAGACTCTCTTGTGCCGGAAATGAAAATTGATAATCCATCCGAACTAGTTATTTCAAACTTAGCTGCTTTACTTAGTTGTGGGGAATCGGTGTATACAAACCATTCTCTTTTTGAAGGGTAGTCAGCCTTAATTTCACATTTCTCTGCAAACTTTGTCAACTTTTGCTAAAATTCCTGCGCAAATTGAATTTGATATTTGATCAACTTTATTTCTTTATATCCAATTTTGTATGGCGAAAACAGACTATGGGGCAGTAAAAGACCTCAAGCATTACCGCAACATCGGCATTATTGCTCATGTGGACGCGGGTAAAACTACGACTACCGAACGTATTCTTTTCTTTACTGGTAAAAAACATAAGCTAGGTGAAGTACATGAAGGAGCCGCAGAGATGGACTTCATGGAAGAGGAAAAGCAACGTGGTATCACTATTCAGTCCGCAGCTACTACAGCATTCTGGACAGTTGATGATGTTCTACATCGTATCAATATTATTGATACTCCTGGACACGTAGACTTTACTGCTGAGGTAGAGCGTTCATTGCGTGTGCTTGATGGTGCCGTAACAGTGTTTGACGGTAAGATGGGCGTAGAACCACAGTCAAGCAAAGTGTGGTTGCAAGCAGAAAAGTACTTGGTACCGCGTATGTGTTTCATCAATAAGCTTGACGCTATTGGTGCTGACTTCTTTAAGGCATACGGTACTATTACTGAGCACTTAAGTAATAAGGCAATTCCAATTCAGATCCCAATCGGAGCTGAAAAAGACTTCAATGGTGTGGTTGATTTGGTAGCAATGAAAGCTTATATCTATCGTGATGATGAGGGTAAAGTAATTGACGAAGTAGAGATCCCTGCTGACTTGGTAGAAAAAGCTAAGGAATGGCGAGGTAAGTTGATTGAAGTAGCTTCAGACTTTGATGATGCACTTGCAGAGAAGTACTTGATGGAAGAAGAAATTGGCGAGGACGAGCTACGCAGCGCCGTTCGTGCTGCTACATTGGAGAGTGAGTTGTTCCCAGTTCTTGCAGGATCTGCCTTCAAAAACCGTGGTGTACAGAAGCTCTTGGACGCAGTTTGTCATTATCTTCCTGCCCCAGGAGACAAAAAGTACCTATACGTAGATGACGAGACTAATGAAGAACATATACTTCACGAAAAAGTTGCCGGAACAAATCCAAAAGACGGTAAAAAAGTTGAACGCGCAATTAATAGTAGTGCACCATTTAGTGCTCTGGTATTTAAAATTGCTAACGACCCACATGTAGGAACTCTAAACTTTGTGCGTGTATATTCCGGTACATTAGAGGCAGGATCTTACGTTTATAATCCCACAACAGAGACTAAAGAACGTGTAGGACGTATTGTGATGATGCACGCTAACTCTCGTGAAGATATTGAGAAGATCTCTGCTGGAGACATTGCTGCAGTTGTAGGACTTAAGAATACTAATACTGGAGATACACTTTGTGACCAGACTCAACCAGTTATTTTGGAAAGCATCGACTTCCCAGATCCAGTTGTATCTTTTGCTATCGAACCAAAAACTAAATCCGATCAGGATAAACTAGGTGTAGCACTATCAAAACTTACAGGAGAAGATCCCACTTTCCACGCTCATACTGACGAGGAAACTGGCCAAACAATTATCTCTGGAATGGGTGAGTTACACTTAGAAGTTAAGATGAACCAGCTTCGTAACGACTTTAAGATTGATGTAAACGTAGGTGCTCCACGTGTAGCTTACCGTGAGACAGTAACCGCAGAAGCAGAGCATAAAGAAGTATTGAAGAAGCAAACCGGTGGTGCTGGACAATTCGCTGACATTTCGATGCGTATCCGCCCACGTGAACGTGGTGAAGGTTACAACTTTAACGATAATATTAAAGGTGGATCTATTCCTCGTGAATACATTCCATCTATCGATAAAGGATTCCAAGATGCAATTAAATCTGGACCTTTGGCTGGTTACCCAGTTGTGGATATCGAGATGGAGATCTATGACGGATCTTACCACCCGGTTGACTCAAATACTGACACGTTTAGAATTGCTGCTACTTACGGTCTAAAGGAAGTAATGCGTAAAGCAAAGCCAGTATTATTAGAGCCAATCATGAACGTGAACATTGCTGTTCCAGAAGAACATGTAGGTTCAGTAACAGGTTATATCTCTAGCAAGCGTGGTTTACCAAAAGGAATGAACGCTCGCGGTAAAATGCAAGAAATTAGCGCAGAAGTTCCTCTGGCTGAACTTTTCGGTTATGTGGGAGACTTGCGTAACCTAACTAGTGGTACTGCAATTGCGACCATGGACTTTAGCCACTATGCTCAAGTTCCAAGTGGTGTGCAGGCAGAAATTGTGGGTAGAGAAGGTAAATAATTTAATACCAGCCAGCGCCTTTAAAGGCGCTGGCTGGTAAAGTCATATCCCACACGTTTCAATCTTCCTCCAAATTCACCAACATATCCGGCCAACTTATACTTGTGAAAAAACTCCCCAGCTACAGAAAGCATTTGTTCATTACCATCTTTTTCTGCTCTAGTTACTATGCCTAAATCACGTCCCAGCTCATAAACATGTTTACCTTCTTGAATAACTGTTAAAAATTCCTTTGTCTTCCCAACCAACCATAACTTATCCCCAACCAGACCCATCATTGGCACACTAGAGCTAATTAGAGATTGCATATCCTGTAAAGAAAAAAAATGATAAAAGTCACGTTCTTCACCCGACTGTCGCATTTTAGGATGAGTATGGAAATGGCAAACAAAACCCACCTGATATTCCTGATTTGAGATAGCGTCGCTTCGCTTCTTCTTTTCATTTTCCGTAAAGTAGCGAAGCGACCCTACTACTTTGTCATCAAGTATCACTTCATCTACTATTGTTTGATTATCCATCTTGGAATTGATCTTTAAAGAATGTCGGCTACTCACCTGTGTGTAATTCCGAATCGTCGTCGGGGAAGAGTAGAAAAACTTTCCATTCACAAATGCCAACATCATTTCATACTCCCAACCTGTTGACCCCTCATGCTGATCGCTAAAGTTTTGTGAACCGGAGTCTGTAAAGCGACGCAGCTTTTCTATTCTATCCCAAAATTTTGACTTAGCCCCAAATCCTAAGAATCCACCTACTTGCCCACCTGGAACTGACAATTTTTGCGGGTATTCCCCTAAGCTTAATACTTTCGCTTTGAGTAATTTTTGTGTAAAATCGAGCATACGAACTATTTTAACTGAAATTTAAACACAATATGGAAGGTGGACCAAACTTTATACCAGGCATAAATGATGCAGAAGAGGGCATAATTCAAGGGCGAGATGCTGCTACACAGGCAGCAAAAGAAAAGATGATTGCAATTCTTTCCAAGGCCCCGACCGAAGCAGGGGATCCAGCTGCTGAAACTGAACCTTCCAGATCTATCTTCGTAAAAGTTGATAATTTAGTTCGTGAAGCACTTAAAGATTTAGAATTGGCTAAGTTAATTGATTTAGTTCTATCTCAAAAGGATTTACCTGAAGCTGCTAGCGATGGAGATGATCCACCTATTCTATATTTGATTAGACTTGCAGTTTTAAGAGTTCGTCCACCACTAAATGTTTTTAGATCTAGTGAAGAAGCTACTGACCCCTCTCGTCAGCCCGGCACCTTTTCGCACATGGTGGCAGTGATTACGAATGAGATTAATCAAAATCAAGAAACTGGCGGTAACCTGTTGGAAAGAGGTCGCAGAGCTTTGGGTAATTTTGCAAGAAAAATAGGCAATTTTAGAGATCGTCGTCGTCAATACGCCATGGCGGAAGAAAGAGTCCAATCGATGTATGTACAGCTAAACAAACTGCGTATGGCTGCAGAAATGGCTTCGGATGACAGATTAGGAAGAAATAATGTACTAGCCGAAATGACTCGGACTGAGAGTCGATCAGCAGTACCTACTTTAGAGCACACCGGGGAGACAACAATCGAAAACGTTCATGCTGATAATGAAGTAACGACTGCGAAAGTTGCTGATAAATTAAGGCAGCAAGAGCGTCGTCAGAAAGGCTTAAGAGGCATGTTCCGCAGAATACGTAATACCGAAACCGCAGATACACAAACGGCACTCGATCTGGTTAACCAAACACTCCAAAATGCACGTGCTGCAGAGTCTATGCTAGCTAAAGTTCGAGCAAGTGAAGCAACACAACAAGAGTTTATGCAATTTTTGGCACTACAGTATCCTGACCTTTACACGATCCTGTCGTCACAATACGAGAGGGATGGAGAAGTCACGAGTTATGGAGACTGGCTACTTAATACAGAAACGGCCTCATTCAATATAGTTATTCTCACTTACTTCTTTGGCACAGAAGTGGCTGAACAGGCCCAAGCAGCTGGTGAGACAACAGAGATTACTTCTGAAACTTTAGCTGAGGTAGTGGATAATTTGTCAGACGCAGGGTATACAAAGAGATCCTTCATGGAAAAGGCAAAAGATGTGGCAAATCACCGTGCTGTAGAAGTTACACTCGCAGGGGAGGGCAGAGCAGCAAAGATCGAGAAAGTAGAATTATTAAAAGGGCAAGAAAACGAACGTGTGAGATTAGAGACTGAAGCAGCTAGCGATGCTCACTCTGCTCATATTCGGGCCGTGATGAACAGAATTGGTAATCATGGAGAAGAGGAGCATGTAATGTTAGTAATAAATAGTTTGCGTCGCAAGATTGCCGCTGCCGCAGACACTGCTTACATGAATGCTGAAGCTAAGAATGCACGCGATGTAATCCTCAGAATGACAACTCCAGGTTTAGTAGCAGCTGGCTTGACCCTAGTACTCGGCCCTGGTGGTGCTGTATTGGCAGTAGTAGCAAATAAGGCCATTCGTGTTGGAACTAGGAATTTAGGATTTCTTGCAAATCGTGAACTACCAGATGCGCAGGCCTTTAACTTGGTTAGAGATTTAGCAGAGCAAGTAGTAGCTAAAGAAGGTGCCGCTATTATGAATAACACCCGAGCGGTGGAGAGAGCATTAATGGGAAGGGTGCTAATGAATAACATTGATGGTCGCTTAGTAAACATCTTTGGGCCCCTAGCTAGTCCAGTAGATATTGCTTTAGAGACTACAGAAGAAACTCCTGCCGAAGGCGAGGCAACTGAAACTGATACTGAGGCTACTACCGAAACTCCTGCGATCGCAGAAGGTGCCGAGTTATTTAACGAGACAATAAGAGGGTTGGTAGACCAGCTAGAATTAGCCGATTACGCATTAATAAACGACATAATGCAGAATAAACCGGAGCAAATGTCACAACTTGTGGCGATCTATGAAGCACTTTATTACCTAAGTGCTTTCAAGTTTGATCAAATGGGTCTCGATACTAGTGGTGTGCAAGCAGCACATCTAGAAGATGCTCGCGAATTGTTTGAGCGCATTAACCGCCTGGCACTCCGAAACCCAAGATTAGCATTCCGTCTTAACTTGGCTACCAGAGCAGCAGAAAGAGACCTTGCAAGATTACGCAATCAAGTTCAAGGGGCTAAACTAGCTGCTGATGTAGTAAAAGCAGGGCTTGGTATGGGCGCAGGTTACGGTATTCGTATGGCAAGTGGCCAAGTCGGCGCTTTCCTTGGAAATATTTTTGGCGGTAGAGCCAGTGCACAAGAGTTAGGATCGGCACCGCAAGTTAACTTTCAAATGGAACTTAATGGACAGCAAGTAGAAGTCTCCCTCGACTCTAGAACTGAGGAAATGATTGCTGCCGGAGAGATCACCTCGCAAGCCACAGTACCTCCAATTATAGAACTACAAGATCCAGCTAGTGGGGAAACGGTAGGCTTTATCGCTGAGCATGATCTCCAGGCTCATGGTGAAGGCTTTATGTCCTACGAGGTTGTCTTTGCTGAAACTCAGCCTGATGCTGAAACTTTTGCGGGTGGTGTTACTCTCGGGTTCGAAGAGATTGGAGCACAACGCTTCATTACCGGGCAAGGATTCGAAGTCACCATCGACCCTGATAATGGGGGCTTTGGTCATCCGCTTCAGATTGGCAAAGGTGTAAGATTAGCAGATGCAATGGGCGAAGACTATATGCCAGTCGCCAATCTAACAGACGGGCAACATGTATATGTTAACCCCGATAATTTTGATGCTGGAGGATATCAAACTTTTATTGTCTACAACGATACCGGCGAGGCTGTGGGAGATATTGATTTGGAAACTGGGATTTTAGTTCCAGGGGCCGATGGCCAATCTTATAGTCTCTTTGGTAGAGCTGATGAGATAGTAGAAGTAACAGACGCAAACGGAAATATCGTTTACCAAATTATTAAAAATGGTAAAGCAGTAAATTATCCAACCGCAGAGGCAGCTCAAGCAGCCTTCGAAGCAGAAATGAGAAATGTTTATGGCATGGAAGCTGTGACTGAAGGGTATCATGGTGAAACCTTGGTGGAAACTGCAGCTGCTGTAGAATTCAGCCCTGAAGAAATAGAAAGAATAGAGTATCTAGAACTATTAGATGATCGCATAGCTACTCTTCGCACAACACCCAATGCATTAAATATATTAAATGCTGACAATGCGCAGAATGTGTTAGCTAACTCTGTTAATAGTGAGTCGCCATTTAATTCTATCCTACATGCGGTTGCTTACGCGCAGCCACAAGGGGTAATAGCAGGTTTCGATATGGCTGAATACGGACCAGTATTTGAAGCTTTAGTGAATCTAGAAAATCCCAGTCTTGAACAGATATTTAGTAGTCCTGAATGGGAAGACTTATTAAATAGCCCTGAGACACAAGCAATCTTCAGTGATAACGTTGTCACCGGAGATGAAGCTAGACAATTTGCCGACATGATTCAGGGTCTGGAGATTGATGGCAATAAAGTATTTGCTATGCCAGGAATGGGACAAGTCGTTGGAAATCTATTAGTGCAAAGGCCAACCGCCGAAGCATTCCTACGTAATCTATTTAACTAATAATTATTAAATTATAAACATGCAAGATCAAAATACTGCCCAGAATTCACTGCCAGATCTATCCGCCGCACAGGCTGCCATGGTAGGGAGTAATCCCTCCGCACATCAGCCAATGCCAGGGGTAGCACACCCTCATGCCGGAGCTGCACCTAGTACGGCAGCACAGGCTCCCTCTGCAGCACAAACTGATAAATCATATCTTACCGATGCCACTTTTCAGGACACGGATTTATTTGAACTGCTTGGGATGGAAGATATGCCTGAAGCAGAACAGGACGAAAGAATCGACGAGATTATGACGATAGTTCTAAGCAGAGCGTTAGAGGTAGATTTACCTAACCTGCTACCTGCTGAGGACAACAATAAAATTGCAGACTATGTTGAGTCCGGTGAGGATGTAGAGGGGTCAAGACTAGTATCATTTTTAAAGGATATTCTTACAAAGAACAACATCGACTTTGATTCCGTAATATATACGCGAAGTCTCATGGAGAAATATCGACTTGTGGAAGATCATATCGATATTATTGAGGAAGCAGTAAAGATGCAACGGCAAGATAATCCAGCCGCACCATTCTTAGAAGAGAAAGCCCAAATAGCACAAGGGTTGCGCGCTGCGTTTAATGGTGGAGAATGGGAGAGACTGCCAGGGATGTTTAAACAATACGATCAACTGCTAGCGAATAAAAACCAGTAGTATACAGATAAAGGGGTTATACCTTTTATACTTGCCAAAATTGTGGCTAGGTTCTATACTCCCCTAGATAAATCTGTATGCGATTTGTGCTCGCCGCCATGGCGGGTTTTTCGCCAAGCAGGCGAGTTTTATTTTATATTTTTACTTACATACAAACATGGCTGACTTTCAAAGAACAAAGCCTCACTTGAATGTGGGTACCCTCGGTCACATCGACCATGGTAAGACTACGCTAACAGCCGCTTTGGTTGCATATTCTGCACGTCAAGGCTGGACTGATGGTGGAAAAGACTATGCGTCTATCGCTAAGGGTGGAATTGCACGTGCCGGTTCTAATAAGATCGTAACTGTGGCTTCTAGTCACGTAGAGTACGAATCTCCTAACCGTCACTACGCACACATTGACTGTCCAGGACACAAGGACTACATCAAGAACATGATTACAGGTGCCGCACAAATGGACGGTGCTATTCTTGTTGTTTCTGCTGAAGACGGTCCAATGCCTCAGACTCGTGAGCACGTTCTACTTGCAAAGCAGGTAGGCGTAGAGCACTTCGTAGTATTCATCAACCGCTTCGATCCAAACATGGATGAAGAAGTATTGATGTTGATTGAAGAAGAAGTACGCGAGATCTTCGCAAAGAGTAACTACGATGCGGACAAGATCCCATTTGTAGTAGGAAGTGCCTTAGACGGTGTTAATGGCACCAACAAAGGTGATGAGGAAATTGCAGCACTATTAGAGGCTCTAGATACAACTATCCCAGAGCCAGAGCGCGAAATTGACAAGCCATTCCTAATGGCTGTTGAAGATGTGTTCTCTATCGAAGGTCGCGGAACAGTGGCTACAGGTAGAATCGAACGTGGTATTGTAAAAGTTGGAGAAGAAATTGAACAGCTAGGTCTAATGGAAGGCACAAAGAAGCTAACCGTAACAGGCGTAGAGATGTTCAACAAATCTCTTGATCAAGGTCAAGCTGGAGACAATGTAGGTATTCTTCTACGTGGTATCAAGCGTGACGAAATCGAACGTGGTCAGGTACTTGCTAAATCAGGAAGTATTAAGACTCACACTAAGTTCGAAGCAGAAGCTTACGTTCTGACTAAGGAAGAAGGTGGACGTCACACAGGTTTCGGTGCAAACTACCGACCTCAGTTCTACATTCTAACTGCAGATGTAACAGGTTCTATTGAACTAACAGGTGACACTCAACTTGTAATGCCTGGCGATAACGTCAAGATTATGGTTGAACTAACCAAACCAGTAGCTATCGAAGAGCAAAGTCGTTTTGCAATTCGTGAAGGTGGAAAGACCGTTGGTGCTGGTGTGATCACAAAGATCATTGAATAGGTAAGGATTTGCCTGTTCTGGGCCCCGCCAAGCGGGGCCCTTTCTTTTCTAAGAAAAAAAAGATTTTATTTGGATAAAAACACTTGCTAGACTATAACTTTGTTAGTATAATCAGCAAGCGATTTAAAGGCTCTTTGGCAATTATGCAACGAATTAGAGTAAAACTAAAAGGGTACGATCACAAAGTAGTAGATAAGGCTGCTGGTATGATCATTACAGCTGTTCAGAATTCTGGCGCCAAGAGTGTGGGTCCTGTACCTTTGCCAAACCGTAATTGGACAATTGCAGTGCATCGTTCACCACACATTGACGCTAAATCAAAAGAACATTTTCAAATGATTACACATGCGAGGTTAATTGATATCCTCGAGCCAACTGCCAAAACTATTGAGGATCTAACTCACTTACAACTACCCGCTGGTGTAGGTATTGAAATCAAGTAGTAACATTCAGGTCATGAAAGTAATATTAGGTAAAAAAATTGGAATGACGCAAATCTACGCTGACAATGGTAAAGTAGTACCAGTCACGTTAGTAGATGTATCAGGAGTCAAAGTTGCTAAGCAACTTGAAGACCAAAATGGCAATCACATTGTAGAACTTGCCATTGATACTCAGAAGAATCCCAACAACGCAGATAAGAACAATTATAAAGAGTTAGGTTTTGTACCTCGCTATAAGTTTGCTTATCATGTAAAAGATAGTGAATTAGAGAACCTAAAAGTGGGTGCTGAAATAACAGCTACTCAGTTTGAAGAGGGTGATAAAGTAGATGTTATTGGAGTAACAAAAGGAAAAGGTTTTCAAGGTGTAATGAAACGTCATGGCTTTAAGGGTGGACCAAAAACCCATGGAGGAAAGTCTGGTAAGTATAGAAGTCCTGGTTCTATTGGTTCAGGTACTACCCCAGGTCGAGTTCTAAAAGGTAAAAAAATGGCAGGACGTATGGGTAATGAACGTCAAACTACTCAAAATTTAAGAGTGGTATTAGTAGACGGACTAGAGAATGTAATTGGTGTACGTGGAGCAGTTCCAGGGCATCGAGGAAGTTATGTGATTATTAAAACGCCAGCTAAAATGGCAAGAGACGAAGATTAATAATGAAAGCAGCACTATACAGTCAAAAAGGTAAAAAGTTAGAAAAGCAGATAGAAGTAGTAGACGGCTTATTCGACCAAGAGCCAAACGAAAAGCTTCTTGCTCAGTATGTATATGTTTATAGCTCAAATCAAAGAGCTCCAATTGCTCATGCAAAAGATAGAAGTGAAGTAAGTGGTGGTGGGCGCAAGCCATGGAGACAAAAAGGTACAGGTAGAGCACGTGTAGGTTCAAACCGCTCTCCTATTTGGAAGGGTGGAGGAGTTACTTTCGGCCCTACCAATTACCGAAACTGGAAGAAGTCTATCAGTAAGAAGATGAAGCTTGGTGCTATGCGAAGTGCACTTTCAGCTAAGTTCTCAGCAGAGGAAGTTAAGTTTTTAGATAAACTTGCATTCACTGAAGGAAAGCTGACAGCACAAGCTACTGAGTTTATTAAAGCCTTTGATAATCCACGTAAGTTTACTATTGTGGTACCTGTAGGATCATCAGAGGTACAAAAAGCATTTAGTAATATTAAGAATGCGAAAATTGTAAGCGTACAAGAACTAAATGCTTACGATGTAGTTAATGCTGGTGTTCTGTTTGTTGAGCAGACTACATTAGATTATATGCAAAAATGGGCAAAGAACAATGAGAGCAGTAATTAAAAGAGCAGTTATTACAGAGAAGACAACAAAACTTGCTGAAGATAATAATCAGTATACCTTTGAGGTTACTCTTGATGCAGACAAAGATTTAGCTGCTACTCAGATTGAAAAAATCTATAACGTAGAAGTTGAGAGTGTGCAGAGTCACACTAGATTGGGAAAAGTGAAGAGAAGTGGTAAGTACCGCGCTCATTCAAGTAGACGTCCTAGTCGCAAGTTCATGGTATTTAAATTAAAAGAAGGCCAAGAAATTGGTATTTTTAAACAGTAATTGTTATGGCACTTAAGAAGTTAGGAGCAAAAACACCAGGTAGAAGAAACGCTGTAATTTCAGATACTTCTCACCTGACTAAAAAGAAGCCAGAAAAGTCTTTAGTAAAGACTAATAAGAAGAGTGCGGGTAGAAATAACACTGGTAAAATAACAGTTAGGCATCGTGGTGGTGGTGTAAAAACAAAGTATCGCGAAATCGATTTTAATAGAACTAAATTTGATATTCCTGCTGAAGTGGAAGCCCTTGAGTACGATCCGAACCGTACAGCATACATTGCTTTACTAAAGTATGCAGATGGTGAGCGTCGTTACATTCTAGCACCAGAAGAACTAGAAGTAGGATCAGAAGTAATTAGTGGTACTAAAGATGTTCCTTTCAAAATAGGAAATACTATGCCATTAAGCCAAATTCCTCAGGGTACTATGGTACATGCTGTGGAAATGTGGCCAGGGCAGGGAGCTTCTTTAGCACGTAGTGCCGGTTCATCTGTACAAGTTATGGGTGGAGACAAAGGGTACATACAAATAAAGATGCCAAGTGGTGAAATACGCTTGGTGAAAGAGACAGCTTTAGCAACGATTGGTACAGTTTCAAATGTAGATCATCGAAACGAGAAGCTAGGAAAAGCAGGTCGCAAGCGCCGCAAAGGTGTACGTCCAACTGTACGTGGTGTAGCAATGTCTTACAAGCACCCTCACGGAGCTGGTCAAGGTAAAAAAGGTAAAGCGACTATTGGTGGTCCTGCTAAAGATTTTTGGGGTAACAAAGTTGGTAAACGTACACGTCGTCACAGAAAGACAACAAGTAAGTTTATCGTGCGCCGAAGACCAAGTAAGCACAAGTTTAAGAAATACAAGACAATTGTTAATAGTAATCAATAAAATTTATGTCACGCTCTAGTAAAAAAGGTCCTTACATTAACGCTAAGTTACAGAAGAAGGTAAAAAAGACCAAAGAAGAGGGAAGCCGTAAGCCAATTAAAACTTGGGCTCGCTCTAGTTCCATTTCACCTGAAATGGTAGGATTGACTTTTGAAGTACACAATGGCCGCTGGTTCAACCAGGTGTATGTGACTGATTCAATGGTAGGACATAAATTAGGTGAGTTTTCACCTACCCGTAAGTTTACTGGTCACAGTAAGAAGGGTAAGATTGCTAAGGCTACTGGTTCAACTGGTAGAGCAGCTTAAGTTAAATAAGAAATATGACGGAAGTAAAGGCAACAGAAAAATATTTACGCAGTTCAGCTCAGAAAGTACGCATTGTGCTTGATAAGGTAAGAGGGATGGATGCAATAACTGCATTAGATGAACTGAAGTACACTCAAAAGAAAGCAGCCGGGCTAATTTATAAAGCACTCAAAAGTGCTATGGCCAATGCAGTTAACAATAATGGTTTAGATGAGAATGATCTTTATATTAAAGAGGCCTATGCCAACGATGCTCCAAGCCTTAAGCGTGGACGTGCAGAGTCAAAAGGTAGATCTCGTCTAATCATTAAAAGAAATACGCACCTGACTATTGTGTTAGGTTTAAGATCTGAACAAAAAGAAGCAAAGACTAAATAGACTATTTGCCTTCTTCATTGTATAATCGGAACGCTAAATTAGAAAAATAAATGGGTAACAAAGTAAACGCAACTGGTTTTCGAACTGGTGTAAACAAAAACTGGAAATCAATTTGGTATCAACCAAAAGCAACAATAGGGGATACTGTACTAGAGGATATTAAGATCCGCAAAGTTGTAAACGAGAGTATTAAGAATGCAGGTATTGCAAAGATGGTCTTAAAGCGTTCTTTAAACAAGCTTGTGATAGAGCTGAATGTTGCTCGTCCTGGTGTAGTTATTGGAAAAGGTGGTTCAGGGATTGAAGAACTAAAATCAAAAGTGCAAAAAGTCACAAAAAGTGATGTTAGTATTAAGGTATTTGAAGTAAAAAGACCAGAAATTCACGCTGCCTTAATTGCTCAAAATGTAGCAAGTCAGTGTGAACGCAGAATTAATCCTAAACGCGCAGCAGCTAAAGCAGCTGAAGCTGCTATGAGTACTGGCTTGATCAAAGGTGTACATATCTGGGTATCAGGGCGTATTAAGGGTGCAGAAATTGCCAGAACTGAAAGAGTTGAAGAAGGTACTGTGCCAAGACATACTTTAAGAGCTGATATCGATTATGCAGAAGAAAGAGCCCAAGTTCCGGCAGCTGGAATCCACGGAATTAAAGTATGGGTTAATCGTGGCGAAAAACGTGATTACGAAATTAGTAACTAGAATAATAGGTATTTAAGGAAATGCAACCGAAGAAAAGAAAATTTGCAAAAGAATTTCGAGGTAAGAACCGAGGGGTTGCCTGGAAAGGTAGCTCAATCACTTTTGGGGATTATGGACTACAAGCTCTTGAAGGTGGTTGGATTACAGGTAGACAGATTGAAGCTGCTCGTGTTGCTATTGTACGTACGACAAAAAGAAAAGGACGTGTTTGGGGTAAAATATTTCCTCACAAGCCAGTAACAAAGAAAAGTGCTGAAGTTACACGTGGAGGTGGTAAAGGCGCAGTTGATCACTATGTTGCAGTTATCAAACCAGGAAGAGTACTATTAGAAATAGGTGGCCTTCCAGAAGACTTAGCGATGGAGAGTTTAAGATTAGCCGCAGCTAAGTTCCCAGTTAAAACTAGAATAGTAAAAAGACATTAGGCTTAAGATGGCAGAAACTAAAGAAACAACAAAGAAAACTACTAAGAGAACTAGTAAAAAGCTTACCTACAAGGAAGTTATTGCGCTAAAGGGCGAATGGCTAAAGGCCAAGCTAGAGGAAAGTAGTAAGGACGAGCCTAAATACGATAAGGTTAAAGCTATTCGTAAAGAGATTGCTCGTGCATTAACAAAGCTTAACCAGGAGAAAAAATAATGGCCAATCAAACAGAGCAAGTACAAACAAAACCAAGAATTCTACAAGGAGAAGTGGTAGCAGTAAGTGGTACAAACACTATTAAAGTAAAAGTAGAAACTAAGCAGAGGCACCCTATTTATGAAAAGATCTTAGCAACACATAAGAACTATTTAGTTCATGCCGACGATGCGATATTGTCAGAGCTAGGTGTAGAAGAGATGAAGGATTTAGTAGGGCGTGAAATTGAAATTATTGAGACCAAGCCATATTCTAAGAATAAGACTTGGAAAGCACAAACTTTAGTAGAAAGAAATTAGGTTTTTCAAATGGTACAAAGATTAACTAGACTAAAAGTAGCAGATAACACTGGCGCAAAAGAGCTAGGAGTTATTCAGGTTCAAGGAAGAAAGAAAGGTGGTGGTGAGCAGAGACAAGGAACCATAGGTTCTATAGTTAGCGCATCCGTTAAGTCAGCAATTCCTAATGGTGCTATTAAGCCAGGAGATGTTGTACATGCGGTAATTGTGAGAACAAGAAAAGAAGTAAAAAGAGAAGATGGTTCTTATCTAAGATTTGATGAGAATGCAGCTGTAATAATTAATAAAGAAACGTTACAACCAACTGGTACTCGTGTATTCGGTCCAGTAGGTAGAGAGCTTCGAGATAAGTTCCAAAAGATTGTATCGTTAGCACCGGAGGTACTGTAATGCAAAAATTAAGAGTAGGCGATAAAGTAAAAATAGTAAGAGGTAGCCACGCTGGTAAAGAAGGTGAAGTTACTAAGCTAATTAAAAACAAGCAAACTAAAGTAATTGAAAGAATACAAGTAAGTGGTATTGAGGCTAAAAGAAGTCTTAAACCAAACCCACTACTTAATACACCAGGCGGTATTGTAAATATTCCTGTGTCTATTCATGCTTCCAATGTAATGCTCATTGATCCAAATGGAAAAGGTGAGGTAACTCGTATCGGGGCAGATAAAGACGGCAAGCGTATTGCAAAAAAGTCTGGAAAGGAGATTAAATAATGGCACACAAATCAGAGTTACACCAAAAATTTGAAACTGAAATAGTTCCTGAACTAATGAAGGAGCTAGGGATTGAAAATATTATGGCAGTTCCTAAGTTAGATAAAATAGTAGTGAACGCAGGAATTGGAAAAGAAGTTCGTAATAACTCCGCAGTCACTAGCGAATTTGCTGAAGATCTTGCTATAATCACCGGACAAAAGCCAGTAGTAATTCAATCTAAAAAGGCTATTTCGAACTTTAAATTGAGAATAGGCATGGATAGTGGGTTGAAAGTAACACTAAGAGGTGAAAGGATGTGGGATTTCTACTATAGATTAGTAAATGTGGTATTGCCTCGTGTAAAAGACTTTAGAGGAGTTTCCCGTAAATCATTCGATAAACATGGAAACTACGCTCTTGGAATTCGCGAGCATACAGTTTTCCCAGAAATTGATACTTCCCGAATGGTGAAGATCAGACCTTTACAGGTAATAATTAATACAACAGCCGATAACGATGAGGCTGCACTGGCGTTACTAGATAAACTTGGTATGCCATTCCGTTCAAAATAATAATATATGGCAAGTGTTGCACATAAAGCAAAAGAGAAAAAATTAAAACGTTTGAAGCACGTACAACAGTTTAGAGATAAATCTAATTTCTCTATCTCTAAACATCAGAATAGATGTCAGAAGTGTGGTCGGTCACGTGCTTACATCCGTAGATTTAAACTTTGCAGAATTTGCTTCCGTGAGTTGGCTATGAAAGGCGAACTACCTGGAGTAAAGAAAGCAAGTTGGTAATTTAATTAGAATATTAAGAGTACTTAAATGTATATTGCAGATCCAATAGGAGACTTACTAGCAAGAATAAAGAATGCTCAAGAGCGTAGTCGTAAGACTGTGGAAGTACCTAGTACAAAAGAGTTAATCTCTATCTTGGATATTATTAAAAAGCATAATTTTATTCAGGATTTTGAAGTTACTAGTGCTGCTGACGCTGAACAGCCTCAGGATCAAATTGTGGTAAGCCTCAGGTATGATGCTGAAAATGGTCGTCCTGCAATAACAGGTACTAAGAGGGTATCTAAACCAGGAGTAAGAATATACCGTGGTTATAAGGATATTAAGAGTGTAAGAAACGGAACTGGTATTGGAATCTATTCAACCTCAAAAGGGTATATGGATGATTCTCAAGCCAAAACAGCACAAATTGGTGGAGAATATATTTGCGAAATTTGGTAATTAATTAGAGATATGTCAAGAATCGGTAACGCACCCGTCACAATACCAACTGGAGTAACAGTAGAAGTTACTGAAGGCGGTGAGTACGGTCATCAACAAGTAAAGGTAACAGGGCCAAAAGGTGAATTGGTTAAATCAATCCGTAAGCCTATTATTGTTGCAGTAGAAGAAGGTAAAGTGGTTGTTAAAAGACCTAACGACGAAAAACAGATAAAAAGCTATCATGGCTTATACCGTTCTCTAATTAATAACATGGTTAAAGGTGTCACAGATGGTTTTGAGATAGACTTAGAAATAGTAGGAATCGGATACAGAGCTGAGCAGCAAGGTGAAAAAGTAATTTTCTCCTTGGGTTATGCTCACAAAATAGAATTAGTTCCACCAGCAGGAGTTACGGTTCTAATTACTGACTCAACTAATGTGAAGGTATCTGGATACGATAAAGAGCTAGTTGGTCAGACTGCTGCTAAAATTAGGGGATACAGACCGCCAGAGCCATATAAGGGCAAGGGTGTACGTTATAAGGATGAACAGATTTTACGTAAATCTGCAAAACAGGGTTAAAAAAATGACAAGTAAAGATACAAATAGACAAAGAAGAAAAGCACACATTCGCAAAAGCTTAAGAGGTAGCTCAGAAAAGCCAAGACTTACTGTGTATCGTTCAGCTAATCACATTTACGCACAGATCGTGGATGATGAGAAAGGACTTACATTGGCCTCAGCTAGCGATGCTAAAGAAAGTGGTGGCACAGGTTTAGAAAGAGCTGCTAAAGTGGGTGAGAAATTGGCCGCAGCAGCAAAGAAGAACAAAGTTACAAAAGTAGTATTTGATAGGAACGGATATAAATTCCATGGTCGTGTTAAAGCTTTGGCTGATGCAGCACGAGATGGAGGACTTGAATTCTAATATATATTTATGGCAAAACCACGCAGAAACCAAAACAGAGAAAAAAATAACGACGGTTACGAAACTAGATTACTAAAAGTACGAAGGATTTCCCGTATGTATCATGGAGGACGTCGTATGCGGTTTAGTACTTTTGTAGTAGTAGGAGATAAGAACGGAAAAGTGGGAGTAGCTGCTGCAAAGTCTCAAGACATTCCTACTGCACAAAACAAAGCAACAAATAAAGCAAAAAAGCACTTAGTAACTGTAAAACTAAAAGGTAATACTATACCTCATAAGATTGAATACAAATTCAAATCCAGTAAAGTATTATTGATTCCTGCTGCACCTGGTACAGGTATAGTTGCTGGAGCAACGGTAAAAGCTGTAGCTGAATTAGCAGGTATTCAGGATCTACTTAGTAAAGTAATTGGATCAACTAACCCAATTAATACTGCATACGCAACAGTTAAGGCGCTAGATAGCCTTAGACCTATAGCTGATAGCCGCCAGGAGGACAAAGACAAGGAGAAAAAGGAAAAAACTGAAGAAAAACCAAAAAGTTCAAAAGCTCAGGTAAAAGAAGAAAAATAATAACATGATTGAAAAGCTACCATCACCAAAAACGAATAAGAAAAAAATGAGAATTGGAAGAGGTATGGGATCCGGAAAAGGTGGACATACAGCCACTCGTGGTATGAAAGGTCAGAAATCACGTTCTGGTTACACAGCACCTAGACAAGGTTTCGAGGGAGGACAGATGCCTCTATCTCGCCGGTTACCGACACTTAGAGGTGAATCCAGCCGTTCACGTGGTAGAGGTTTTGTTACATCCAAATACAAAAAATACGCTCTTCAACTATCTGATGTTGCTAATGCTGTGAAGGGTGAAAAAGTTAATCTTGAGACTCTAGTAGAGGCTGGTCTCATTACAAGACAAAGTAAAAAAGCAGCAGTAAAGATACTGTTTGATCAGGAAATCGATAAAAAATTGGTAATAGAAAACATTCCGGTATCGGCTGAAGCTAAAAAGGCAATAGAAAAAGCTGGCGGAAAATTAGCCTAGTGTTCTAAAATACTCTATGTCCTCATTAACTAAGATTATTATTTCCCCGTGGAGAGGGCTAACTAATTTAGTAAAATATTTAGTAGCTCTCTTTAACGATTTAGAGATTCGTAATAAGATTCTCTTTACCCTATTTATTTTAGGTATATACCGCCTATTAGCTGCTATACCTCTACCTGGAGTAGATGTAGAAGTTTATCAACAACTATTAGGGTCACAATCAACTTCAGAAGCAAGTTTATTCTTTACTACCTTTACTGGTGGTGCACTTGAGACACCTAGTATTGTAGGACTTGGAATCGGAGTATATATTACGGCTTCTATCATTATCCAGTTGTTGGGTTCAGTAGTGCCTCAGCTAGAGGAGATGACGAAGGAGGGACAGCAGGGGCGAAAAAGGTTAGACCAAATCACGCGTTATTTAACCTTACCTTTGGCATTTGCCTACAGTGTAGGGTATTTACTAATTTTAGCGAATACCGCTACAACTTCAGCTTTAATTGCTAGAGACGCGCAAGGAAACTTAAGCGCTAGTAACATAGTATTTATGGCAGTTGTATTGAGTGCTGGGGCTATGGTAGTAATGTGGCTCGCTGAGCTAATTACAGAAAGAGGAATTGGAAATGGTGCCTCAATTATGATTACTGTGAGCATTTTGGCTTCTTTACCAGCTACCATTGGCGTTGATTTAGGAAGTATTGATCTCACAGGTAATGCTGAAGAGATATTTTTACAGTTGGTACCACTAATCGTAATATTCGTAGGATTTATATTGATTTTTGCATCGGTGGTCTTTGTTAACGAGTCTATTAGGAAATTACCTATTCAATATGCACGGAGACAAAGGGAAGGTGGGGTACAGGAAAGTCATTTGCCATTAAAGCTAAACCAGACAGGTGTGATGCCAATTATTTTCTCGTCCGCATTGATGACCTTTCCATCTATTATTGGATCATTAATAGTGACTGTGGGGCCAGCAATTGGAACTGATTCTCCCGTGGGCAGGTTTATAAATAGTATTAATGCGCAATCATTAGCAAACGGTGAATACACAGGAACATTAGGATACAATGTGGTATTCTTTCTATTAACTTTCATATTTACGCTATTCTATATTTTTGTAGCATTCAAACCGGAAGATGTTGCTGAGAACTTACAAAAATCAGGTGCATTTATTGCCAAACCTGCAATCAGACCAGGTAAAGAGACTGAAAAGTACATTACAAAGGTATTGCTTAGACTTGCGACTGCTGGAGGGGTATTTTTAGGCTTATTAGCACTATTGCCTATCGTAGCAGGAAACATTGTGTTCAGTGCGACAGGACAGCAATATTTGATTTTCTCGGCGATCGGTGGAACTAGTATCTTAATTGTAGTTAGCGTGGCTTTGGATACGTTAAGACAAATAGAAGGATTGCGCACAAATCTGAATTACGATAAGTACGTTTATTAATGCATTCGGATCATTTCACTGCTACTCAGCTTTCAATGCAGGTGCTAGAGAGGGCGTTAGATGCTGTGAAGATAGGAGTAAGTGGGGAGCAGATTAACACTATAGTTGGCGATGAATGTAAAAAGTTAGGGGTTACACCTGCTTTTATGGGAGTTGGAGGGAATGTCAATCCTTTTCCGGCAAACTTATGTATCAGTGTTAATGATGTAGTCTTGCATGCTGTACCTGATGAAAAGCGATTTGAAGAAGGTGATTTGATCAAGCTTGATTTTGGGCTCATTTACA
>CAYUPY010000005.1:0-38950 GCA_964446595.1 uncultured Candidatus Saccharibacteria bacterium | reverse complement strand
TTTGCTTATCTTACATTGCCTTTTCCCAGCTATGAAAAATTCCGGACGGGCTCTACGGCTGTACTTACACTCATCTCTACTAGCGGTTTTAAATTCGGATCCTTGGTTGTTAAAAATGCGTCAACCTCCTGCGCGGCACTAATTAACCGCTCCACATGAAAAGGTTCTAACGCTCTAGCTGAAAAAGGCTCGGTATCGTGCAGTAAAAAAGTGTATTCCTCCTCGCTTATTACTAAACTTGCTTGATGATCTAAAATGTCACTCATGAATGGTAAGTCGTTGTTAAGTCGATTGCTAAAATAGGCAATGACTCCGCACAAATACCTGCTCGCTGCCCTTTGTAGTTCTGCATAGTTTGGTGTCTTGAATTTTGGAAAGAATATTTCGAATATCTTAAAACTTGCAATTCTCTCCTACCCCACAAAGCGGTTTTCATCTGCCAGCCATGAGGGCGGATTAGCATGTTGTGGATGGGGCCTATCAATCTATTGTCTAGTATGGGGAGGGGGGTATCATTATCTGGGGTAGTTAGACTTATTGAGCTTGGTAAAGTCGCCTCGAGATTTTGCATATACAAACATTAGCATTCCCGCTAAACTCTCGCCATGGGATTACGATTATGTGGTATGCCTATGCGGGCTTTAGTGGGTGGTAGCATACTTATTTTGATTCTGAGTCTAGGCTGGTCAGTAAGCAAAACGCAAGAGGATCTGACTGCACCAGTTAGGGCTGATGCTATGGGGTATTTTTCTTACCTACCAGCTGTTTTTGTAGAAGGTGATTTAAGTTTTGAGTTTATGATAAATGATGGGGCTCAACATACTGGAGGGGTTAATACTTTTGAGGCTAACTATAACCCGCAACAAGCAAAGACTTTAGGGTTTAACGTAAATGAAGATACTGGTAGATATTTTAATAAATATCCCGTAGGGGTGGCTGTACTACTAGTGCCATTCTATTTACTCGGACATTTAGTAAATCTGATTTTAGGTCTGGGACAAGGAGGATTTGGGCCGGTGTATCAATATGCAGCATTTGCTGGAGGTTTTGTGTATGGATTGGCAGGGTTATATTTGCTGCAATTGACTTTACAACGGCAGCTTAAGTTTCCTCCTAGTATAGTCATACTTACTTTAGTCACTTTGGTATTTGGTACAAACCTTCTTAACTACCTCACATTCGAAAATATTTACAGTCATGTGTATTCGTTTTTCCTACTTAGCTTACTTATATATTTAACTCCAAGACTAAAGTGGGCCAGGTTGAGGTGGGGCAGTGCTTTGCCGCTTGCAATAGTGATGTCATTAATTGTGATGGTCCGGCAATATAACCTCATGTTTGCGCTGGTGCCTCTGTTCTATCTCTTATCACAAATAGATAGAAAGTCATGGCAAAATGAAGTTAAAAAGGTGTTAAAGTGGCCAAATTTGATGGTATTGATAGGTAGTTTAGTTATGGCGGTTTTAGTTTTCTTACCACAAATTCTTTATTGGTATTACGCCTCAGGCAGTTTGGTGGCATATTCTTACACTGGAGAAGGCTTTAGTTTGGACGATCCTAGATTTTTTGATTCCTTATTTAGCTTAACTAGAGGGTTATTCTTCTGGAGTCCGGTGTTGTTGTTTGGATTTGGAGGGATGCTGTTGTTGCGCGGCGAAAATCGCCATTGGAAATGGTCATTTTTGACGATTTTCGCCCTCACCTGGCTAATTGTCTCTACATGGTCCTCCTGGACCTTTGGGTGGGGTCACGGCCACCGGGTTTTTGTGGATATGTTGCCTTTGTTTGCCATCAGCTTGGCCAGTTTCTTTGGCTGGGTGCTTACGAAGTCAATAGCAGTGAAACGTACAATTGTTCTGCTCTGCTTGCTTCTTGTATGTTTGTCATTTTTCCAAACTCTACAATACTGGCGCCGCATCATTCCCCCTGATTTAAAGACGTGGGAAGACTATCAAAAGATTTTTCTACGTCTGGATGATGAGTTAATTGAATACTGGAAGTGAAATGTAGGTTGCTACAACACTCATTTATTTTATTAGAATTGTTATGTCTCTGACATACAAAGTAACTTTTATTACTTTGCTTAAGTCTGAGGCAGCGGCGAGTAAAACCTTCTGTTGCATTATTGTCCATTTTTACTATACTAGTCAGTATTGAATTTTCAACCCAAAGCTTTAGACTAAATTGATATTTTTACGTATCTATACCTGAATGGACTCAAAAGTGCCTAACCCAAAATACAAACAATATTTTATGGAATATGCCGATAGGGTATATCGCTTTGCCTATCTAAAGGTTTTAGACAAAGAAAAGGCAGAAGATGTAACCTCGGAGGTGTTCAGAAAAATGCTGGAGCAAGATAATTTAAAGGAAGAAACAGTGAAGGCGTGGTTGTTGACTGTCGCTCGCAATCAGCTGTTTGACGGTTTCCGCAAAAATAAGGGCAAACAATTTGAGGATATAGAAGATTTTGAGCACACAGAAGCCGAAGAGAGTAATTACGAAAAAGAGTTGCTGAACGAACAGTTGATTGAAGAAGTGCGACTTCAATTGGAAAATCTGGATCCAGAAGTGCGTGAGGTTATTGCCTTGAAAATTTGGGAAGAAATGACATTTGTGGAGATTGGGGAAGTGTTAGGAATGAGCGAAAGCAACGCCAAATACAGGTATTACAAAGGCATTGAACAAATAAAAGCTTCACTCCCAGACTATGAGGAAAAGCAAAAAAGTCGCAAACTTGTGGCGATGGCAATCTTGCCTCTGGGAACATCACCTTTTTATCTACCGAAACAAGAATTTATCAACACTAGCTCTAATTTACTTTTTACAACCAGTCAAATGACTAAAACAATTCCATTAACTACTATGCTATTGAGCGTAGTTGCCACCGGCGGGGTAGCCATTGTGCTAGGTTTTGCTGCAGGGCAAGCTGCCGCAAACAATACATCAGCGACCCAATCATCTTCAGCTACAAGTTCTACGAGCTCTGCTGAAATAACTTCTTCTGAGCAAGCAGCTACTACCACTAGCAGCACAACAGCTAGTAGCACACCGAATGGTGACACTAATGATAGAAAGAATGTCAATGTGAGGTTCTTATCTTCTGAAGGTTTTTATGATTCTCAGACAAATGAGTATATTCTAGATGAAGTAACGTTGTCCCTAATTGATTTCAAAGGGAGTACATATAGAGCAGCGAGTGAAAGTGTGTGGGCATTACCTAATTACGAGCGTGAGCTAAAGATAGTAAATGAAGATTTTGAGTTATACATTGCAAAGGGCTATTATGATGATCTCCCACCGGCAAGTGAATATGATGCTGCTATCAACAATGCTGAATTAGGAAAGATTGTACGTTCCGAGCGAGCTGTTTACCTAAACGGCGAGGATGTTTCAAAATATCAGTTTGCTTACGAGCGCTGCGAATCAAATGACAATGGACAAAGATGTGTACAACGTCCTATTGTTGCGGCACCGTCGCAGTTAATGATTTACTGTTACGGGAATGTCGAGATGTGTGATGAGGTGGTTGAGTCGATAAATGTTGAATCAAGTAGAAAAATTCGCCTAGAAGATAAATCCAGTTAATCAAGACTCGCAGTCGGGCGGTTACCGCCCGGCTGCCTTGCTTCAGTTTTTTCCGCTGTTGGGGTGAAAATATTTCAAAAAAGAGTATAATTGTTAGCTATAAAGTTAATATAACAACAAGTGGAACACGAGACAGGTTCAATAATTTTTGCGTTTACATTTTTGACGATTCTGGCAGCGGTAATATATTTGATTAGTAAGAAGATTCCGCAGATTTCATTTGCCTTCTTATTATTTTTTGTCGGTCTAATTTTGGGAACGCTAAATATTCCCATCTTCGAGCCAATCCGCCTGACTCCGGAAATAGTTTTGTTCATTTACTTGCCGTTATTGTTATTTGAATCCGCACTCCACTTTGATTTTCAAGAATTTAAACGTGTACTTACCCCGGCGTTTTTGTTGGCGACAATCGGCCTAGTCTTGGCTGCAGTGATTGTCGCCATCCCGCTACATCTCCTTTTTGCTTTGCCTTTAGAGCAGACATTATTGTTTGGTTTTATTATCGCCTCCACGGATCCAATTGCAGTGCTCTCGATCTTTAAGTTTTTGGGCGTGCCCAACAAACTTCGTTTGTTGGTAGACGGTGAAAGCTTTATGAATGACGCTACTTCAGTGATTGCTTATCGTTTAATGTTGGGTATTTTGGCAGCTGGTACAGGAGCCGAGTTATCACTACAGTTTCTCGGGGAGCAGATGCTGGAGTTTGTTTATGTGATGGTGGCGGGGATTGCGATAGGGCTAGCACTAGGTTGGATTAGTTCAGAGATAATTTCGTTTATTAGTGATGAGGCAACGATTGAAACAAGTATTACGCTTGTATTGCCGATTTTAGTATTTCTGATTAGTGAAGAAATCCTACACGCTTCTGGTATTATGGCTGTTTTGGCAGCAGGTTTAACATTGGGGAACTACGGTCGGCTAAAAATTTCTGCGAGTACCCATCACTTTCTGCAGCACACTTGGGAGCAGATAAGCTTTCTCGTTGTGGCGATTGTGTTTGTATTAATTGGGTATGAAATTGAATTTTCAGTTATTCAAGATAATCTGGCATTAGTGGTAGTTGCTGTTACGACTCTCCTCCTTGGAAGATTTGTAGGTGTGTATGCCATTCTCGGTTTGTTTAATCGTTCTGTGGTACAGTCAGATCGGATTCCTTTTTCTTGGTTCTCAATTGTCAATGTTGGAGGAGTGCGAGGGGTATTGCCGTTGATTATTTTGGTGTCTTTGCCAGATGAATTAGTAACTTATAAAGAATTATTTATTCAATTAAGTTTGATGGCGATCTTATTTACCTTTGTAGTAAATACAAATCTAATCACGCTAATTATTAAGCGCAGTAGGCTGCATCTTCCAGACGAAATTGAGTCCTTAGAGCAAAAATTGGCCGAGGTATTGATTATTAAGCATATGTTAAGACGTATTTCCAAGCTAGAAGAAGGTGAGGAGCTCTGTAATGATACTTGTGAACGTCACAAGCTTGATTTAAAAGAACAATTGCTGGAGAAAAAAGAACAGATCGAGAAAATTTTGGATGGTTACAAGCTAAATAAAAAAGACGTAATTTCCAATGTTTTGAAAAAGTATCTTTTGCAGCTGGAACGTTCTACTTATACTCATCTGTATGAGAGAGGGGTATTGGATGTGCATATTCTAGAGAAGCTGGACCAGTCGCTGTTGCGTCAGCTAGATAAATTGGAGACGCAGCAGACACAATTTACTGAAAAACGCAGTAATTTGGAGGGTAAAATATCCAGCCTCTATAAACTGGATATTTCAATTTTCAGGTTGATTAAGCAATTGGTGACTATGCGGCGCGCTAGTACCATTACCGATATTTATTTGTACTATCGCGCTAGAGTCCACGGTGATAAGCGTGTACTTGCCGAGATCGACTTTATTTTGGAGCATAATACAGACGAGATTATCAAGAACACCTTAGTTGAAGTTCGGCAAACTTATCAAAGATTGCATGACGAAAACTCTGAACGCCTAGACTATTTATTGCAAAAATACCCCGAGGCAACAGCGACCGTAGAGGAAAAGGTCTATGACTATGAATTTACATCGCTAAAACGAAGCTTGGTTTCGGAGCTAAATGATGAACACCGTTTTAGCGAAAGGGCGCTGCAGTTGGTGTGAGTACCCTATAGTTGCACGGATATATACTTGATGATATAATCGCCTAACATGAAAATCCTAATCGCAGGGTATAGTCATCAACTTGGTTCACTCTTGCCAATGGCAAAGTTGTATCAAGTGTTGGAAAGTAATCCGACAAACGAAGTTTATTTTGCAGGGCATGTAGATCAAGAAAGCTCCAAGTTTTTAAGCCTCCTCCAGCATGAATTTGGCATAACCGTTCATAACCTCCCAGAATTACCGATTCATCTTTACCGTCAAGCAGTGGACGCAGGCCGCATGAATGCCTATACACATGTTGACACTGCATATATTGCTTTGATGATCGAGGAGGAGATCCGCTTAATGCTTAAATTAAGGCCAGATATAGTAATTGATACACTCAGGCCGACAATGGCAGTTTCAACTGAAATTTTAAACATACCGAGGGCCTCATTGGTGTATGGAGTTTTAAGTACAGGTTATAAACTCGGAGTTTCTATTCCGGAAACACATCAACTATATGACAAGTTTCACAGTATACCAGTTCTTTACCCTTTGCTCGATAAGCTAGCAAACTACTTAAAAGGAATCATCTCAGGGTTGGAGGCAAAAGGGTTTAAGTCACAGATCTCCCAAATTAGAATTACTGAAGATTTGATTAATTTACTGATTACCTCTGGTGAAACAGAATTATCTACTGAGGAGTTGCAAGACCTGCACAAGCTGATCCCTCAACAGTCTATGTTGGGAATAATGGAAGGAAATCACAGAATTATATACGATGTCGATGGTTTTGCTGAGGTAAGAAGAAATAAAAATACAGTGTTTGTGGGCTCCCTACCAATAGAAATCCCTGTAGAGATTCCCGAATGGTACGCTGAGGTAAAAGCCCAGAAAGATGCAGGGAAGAGAGTAGTTTATGTCACTATGGGGTCGACCGGGAAAAGACATATGGAGGTGCTGAAAGCACTTTATTATTACCTGGATACACCTGAAGGAGAAGACGTGATTGTTATTGGTAACCGTTGTGAGGCAAAGATAGGCGGCGAGATTCAAACAATTATTGAGGGACACCCAAATATCTACTTGGAGAACTACCTACCTGGAGAAAAAATAATGGAAGAGCTGGCCGACGTTGCAATTACCCATGGTGGTAGGGGAAGCATGTATCAAGCTATCCAGTATGGTGTTCCTCAAATTAATATTCCTGGTCAAGCAGAACAGCAATGGAACGCTGAAAGGGTAGTAGAACTACAATTGGGTGCTTGGATCAGTAACCGTAATTTTAGGGAAGCAGAGTTACTTCACTACGTTAATTTCTTTCTTCATGGGGACCCACAGGAAAGAGAACGCTACCAGAGGGCGTTGCAGGATTTTAAGGAAAGGGTGGCCTATGACAATGAAGCTGCGCCTGCTAGGTTGAATGATTTTTTGAGAAGTATATTAGCGCAACATCGTCTAGAGCACGTTCATTGTAATGAAGCAGGGTGTAAGCCGGATTTTGGAAGAGTAAAGTAAGAGATAGACGCATACGCTTTTTTGTTATAAAGTGTGTCGTTTAAAACCTCACAGTGACTGAAGCTGAAATCGTACAGTCGTTGATTCTAGATCCTAAATCTTTAGTACTGCTAGCATGCACCATCTTGAATGCAATTGCTGGTTGGGTACTCTTGACCCGTAATACAATGATAAGTAAACGGGTGCAAGTTTATCTAGCGTACGCGACCTTTTTTGTTGCGATATGGATGCTTACTTCATGGATAAACCATTTTAGTCAGGACCCCAATATCGTTACTATTTTCTCGCGGTTAGCATTTGCAAGTACAATAGCTGTTTTGCCTGCAATTACAACCTTTTCACGTAAGTACCAAGGTAAGAATCTCCCGCATTGGTATTTCCCTGTCTTTGCGGTCTTATTTTTCTTTATTCTTTTCACTGATCTGGTGATATTAAGGGGGACTGTTGCTACTTTGGATAGGCCAGAAGGACTAATCTTGGGTAGAGGTTTTACGTTTTTTATTGGAGCAGCAGTTCTTCTAGCAGTGTATGCTGGATATAGTCTTCTCACTGCCGTAAAGAACACGCACGGGATAAAAAGAGAACGGGTTAAGTATATTGCTTTCGTGTTGGTGTTAGTAATACTTGTGACCGTGGTGTTTAATGCGTTAGCGCCGATCTTTGGTGTACAGGATTATATTTATATCGGTCAATTCTCCACCTTAATCTTTGCTTTTGGTTCACTACTGACAATTATTCAAGAATCTTTTTTCTCGATCAGATTTGTATTGATTAACCTCTTAGCAAATTTAGCAGCAGGTGTAATGCTTTTCTTGTTAAGCTCAGGCACGCAGAGGTTTGAGCAATTAATTTTGGGTTGGGATATCACAAATCCACTAGATATTCGTATCATTACCACGGGTATTCTGGTAGGTTCTCTCATCGCGACCTTTATTGATAGAGTTATTGTAAAGGTCAAGCAATTCTTTTTTCGCGTATTTAAAATCACTTACTACTCACTAGATCATCTTTATCAAGAATTTATTGAGCAGACGCAAACTGAGATGGAAATAGATGTTTATGTAGAGTCTTTTATGGAAGAGTTAGCGCTAGCTTTGAATTCTAGTTGGATTTCGTTATCTATTTATTCGCCTGCAAAGGAGTATAAATATGGTGAATCAATTTTGGGAAGTAATGAAAAAAGTGAGCACTTTGGTGGTAAAGAGACAGTTCTCACTAATTCTGCGAAAAGAATGGGGATTGCTTTAGCAATACCTTTGATCACACGGGATGAACCTTTTGCCCATTTGTTTTTTGGGACGAAGACGAACATGTCTGCCTATTCAAAAGAAGAAATCACAAGTCTAAATCAAATTGCAAAAATTCTCAGCATTACAGTTAATAGAAGTTTGTTGTATGAAGAACAGGTCAACACGCGCAAAAACTTGAGCAAGGAAATACAGAAGGCAACCAAAGAGCTACAGTTGAAGAATGACGCTCTAGAGTTAAATTTAAGGAAAGAACGGGATATGTTGGATATTCTTGGTCATGAACTGCGTACACCGATGAGCATCGTGCGTAACTCAGTACAGATGTTAATGATGTTCAAAGAGCAAAATAAACTGACAAGTGAGCGATTAGATAAGTATTTATCAATTAGTAATGAAAATTCCGTGAGACTATCGAAAGTGCTGGAAACAATTTTCACGAGCACAAAAATCGATAATGAAAGACTGACGCTTTCATTTGTGGATGTGGAAATGAAAGATGTTGTTGAGGACGCTCTTATGGGTGGAGATAAGAAAGCTTCTGTCAAGGGATTGATACTGGTGAAGGAAATTGTAACTGAATGTCATGTTTATGGTGATCGTGATCGTATTCAGGAGATGGTAGACAATTTGGTAGACAATGCTGTTAAATATACAAAAGACGGTAGCGTTACAATGCGCCTATCAGCTGATGATACATACGGCTATCTTTCAGTCATTGACACAGGGAACGGAATCAAAGCAGAAGATATTCCTAAGCTTGGACAAAAGTTTTTTCGTACAGATACTTACTTAGGGAAAAATCACGATAACGGCATTGTAAGGCCGGGGGGGACTGGCCTTGGATTGTATGTCGTCTTCAAGCTTGCAAGGTATATGGATGGTGAGTTGAATGTCGAAAGTAAAGTAGGGGAAGGGACAACCTTTACGCTCAAACTTCCACTCTACAAAGGACAACCTGCGATAGAGGGGAAAAATATGTCTGATATTATTAATGATAAGTTTGCTGCTCATCAAGCTTCGCTACAACAAGCTGGAACTCTTGCTGTCGGAAGTCGGGAGAACAGGACTTGAACCTGCGACCTCACGACCCCCAGCCGTGCGTTCTACCAACTGAACTACCTCCCGACTTCCGACAGCTCTTCCGCCACAGCGTATTATAGCATCGCATCAACATAGGGAATAAGCATTATTAGTCAATCTGTGCTATTTTGTAGTGTTTAATTCTAAACATAATTGCATGGCAAAAGTAACAATTGAGACGACAGACCCCCAATCCGGAGAAACTATTATTATTGCAGAGGGAATTGTTGGTGAACATTTAATTGAAACTGATGATCAGTATTATTTCATGCCTGAGGCTGTTAACCGTGAGCTGTTAGAGCAAACGGAGGAAACTGAAACCGTTCCTGGCAAAGGTACTTGTATTTTCTACAACTTGCGCAATGATGCCGGTGACATAGTGCGTACACAGGCAACTTGGATGTATGACACACCTGAGGATGGGTGGGAAGATATAGCTGGTAAGTACGGATTTTACATGCAAGACATGAATGGGATCATTACCAAAGTGGATGACGTGGACGAAGAAGCAGGTCCAGACACTGATGGCAGCATGGCGGCAATTGTGAACCAAGGGGGCTTTGAATAAGTTAGTTAGCCTAATTCTAGGCTTCTAGGTCAGGTAGTAAACTTTCACCTCTTAGTAAACGGTTGATGTTTTCTTCATCCGACCACGGAACTTGTACAAAATACTTTTTGCCTTCCTCGGTTTCAGTTAACCAGCTTGTTATAAACACGATTAGATCTTCAGGAGCAGTATTTCTTTTTAAATGGCTGTAAAATGCAAACTCTCTTAACCTGTCTGCCTCAGCTTTTGTCATCTCATTTGATTCCATTTCATCTGTGTCTGTCCAACCTATATCCAGATTTTTCGTTCTAGTTAAGTTATCATAATAAGCCAGTAGCGGTTTAGCTATCCTCTCACTAGGGCGATATTCAGTTAAACCTAAGTCTGTCAGTAGCAAATTTGTGCAGTTTGGATTAGGCCTTCTTCGTATCAGGAGAGAGAAGTCAGGATATATATCTATATGTGCTGTGATGTCGATACCTACATCCCCAATTTTATCGACAATATTAGAATAGGAAAGTAGTCCTTGCGGGGACAGATCACTTACTGGAACAATACTAATTGCTGTTAAGTTGCCCGTAGTGTTAATCAGAACTCCAACTTCTAGTTTATTTCCATGTGCATTTTTAAGAAGTTGTAAATCCTCAGATGTAGGTTTGCCTGCAAATATATATGTCCCCGTTAGATCTTCAGAATTTTTTTCCATCAGGATATATTCTAGTAATCCAATTGGAGAGTGTTTATCTGACATAGCGAATTCTATACAATAAATATCATTCTATATCTATTATATCATAAATATTGTAGTCCGATAACTGAGACTATAGATAAATTTCCTTCCTGCGGAACAGAAAGATACCTAGTGTGAAAAAAAAGCTAGTAATTAACACCAAAATTAGCATGTCAGCGGAGTCTAGAGTTGCTTCTTCAGTAATGCGAGAGGTATTGAGGTAATAGTAAGGGTTAAACAGTTTGGCTATGAAGTGGAAATCATCAATTGCACTTAATCCATCTAAGATCTGACCGAATATTCCTAAGAAGATACCAAATATAATGGTCCGAAAGCTACCGATGAGCAGACTAAACAAATGCCCGAAAGATAAGAATAAAAGGTTAATAACAGTGAATCCTAGGAAAGTAGATAAAATAAAACCTTCATCAAATGCTTCATCAGGCACGAAGATTGAGAATGACGCCCAAGTAATAAACATTACCAGCGAATTTAAGATTAAGATTGTAATAGAGTTTGTAAGAAAGTGAAGAAAGTACAGCTGGCTACGTGAAATTGGTTTGGTAAGGAAAGCGAAAATTTGTTTGTTGCGGATGGCGCCGCCAATGCTGGCGGCGCCTAAAAATACAGCGACACCTGTAGATACCATTGAAAAAGTAATTAATTGCTCACCACCTACAAAGTTCTGAATAGAACTGACATAACTATCTGTGATTCCGAATGCTTCTGCTAAGCCTGTACCCTCAAAAGCCTGCACAGCCGCAGTAATTGACTCTGCATTCTCAGCTAGAAAAGGGTAAATACTTGCAAACATTACACTAATTGCTAGCCAAAGAAGTGCGTAAATTATAATGAAGCCTAGACGTAAATGGATCTGTTGCCAAATAAATTGTAAGCTAATCTTTAGTTGTTTCATCTAATGGTAAAGTTCTATAAACATGTCTTCTAAACTTGGTTTTTCAAGGTAAAAATCATGGTAATGATGATTGTGCAATACTTCCAGTACTTCTTGGCGATGACTAGTGTAAACTAATACTTGATCATCAAGAACATCAACTTTAGCAGTGTGTTTTAGTGCTTTAAGTTCTTTAAGAATTTGATTGTCTAGATTTGAGAAGCGAAATCGTTTTAGCGCCTTTTCCATAATTTCTGTTGTTGGGCTGTCTACAAGGACGCGACCATCTTTAATCATCATGATGCGGTCGCATACTGATTGTACCTCACTCAACACGTGTGAAGACAGTAATACAGCACCTCCTCGCGCTCGCACTTTCTTCAATAATCCTAAAAAGTTCTGTTGCATTAGTGGGTCTAAGCCCGAGGTTGGTTCATCCATAATTACTAAATCTGGATCATGCATTAAGGCATTTATCACACCTACCTTTTTCTTATTCCCCAAACTTAAATCTCCAAATTTTGTTCTCATATCTAGATTCAGCATTTTTGCCATTTCGACCCAATTCTTAGTGAAGTCTCCACCATAAAGGCCAGCGGTATTGTGGAAGATTTGAGTAGCGTTAAATCTCTCGGGAAGGCTTACGTCAGCTAGCATAACGCCCATATTTGGCATCAGCTTGTAGGCATTTGTCATTGACACGTTGTGGTCAAGAATACTTACAGTTCCTCTATCCGGTTTTATAAAGCCAGTAAGCATTAGCATTGTTGTTGTTTTGCCAGCTCCATTAGGGCCTATAAAGCCCACAACTTCTCCGGGCTGGACACTGAGGTCTACGTCAAATACACCTCGTCCTCTCCCAAAATCCTTTGTTAAATTATTTGCTGCAATTAACGTTTCCATCTCTTTAATAATTCTATCGCAAACAGATCTAGTATGGAAATACCAAAAGCGAGTACCCATTCAAATATACCGATACTGACGGTATTTAGGATGTCTTGGAAGAAAGGTACATAAATTCCAATCATCAACCCAATAAATGACAGCAGCACAGATACATTTAGAGTGTTATTGTTAAATGCATCATATTCCCAGATATTTTTGCGGAAATTTTTAACAGAATAAATATAAATCAAGGAGTTCATGGAAGCAACTAAAAATACTACGGTTCTTACGTAGGCTAATGTAGGATCGTCGTCGGCTACCTGAGGAAAGAAAGTCCCAAAATGAATTTGCAGCATTATTAGATAGAGCAATAGCGTAAAAGTCGTAATCACAGTGGCTATGATGGCGATAATGCGGCGCAAGTCCTTATCTAACAAAGGCTGGTTCTTGCGCCGCGGCGGCAAAGACATAATGCCCTTTTCGGCCTTTTCAAAAGCTAAGGAAAGATCGGGAAGGCCATCTGTCACAAAATTAGTAAACAGAATTTGTAAGGGCGTCAGTGGGACGGGTAACCCAATCAAAAAAGATATCACAATTAAGCTAAGTGCTTCGAATGCGTCTGACAACAAAAAAGCGAGCACCTTGCGCATATTATCAAAAATAGTACGTCCTTCTTTAATAGCGGCCACAATTGTTTTAAAGTTTGAATCTAGTAAAACCATATCTGCTATCTCTTTAGAGAAGCTGGTGGCGCTGTTCACCACAATACCAATTTCAGCAGTTTTAAGTGCCGGTGTATCGTTGATACCGTCTCCCATCATGGCGACTGAGTGGTGATTATGCTGCAAAGCATTCACGATTCTCAACTTCTGATCAGGAGTAGTCCGATAGAACAGCTTTAGTTTTTCCACATCCCTAATTAGTTGTTCATCACTCAACTTTTTCAGCTGTTTGCCCGATATAATCTCATCCTCTTCCACGTGAATTCCTACCTTTTTTAATACTGCCATGGCAGTGTCCTCAATATCTCCAGTGATAATCTTAATGCTGATGCCTGCTTGAGCAGTGAGTTTAAAAGTATTTTGTAAATCAGGTCTTACCGGATCATCAATTAGCACTAGTCCATTCCAATTTAGGTTGTGAGGTAGTTTTTTCTCAAGTGCTACAGTCAAGTTTTGTTTTTCGTTTGAAGACATTGCTTCCAAGCTAAGTGAGGCAACAGCTACCAGTCGGCTGCCACGGCGGGCAGTATCTCTAATCTCTTTTTCCCACAGTTGACGATGCTTTTCATCAATCTGACTATGATGTAACACCATTTCTGGTGCACCTACAACATACAAATATGATTCACTTAAGGCGGCAGCGTATTTAGTTTCTGAACTGAATATTTTGCGATGTATAATTTTTTCTTTAGTGAAACGAACTTTCTCGCGGGCACTAACATTGTCTTTTAGCCAATTAAATAAACTCAAATCAACGGCATTTACCTGGTGATTGTTCGCCAGTAAGGCACGTTTACCAATCTCCATATCGCTAAACCGCACCTCAGTAACTCTCATCTTACCTTCGGTTAGGGTTCCAGTTTTATCTACACAAATTGTATCTACTGACCCAAGAGTTTCTGCAGCTACTAGCTTACGAACCAATGCTTTACGCTGCAAGATTCGCCGCATCCCGAGCGTCAGGATTATAGTGAGAGCAATCACTAGCCCTTCTGGAACGGCGGACACCGCCACAGATACTGCCAACTCAACGATTTCTGCAAAACCCTCACCTAAATGCAGCCCGTTTAAAAATCCCTCACCAGAAAAGTGGATGAAATCATCTACAGTAAATGCTCCCCATACAAATACTCCTAAACTAATCCCGCCAATAATATAGCTAAGTAGGCGGCCGAATTTGTCTATCTGCAGCTGCAACGGAGTCAGCCCTTCGGCCGCCGTGGCCAAATTGTGTGCGATCTCGCCAAATTTAGCTTCCACACCTATACGAGTTACCAGCATAGTGCCAACCCCACTTAAGATAGCTGTGCCCATAAAAACTTGGGCCTGCTCAGGAACGTGTTCTAAGTATTCATCTAGTAAATCTTTCTGCTGCTGCAACTCCTCTTCAGAGTGGGTATGTAAGCAGTTCAATATCAATTGTTCTGTGTGCTTAAGCGTATCAGCAGAAGCCGCCTGTTTGGGTATGGGGCGAGATTCCCCAGTTAGCGCAGACTCGTTGCTAGATAAATTCTCAGTAGATAGTAGGAGCCCATCAGCCGCTAATTTGTCACCCATACGTAACACCACCACATCACCCACAGTAACATTTTGGCTCTCGATTAATTTTTCCTCGCCATCACGGATTACTGTTGTAGTTGGTTTCACCTCGTTACGCAGTGTAGCTAAAGTCGCTTCCGCTCTATTTTCCTGCACAAAACCTAATACGCTATTTAGGAGTACAACCAGACTGATCCCTACCGCCTCAGCAATATCACCCAATAGTAGCGTGACGATTGCAGCAATTAACATAATGTAAATTAGAGGGCTTTTAAATTGACTAAGAAAGATCTCTAGCTTTCCTGGAGGCTTCATCTGCGGCAGCTTGTTATAGCCAAAAACGGATACTAGTTGATCCACAGATTGACTAGAAAGCCCATGTTTAGTATTAAGAGAAGAATTACCCATCAGGGTAGTTTAGATGAGATTCTTAGCGAATGCTAGGAGGTAAGCTTTGAGCTAGGGCACTATATTTAGTGATTAAAGGTTCGACTACTGACCAATTGTGTTCAGGTACTACATCCTCTCCATTCACTACATGTAAAAGGCCCTGATTTTGCAGGTTCCTCTTCACAAAAATACTCAAAGCTTGTAATGAGTGATTCATTTCAACTAGAGTTTGATTAATTAGCGCATTGCCTAATTGACTAGAATCAGATAGTAATGGCATTATATTACGTAAATGGTTACCCCACTCATCAATAATTAGGTGTAATACTGATGGAGGGAGAGACAAATCACCGCATTGAATAATGTCTGGACCAAAAGGAAACTGGGCAGAATGAAGAATTGGATCCATTTGGGAGCTAAGTGTGTGAGCTGAGTCAGTAAGATAGTTAATTATGCGGTTGCTCTCTAGCCTAAACGCCTCTTTTGTAATGCTTTTTATTTCAGCTTGTGTGACATCTGAAAGCATTAATTGTAGGAGTAGCTCCCTTCTGAAAAGATTGAGAATCCCTATTCGTCTTTTTTGTTCTCTGGCAGTGTCGTAACTATCTGGATCTTGTACCTTTGTTAGTTGCTCAAATAATGTAGAAATGTCTGCTCGGCCACGATAAATGCCGGCGGCATATACACGAGCAGCAGTTTTAATATGGTCATAAAGTTCCTCGCTATCTAGGGAATAGCCGCGAAACCTATTCTTTCTAAAACTTAATAAACTTATGTCGTCAATATTCTCATGAATAGATAATAGAAGTAAACGAGTTACCATTTCACGCGCTGTTCTGTCTTCAGTGGATATGACAACCTGATCAGCCAAATACTCTCCTAACGAGCTCAAGATCTTAATTAAAGAGCTGAATGAGGGTAAGTTTTCGGTACTGGCTAGATACTCGAATTTAAAGTTGACTTTGATCTTAGTGAAACTTATTCTCGGCTTTATGCTCATAAATCTACGAGTATCCCTCTCATGAGCGAGCTCAAGACCACTAAACCCACCTGCGCCGTTGAAAGTGAAAGGATCTAATCTGTTGATAGTATGCAATTCAGTGCAAACACTTATAGATAGTCCAGTTTTCAGTTCGGGAGAAAACCGTAGTTGACTTGGGTAAGTATTAATGATCGGAAAAATGCTAAAGCTATTTTCTATAACAGACATAGCGGATTTTAAGGGAGCGATGCTAATCTAGCAAGAGAGCGGGTGTTTCGTAAACTTTACTCGAGCTGGCACAAGCTTGGGAGAACTAATATAATCATATATGCCAAAAGTTATTCAAGTTTCTACGTATTTCCATCCAGCTGTGGGTGGGGTAGAGAGGCAGGCAGAGGAGATTGCGGCGCATTTAGTAAGAAGGGGATATGCGGTAGAGGTGTTTGCTTCAAATGCAGATCATGGTAAGTCTCGTGTGAAAGCTAATAGTAGTGAAATTTACAGAGGGTTTAAAGTAAGAAGGTTTACCCCGCTTTTAAAATTAGGGTATTTTTTTCAGACCGCTCCAGGTTTGATTTGGGCTGCAATTACAACAAGGTTTGACGTACTGCATCTGCACAATGTACATGATGGACATTTACTTTTGCTCTTACTGGTCTGTGCATTTAAACGTAAAAAATTCGTGGTGACCGGACATAATCCTTATGTAGTGGGTGTAGATAAAAGGGGAAAACTATTGAATTCTATGGTTAACTTTCACGATTGGGTAGTCAGTTGGTTTAGTTGGGGTATTGGGGCGTACGTGGCGCTGCTCGATTCAGAGAAGGAAGAAGTGCAGCGCCGCCTCAGAATCCCTGCACACAAAGTGCATGTGATACCTAACGGTATTGAAGACAAGTATTATGAACAAAAAGGAGATAGGCAAAAATTCTTTGCCAGCTGGGAGATACAGCCTCAAGATTGGACACTAATTGTCGGTGCCGCCTGCCGTATGAATTACGTAAAAGGTATTCAGCACCTGGTACCAGTTGCAAAGGCTCTGCCTCAGGTGTTGTTTATCTTTGCTGGCGGAGACGACGGCTATCTAGATGAATTGCAACATCTCTTCGCCAGCTACCCCAATGTCATCTTCACCACAGAATATTTAAAAGGTAAGGAGATGCTTAATTTCTACTCTGCTATTGATTTATTTTTGCTGCCTAGCGTATATGAGCCCTTTGGAATGACAGTAGTTGAGGCAATGGCCCAATCTAAAGTTGTGATAGCAACAAATAATGGCGGCCCTCCAGACATTATTCCTCAATCAGCAGGAAAGACACTAGACCCAACAGATACTAAAGAGTGGATAAATGCTATACAGGGGTATATAAATCAGCCAAGGTTGCTTAAGGACTCAGGAGAAAATGCTCAAAAAGCAGCCCAGCGTTACCGCTGGGCTGCCATCATCTCTGAGTTAGAACAGGTTTATAACTAAACTATTTCTTATCTTCCCCAGAAATACTTTCTTTTACGTCTTCAGCCTTTTCTTTTACAGAATGGACGGCCTTTTTTACAGCCTTTTCAGCTTTTGTATCTACGTGATGACCTTTCCAATTACGGTTGAAGTAGAAGTAGGCCAGCAATGCGATACCTTGGAAAAAGAAATAAAGTAGAGCCCAAAGAATTGGACTATCAATATTCTTTGCTTCGGCATCCTTATACAGGTAGTACGTCACACCTAAGTGCAAAGCAATACCTAGTACTGCAAAACAACACCAGAACAAGCCGTAAGCTAGGGCAAATACACCGAACGCGGCTTCTTCACCATTTCCGTAGTAATCATAGCGCTGCGCCATTACAGGAGCTGCATTTAAAAAGAATAAAACTACTGCCATAAATGCAGAAGTAGCCAATTTGGCACGAGCATTGCTAAAGAATTTCAGCATGAACTAAAAATAATAAGTAATTAGCCTATTTTAGGCTGACTGGGATGGTTTGTAAATCCGAATCCTGTTAACATAATTCGTTTATGATCCCAACTAATCGTGCTGGATACCTGACTTAGGACTTGTTTAGCAGGGTTACAACTTTTACCCAAGTGGCTGTGTCCAATTCAGCAGGGCGCTTTTTTCCGAGTTCCAGTACTTCATCTAAATTGATCAGCTGTTCAGTTGAATATAAGTTACTGGCTTTTAGGTTGTTCATTAATGTTTTGCGTGGGCTACTAAACCCAATACGTATTAATTTGCTGAGTGATTCTAATTCCTCTTTGTTAAATTGTGACGGTTGATACGGCGTAACTTGTAATATCCCGCCATTAACTTTTGGTTCGGGATAGAATTGTTTGCGAGAGATAGCGATAGTCTTTTTTACTTCTGCTTGGAGCCGCAGCCAATTTGATAAAAATGTGGCCTGCGGCGCGCTAGCTGCATAAGCATCGGTCACCTCTTCTTGTAAAATAAAAGCCATCTTGGTGGGAATATTCGGTAAGGTGAACATCTTGGCAATAATTTGCTTGGAAATATTGTATGGCAAGGACCCAACTACCTTAAAATTATTGTTTAAACCATATTCTTGGTGCAGATTAGTAAAGTCCACCTTCAAGATATCCTGGTGCACAATTTCAAAACTAGGGTATTCATTAAAGCGCTTGATCAAGCTTACGATTAAGTCATAATCTACTTCAATAGCTACCACTTTAGCTGCAGTCTGCAGCAATAGGTTAGTCACACGGCCATCACCGGGGCCTATTTCTACCACATGGTCATGCTCATTAATTTCTGCTGCCTCAAGTAATTTATGCGCAAAGCGATCACTGCGCAGAAAGTTCTGTCCGAATTGTTTTTTAAAACGATGTCTAAATGCCATTTATGCTAGCTATTCTAACACTATATCAACTAAACCTTGCAATTCTAGCAGAGGAAGGTTAAAAATATCGTGGGCGTAGCCCGGAACTGTCAGTAATTCACAGGTTTCAAAGTTTTTTATATCTTGGGTAAGTTGATTGCCATCAATAATCTCGTCTTTTCCTAGGCGAATAATACGTATAGGAATTTCGTTATGTGTAAGATTAATAGTGTAATCATAGGCCATGGAACGATATACTGGCGCAAGTAAGGCAACGTTTGCGTAGTTAATACGCTTTTTGTATGCTCCTAGTCCTATTTTCACCAATACATCTGTAGATTTTTTACTAAAGTTGAATTCCGTAAACCCAGGTTTTAGCTTAAGCGGGTAGGTAAGTGGGGCAATAGCGCATATCCGACTTATTTTATCTTTATTCTGTTTTTCGGCTAGTTTTAAGCTTATTAAACCACCAAACGAGTATCCAACTACATACACCTCACTTAACCACAAACCTTCTATAAACTTGTCTATTAACTCCACAATTCTGTCTAGGGTTATGTTCAAATCAAACATGGAGCCTGCGTGCCCGGGTAAATTAATTGCATAAACGTCATAACCCGCAGCGTTAAACATCTCAATCATATCAACGTGATTTTGAAAACTGACAGCAAAACCATGAATAAAGAGAATTGTACGTGGTTTTTCCTGAAATGAGCGTACTAGTCTGGCTACTAAGCGTCCAGGATACTTTTCGTATTCCAGTTTAAAACCATCAATTAAGATTTCCATTTTTTAGCTATAATTAGCGTATTATGGACCTTAAGCAATTAAATGACAAGTTAGCGGAATTGTCGCCGCGCGTAGAAAAGATCGTAGAGAGCCAGGATTTGGTTAGTAAAAAGGTTGAGCTGGCAAGGCTGGAGGAGGAATCACAGTCCCCAGAATTTTGGCAGCAGCAGGAGATGGCGCAGGCGACAATGAGAAAACTAGGACGCCTGCGCCATCAGGTACAAAGTTTAGATGATGTACAACAGAAGTTGGAGCAGACTATTTCCGACCTATCTGAGTTGCAAGAAACTGATGCAGAAATGCTGGAGTTAATCGCGGAAGATCTAAATGCGTTAGGTGAACAAATCGATAAGCTAGAGGTGGCAACTTTCTTAAGTGGAAAGTATGACCATGCTGACGCTATTCTTTCTATTCATGCAGGACAAGGGGGTACTGAAGCCAACGATTGGGCAGAAATGTTGCTGCGTATGTATTTGCGCTATTGTAATACCATAGGGTGGGAAGTGAGCGTTTTAAATCAAGTAGTAGGTACCGAAGTAGGTATTTCTACCGTCACGGTGCAAATAACTGGCGATTATGCATACGGTTATTTAAAGCATGAGCAAGGGACACATCGATTAGTGCGCAATTCTCCATTTAATTCCGCGGGATTGCGCCAAACCAGCTTTGCCGGCGTGGAGGTAATGCCAAAACTTGACCAAGAGATAGATATTGAAATACCTGAAAACGAGTTAGAGTTTACGGCAGTACGTTCTTCTGGTGCTGGCGGTCAAAATGTAAACAAAGTGGCTACTTCTGTAAGACTAGTACACCTGCCTACCGGACTTGCTGTGACCTCCTCTGCGAGCCGCTCTCAATCTCAAAATCGACAAATTGCCTTGGACTTACTTAAATCGCGACTCGCCAAAATTGAAGAAGAAAAGCTGGCGGCCGAAACCGCAAAACTAAAAGGAGAGCACAAAGACTTTGCTTGGGGTAACCAAATTCGCAATTACGTTCTCCAACCATATAAGCTAGTAAAAGACGTGCGTACTGGAGTAGAAACCTCCAATACAGACGCCGTCTTAGACGGCGATCTGCAGGAGTTCATAGACGCTGAAATTAAACAGCTCTAAGATTTAACTGTGAGTGTTGCGATGCACAGGGATTACTTTACCAGCATCATCACCAAGAATATTTATCAAATCACTTCCCTCAGGAATCACGAATTTAGTGTTGTGCTGTAATGAGTCCCTAGTTACTTCAAGTCGTTTGAATACCTCAGCGCGGCCTTGAAAATACTTTTCTGCGGCCTCTGCGACTACTTGAATTGCCTTAGCTTCAGCTTCAGCCTTCGCAATTTCAGCCTCAGCTGCTCCCTGAGCTTCCAAGACTTGAGATTCCTTCAGACCTTCTGCTTGCAGAATTCGAGATTGTTTTACACCTTCTGCTTCCAAAATTGCCGCTCTTTTGTCACGCTCGGCCTTCATTTGACGACTCATGGCCTCGCTAATGTCCATAGGTGGATCAATTCTTTTAACCTCTACACGAGTAATTTTTACACCCCAAGGATTTGTAGCTTCATCTAAAACGTCCCGTAGGTTCACATTAATTTTGTCACGTGAAGTTAGCGATTCATCTAGTGATAGATCCCCAATTACGTTACGTAAGTTAGTTTGGGCTAAAGTAGTACAAGCCAAATCAAAATCTTCTACCTCAAAAGTAGCATTTACAGGATCAACTACTTTGTAGTAGACAACCGCATCCACCTGTACAGTGGCGTTGTCTTCTGTGATCACATCTTGCGGAGGTACATTAATTACCCGCTCGCGCATGTCAGTCATAATAATTGAGTCAAGAAATGGTATTAAAAATACAATTCCTGGCTCAGCAATTCCCGCAAACTTACCTAAGCGTAAAATTACGCCTTTTTCGTACTGCTGAATTACTCTAATGGATTGTGCTAATGCGACTACCAGTATAAACAGGATAAAGCCGAAGCACAGTAGAAAAATGAAGTTCATTTTTATACTTTTTTAACAATTAAACTTACTCCTTTAACGTCTGTGATTTCTACTTTGTCTGAAACCTGCATCTCAAATCCGGCTTTTGGCTCCACACGCCATTCCTCGCCCTCAAGTTTTGTAAAAGCCACACCGGATTCATTAATACGGGTGATTTTTACCTTCAAGCCAATTAGCTTATCGCTGTTGGTGCGACGCGGGTGGGTTTTAATTAGCTTATGAATGTAAGCTCTCCCTAATGCCCAATACAGGATTAATAAAATAAATGCTGCAATTAAGCTGATTTCCCAGCTACGTAGCGCAAAGCCTATTAAACCTGCAAAAAATAGAGCAGCACCGGAGAGTGTTAGGTCAAATAAGCTATCTAAGCCTATAATTAGTTCAGCAAAAATCATGGCTAGGCCAATGCCGATTAATGCTAGTGGAACAATAATGTGTAGATCCATAATAAGATTTTAACAAAATATTTGCCTTGTCGGATAAAAAATTCTATATTCAATGGTAGTTTCACTTGTCTAAAATAATAATATACTGATAATATGCTTGGGCCTTACTTTGCACAAAAAACGACTATGCCCAAGCAACAGACACAAACTACCAATGATTCTACTATGACAGCCATTCAAGCGTCAATCACATCAGAAGTTACTGAACTAATAGCTGGTTACCATGAAGCGCGGTCCCGACTGGCGCAAATCTTTTCTACTCTTAAGCTAGGAGGTGCGGCAGCAAACACAGGTCGCGGTGCCTCTCCAGCCGGAACAAATTCCGATGATGATTGGTATATTTCTCCGGAACAGCTAAGAGAAGTGCTCGATTATGTAAAGTCACATAACCTACTAACTAAAACTGATCCACCTTTAATAAAAGTAAAAAAGATCGATGGCAAAGAGTATATTGATATAGATAACTTAATCATTGCCATGATCATCGACAGTTACATTAGTGAAGGTAACTATAAAACCAACTACCTACAAAGCATACGCCGACATCCAGGCTTCATAAACGAAAACTGGTATCGCGTTGTGGATAAGTTACAATGGCTTCTCTTCAAACGACTGGATGCAGATAAAGTGCATGTGAGCTTCGACAAATAGCCTAAAACTAGCATTGTGATATAATCCCGCCATATTAACGCGCTAGTATGCCATTACTAATGCCAGAAGAGCCTGAGTTTCCAGAGAATAACCCCTGGCTTGGTGAAATCGTTGATCTCGCAATCTTCGCATCAAGTTTGAAACTGAAGAGACTCGCCTTACAGAAAAGATATAGTAACGTTCCTGTTTTATCTATCAGCGCAGATTACTTGGGAGATAATTTTTATAGTTTTGAACGGGAGATTGACGAACTATTGATGGTCTATCAACAAAATCCATTAAACTTTGTGGCTGAGTCAATCCTACTTCTATTTCTGGACTATTATAATTTGCTTGAGCAAGCGAGTAAGGATGTAGATTTTGATAGCTGGGTAATCACAATTAGAGTCGCAGCTAAACTAAGGAAGTTAATTAACTTCACTGCAAATACTGCAAATTTATCCATAATCGAGCCCGCTCAAAAACTGCTAGATAAACTGAAGATTAGGGCTGAAATGACTCTAGTCAGCTTACAACTAAATGAATTACAGGAAATTCGAGACATTCGTTATGCTGTAAAGTTATTTGCAGAGTTAAGTAATGAATCCCAAGCCTTTTTATCCTTAGTCATGAGTTATTTGATAGACGAACACCAAATTGACGGAGTTCCTGCATCACTAGCTTTCGGAATTAATCAAACATATGATTTGGTAGAAAATATCCGCATTTACACACAACTAGAAACAATAACTGAGAGTGAACTACTTGCAGTGATCAGAACTTACGCTGAACGCGAAAGAGGGGTTGAATGCTTTTCGAGATTTGAGCACATAGCCACCATAGCCGCTCTGCTCGCCTATGAGAACTATCAGGATATGTCTAAATATTTAGAGCAAGAATTTGAGCATTTTCCAATAAGGTTAAAGGGATCACTTTAATGCTGGTCGCGGACTTAATAAAGAAAGGAGTATTTGGTCAGGATGAAAATACATGGAGAGCATGGCTTAAGCAAACCTTAACCTCAAAGGTCTATGAAGAAGTTACGGACCAAAGGGGAATTGCCGCAATATTTACCATTGAAGAAATATTTGATTCTAGCTTTCTGATTAACACGGTAACAGCAGCAGCAAGTCTAGGTGACAATAAAACCCTAAACGGAGATTGGGATTTGGCAATGGATATTTTGAATGAATTGTTAGCAATGAATACCTCAGAATCTCATTATTGTCTTCTGAGAATAAAGCAAGAGTTATCAATATGGCTAAATTATCTACCTGCTTTAAGAGAGAGACTAAAGGATGGGCAAAATATTAGTAGGTCTCACGCTAAATATGGTCCCAATATATTCTTTGCTCTGAAGGCATACCTAAAACTAGCAGTTTATGCAGCAGACATGGAGGTTATAGCTGAAATATTTATGTTGGCGCAAGAGTCTTATCTAACTCAAACATTTGGTGAGTATGCAATTTATGAAGAGCTATTAGATGAATCATTAATTGCAATCAAGCAGACCTCAGCACCAATACAAGAAAAAATAGTACAGGATGCCTTGAATCGGTGGGAACTTGTAGTCGAAACGACTAATACAGGGTTTCTAAATGAAGAAATGCGGAGTGAACTTAATCACGTTATTCTTTATTGTGTCACAGTCTTTTCTACAATACTGGAAATGGATGCTAATAGCTGGAATAAAGTGTTAGGAATACTAAAGAAACTTCTGTTGGGGGTAGATTGCTTTAACACTAAATATTTAGGCAAAACTGGGACATATTATGGAATGGGGTGGAGACTATTGGCAGCTCTTAGCAGACGAGAACTTCCCGAAGAAACAGCCGCTTCTCTAAAACAAATTACCCTGATCTTTGCGGATCTTTATATCAAACTGGGGAAATTATCAGAAGCTGTATTCGTACTTGAGCCACTAATTGGCAAGCTGAACTTTTCTGATGTCAGTCTAAATCATGCTATTACCCTGGCTAATAACGATAAGTTCAAATGGCTTTCCGAGATCCTAATCAAAGATAATGATGATGACGATGGATCCAGTGTGAATTAGTGTGCTATAATCGTGAAATATCAAAAATGTATACTATGTCTATAGAAAATGCAGAGAATGAGCCAATATCAATTGAGCAGCCTGAAGAGTTTTGTTACGAATTCTTAGTTAAACAGGCCAATTTAAACCCGGCCATTAGGTGGCGAGATCTTTGGGATCTGAATGCACCCCATGAAGATGTAGAGATAGTTGGAACTTCATTTAAGAGGGGTCGATATGCTGTCAGCTTTGCTTTAACAAAAGAGCTTCTTAAATCGCGCTTAAAATCAAGGCTAGCTGCTAACCAATCTAGATTAAAGACTCCATTGTATGCGCATCGTCATACTCTCAACTACTTCTATCATGAAGCTCAAAGTAGAATATTTGTACTTACGATGCAGCAATTTATTAAGTTGATGATTTTAGATGTGATATGCCAAGAAATTGAGAGTACCGATGAGGGGCTTACACAAGCAGAAATAGATGATTATCTTGGAGTCTGTTATAACGATCCTAAGATTTTCTCTGAAAGAAATATAGAATTAGTGCTCAGTCAAATTGCAGAACTGATGCCTCAAATCACCGATAATAAGCAGGGTAGTAAGGTGTAGCCTTAAATAAACACTAAGCCCCAGCAGAAGCTGAGGCCTATTGTTTTGCCGGACTAGGACTCGAACCTAGATTGCTGGTGCCAGAAACCAGTGTCCTGCCATTAGACGATCCGGCAATGTTACATATTGACTGGCGATAGGATTATATCAAAAAGGGCGGTTTGCTGCAGCAAACCGCCCTTAGCATTTTAAGTGTACTATTACCTAAGAGATTCTATTACTCTTTGGAACTCTTCGTAAGGATAAGCACCAGCAATTAGTTCACCAGTTACAGTACCATCATCACTAATTGTACCTACAACAAAGCCAGGTGTACCGGTCACCCCTACACCTTCAGCTTCACTTCGATCAGCGATAACTTCGTCTGCGAAAGTGCCATTATCAATACATTGACTAAGCTCTTTTTCTTTGACACCGTTGATATCTTTAGCTAACTGAACCACAAGATTCACATCCTTGGGGCTAGCAGTACTAGAGTAAATTTTTTCAATTAAGTTAAAGTACTTTTGATCTCCTACTTGAGCACGCACACATTCCGCAGCAGCGGCAGCAGCCTCAGTAGTCGCTCCTCCTACACCTGGGAAGTCACGATACACAATAACTGCTTCACCAGTGTCTACAAAATCCTCTACCAAACGCTTCATAACCTGAGTGTGATGTCTTTGACAGAAACTACAATTAAAATCACTAAACTCCACAATCGCAATGTTTGCGTCGTTAGCGTTTCCTAGGACAGCGTCATCATCTAGACCAACTGTTACAATTTGAGGTGTTGTGCCCTCAGGTTCGGTAGTAGTGTCTCCTACAACGGTACCCGTACCGGCAACCGTACCTATAGTTGCACCACCTAAACCGTTACCAATAGAAGTGCCCGCGATAATAATGGAAATACTTAGAAAAAGTGCAGAGACTACCATTGCAATTGGCACTAGTAGGGGCTGCAAGTTCACAGTTACTGTTTCTTGTTTAGCCATGTTTTAAGAATAATTTGAAAATAAAAATAGTATGAACAGTAAATCATATATTAGTTAACCTTGGCAACTAAAAACTGAATGAATACAGAAAAAAAGGGCGGCACGAAGTGCCGCCCGAAAAGGAAATTATATTCCTTACCAATCAAGTCCACCAACAGAGTCATCGCTGTCGCTAGAGCTACCAGCACTACTGTTGCCATTATCATCTTCGCTTTCGCGAGGATCAGCTTCTTTAACAATCAGTTCGCGAGGTCCACGAATACCGATCATTACTTTTTTATCAAACATTTCTAGGATGCGATTAAACATCTCATCTACATTGTCAGTAGTAATTTCTACAGTTACAAATCCGAATCCACGGGATTTCTTTGTTTTGCGGTCTAAAGCCACGAACACATCCGTAACTCTGAGAACAGAGTTTGGATTAACTAAAGGGCTAGCCACAAAAGGAAGTTCATAAGTCGCCTCCAACTCGTTCTCCTCCAGGATAGCTTTGAAATAGTTCAAGAGACCAATACGATCAGTCTCCCATGGCAACCCGCCAAAATAAATCTTCTTTTGCATTTTTTAAAACGCACCTAAAAATTAAAGTCTCTGAGATGTTAACAGACCCTTTCCAGAATGACAATTGTATAGTATGCTTGCGCTATGCTACAAGAAATAACTAACCACGCACTAATCGCCCTAATCGTTTCCGCAATTTGGGCTCCTATTTTAATCTGGCTTTTATACCGCTTTAATTTGGTGGTGGCCGTTAAACTCTTAAAAGATAAGACAAATGCAGAGTTTGTCAAAATTCACGGGCATAAATTTGGCACTCCACGTTCTGGAGGGTTAATTATTACCATCCCACTATATGTTCTAGGCTTGATTTTACTGCCAGCTTCTGATCTTAAAATGATCTACTTGATAGGCGTAACTTTGTTTACTGCTTACGGACTAGCTGACGATTTGATTACGTCTGGAAGGAAGTTAAGTGATAAATTTAAGATGTTTGTGGATAGCTTTAGTTGGAGAGTGGCTAAATTGCTAATTTTGTTTTTCATTGTCTATTCTTTAATTTTTATGTTGATTGAAGTAGCAGGTATTGAACAGATTATGCTGTGGCAGAATATGCAATTTCTATCCGGAATTGGCTTAGAAAGCTTAACAGTAGATTTATTAGCTCCAGTAATGATTGGCGACTTTTCATTGGGTAATTTCCCAATTATTGCACTTATCTCCTTCCTAATAATGACCGCGTTGTATGCGATTGAAATTACAGATGGAGCTGATGGCTTAGTTACTGGACAATTCTTAATTTTGTTTGTGGTATTTGGAATTATAATTGCTAGCTTAGCCAGCATTCAACTGGCTCCAATTCTAGGTATCTTGTTGGGAGCAAGCATTGTGTACTTATACTTTAACATTAACCCAGCCCGTGTATTTATGGGTGGAACTGGTACTTTTCCTATAGGATTCACTTTGGTTTTCTTTGCCTTTCTCACAAATACACTTTTCATCTTGCTAATTGCTGGCTTATTGTTCTGGGTTGAGTTGATTTCAAGTTTTGCCCAGATGTTTTCTATGAGATTTCTTAAAAGGAAGTTGTTTAAGATCGCCCCAATTCATCATCATTTTGAGGCGATCGGGTGGCCAGAATCTAAAGTTGTACAGCGTTTTTGGCTATTCGGAATCGTAATGGCAGTTGTGGCATTATGGGTGTGGGGTATGGTTCTTTAAGGCGACAATTCTTAAAAACTTGTGTTTAAGCAGCGGCGATAATCGCCGCTGCTTGGTTAATCAGTCATCATACACGTAATTCTTGTTAATCACCAAAATTTACAGGCATGTTTGCTACAATGAGCCATATTTAAGACTAAGAACATGCCCTACACTTACAAAAATATACAAATTACCAAGTATCCACAGTCTGGCTTTTTACTAGAATACGAGAATCAGACAATTTATATTGATCCATTCAGACTGCCAGATGATCAACCGATGGCAGATTATATTTTCCTAACTCACGAACATTATGATCATTGTGACCCTGAAAGCCTAATAAAGATTATGAACGATAACACTATCTTGGTAGGTAATGCATTGGTTTCCCAAAAGCTACTTGAAGAACAAGTAGAATTTAACGAATTCGTAGAAGTCGCTCCAGAAGATAAAATTGACCTAGAGAAGATTCACTTTGAAACTGTTCCTGCCTATAACATAGACAAAGACTTTCACCCGCGTCAAAATGAGGGCGTGGGGTATATTTTACATCTTGGTGATGTCCAAATCTTCCATTTAGGCGATACAGACAACATTCCGGAATTTGAAAATGTATTAGACATAGAAGTAGCATTGGTACCGATTTCTGGTACTTATGTGATGGATGTAGATCAGGCAGTTGAAGCAACTCGGCTAATTAACCCAGAGGTAGTGATTCCGATGCATCACGATGCAAGCATTGCAGGTAGTAAAGAAGATGCAAATGTATTTGCGGAAAAGTTGTCTGGAGACGTCCAGGTAACGATTTTGTAAGCAGTATGTTAGTATTGGTTATATAACTTATTCTGTACCTATACACTAACATGGCCGAGCAGCAACATTTTATTCCGTTACAAACCAGAACTAGCAGAGGAGAATTAAACAATTCTACTTCTGCTAGAATAGTGGCATGAAGTCCCTTTCAGCATTTGAAAGTCGTTACGCACAGCTAAACCCTGAACAGCAGAAGGCCGTAGATACTATTGAAGGCCCTGTATTGGTAGTAGCCGGTCCTGGAACCGGTAAGACTCAAGTGCTGGCGATGCGTATTGCAAATATTCTTAAGCTAGACGTGGACGTAAGTGCGGGGAATATCCTATGTCTAACTTTCACTGAGTCTGGAGTAGGAGCTATGCGTAAACGCTTGCAGAGTATAATCGGCAGTGAGGCTTATCATATAAATATTCACACTTTCCATAGCTTTTGTAATGAAGTAATACAATCCTTCCCCGAGAAGTTTATCGCGTTTAGTGGTAATCCGCGCCAATTAGATGATTTAGGTAGGATAAAAATAATCCGTCAAGTTTTAGATGATTTGGATAGTGAGAAAAAGTATCATTTACGGTTATTTGCTAACCCTTATCAGCATCAATATGAAATACTTTCTTCTATTCAAACACTCAAGCGAGAAGGGGTAACAACTACAGAGTTTGCTTTAGTAGCAGAGAGTGAGCTCGAAACGCTTAAAGCTGACCCAGAGATAAGCAAACGTACCGGGAAGCCTACTCAGAAATATGCGGCTAAGCTGAAGACGGCAGAAAGGAATGTTGAGCTAGCCGAAATCTACGCAAACTATGCATCCAGGCTAACCGAGGAAAACCTATATGACTATGAAGATATGATCTTGTTTGTGATTCAGGCGTTTGAAGAGGATTGGGAGCTGGTTCAGCATTATCGGGAGAAGTTTCAATACATTCACGTGGACGAATATCAAGATACAAACGGTTCCCAGAATAAACTGATTAAATTGTTAGGAAGTGAACACCCCGAAAATAAGCCAAATATTTTTGCTGTAGGAGATGATGATCAAGCTATTTACCGGTTTCAAGGTGCTAATGTAGACAACCTATTGTTTTTTGAGCAGCAATTTGAAGGAGTACAGACAATTCCGATTACAACAAATTATAGGTCGAATCAGGCGATTTTGGATTTTGCAAAGGACTCGGTAAGCCATAACCAAAATCGCTTAGTAAACATCATTCCTGGTCTTAGTAAGGATCTAAAGGCTGGCACGGAAGCCAAGGAAATAAAGCCGAAGGTGGTGCAGCTAAATACTGGAGACGATGAACTAGAATATTTGATTTCTGAAATAAATGAGCTAGTTGCTGGCGGCGGTGCCTACAACGACATAGCCATTTTGTACCGCCGCCACAGTGACGCAGAAGACATTGTAGATGCGCTTCTACGCGCACAAATCCCAATCAAATTGGCAGCCGGGGGCAACGCTCTAGATGAAAAGCCAGTGCAAATGTTAGTAAACTTGTTACGGTTGGTGGAGTTTAGCGTAGTGGACAGGGATCGAGTACTGTTTGAAATGCTATTTTATGAATTCTTACAGCAAAGATTTGGCTTTAATAGGCTACAGGTTTTCAAGTTGCTAGCCTATGTTAATGACAAGAACTATTTTGTGAAAGATCCAAGCCAAAGGGTTAACCTGTTTAATGTGCTTGGAGACAGCCCGCAGCTGGAAGCTGCGGGCATCCATGAGCAACAAGCCCTCCTTTCCTTCCACTCTCAGGTGGTAGGCTGGAAAGAGCTGGAAGCCAATACAAATATTGTAGATTTTGTAGCCCATGTGCTGCATGAATCTGGCCTATTTGCCCAGGTTTTTGGGGATCAATTAGATATAGATGAAGCTAATGCTATCAATGCCTTTTTTCAGTTTGTGAAAGCGCAATATCAAGCAGACCATACCTTAAACCTTACCCGATTTTTAGCCGACCTGCATTTGCTCACAGAAAATAACTTGAGTATCGGTGAATCGAGTATGGAGCTAGATCATGACAGTGTGAATTTAATGACAGCCCATTCAGCCAAAGGCCTAGAATTTGATAATGTGTTTGTGGTTAAAGCTTATCATCGTAACTGGGGAGGACGAGTGTCTCGACAAATCATCAAACTTCCACCGCAATTGTTAACTCTAGTAGAGGTTCCCGAAAGTAGAGATGCGCAGAAAGATCTGGAAACAGAGGATGAGCGCCGACTCTTCTTTGTAGCAGCTACTAGAGCTAAACAACGGCTCTACATCACAACTGCATCAGAATATGGCGATCCCAAAAACAAAAAAGAGGTAGAAGCCAGTCAATTTATTACTGAGTTAGATTCAGAGGTATATGAATCACCCGACACTGATCAAGCTTTAAAAACAAAGACCGAAGACCGCCTGCGCCGGGCTCTATCACCAATTGTAGATCTACACTTAGATGAAAATGAACGTGAATTCTTAAAAGTACTTGTGTCCAGATTCAAACTAAGTGCGAGTGCTCTTAATGAATATCTAGAGTGTCCACTAAAATTTAAGTTTAATCGCTTGCTCAAAGCTCCACTACCTTCCAGCCCTCATATTGCTTTAGGTAACGCCATCCATAAAGCCTTAGAAAGGCAGGGAAGGGCACTAATGCAACTAGGCGAGCTTTCGTTACCCAGAATGTTATTAGATTTTGAACAAGCACTAGAAACCGAACTCCTGAGCGGAGAAGATTATCAGCTTACGCTTACTGAAGGTAAGCATATCCTAGAACGTTATTTTGAAGAATATAAAGATTCGTGGCCCGCTCCTGCTGCGGTAGAATATAGTTTTAGTCGTCATAATGTGGTTCTAGAGTTATTAGATCAGGATCCTGTGGTCTTGTCCGGAAAAATAGACAAGTTAGATTGGGTGGATGAAGATAGCTTAAGGGTGAAGATTGTTGACTATAAAACATCCACACACAAAAGTGAGAATGAGGTCCGCGGCCTGACTAAGGCCGCGGACAAAAACATTTGGCGCCAGCTAGTATTCTATGTCCTGATGGCGGAACTGGACGACCAGTTCCGCCCACCCAACAAAATGCAAAAATACCAGGTGGATCATGTAGAGGTTGATTTTCTGAAAGAAAAATCGGGCAAGCTTGTTCGCCGCCCTATTACAATCAATAGTGATGACGTCCATGACCTAAAACAAGAAATTGCCGCAGTAATGACATCTATCCGCGATTTAGAATTCTACGGTACAGAGGAATATCCGCTCTGTGCGGAGTGTGAGTATTGTCAGATGCTCAGCTAGGGTTTATTCCAGAGATTTTTTATGCAATGCTAGTTGAAATAAGTATCTGCGATCTAGCTCGGACCAAATACCCTCTTTGTCCAATGGAAAGTAATTGCGGCTCTTAAGATATGTCTCTAGTTCTTCCCACCTTATAAGTCGATGGCTGTTATCAGTAAGCAATATGAAGTTAAGCCCTTACTTTTAACAATTTCTTTTATTGCTTCAATAAAGATATAAGTTGGAAGCTTACAGTCACGTATGTGGTAATTATCCAGATTTTCGAGTTGTTCAGACAGTGTAGATCTACCGTAAGCAGGATTATTCCCATATGGAGGAAAGGAATAGGCACTCCACACACTAAGGGCAATAGTTTTTAGAAGAAGGTATGGTTCTTGAGGAAGCTGCTCTTTGTATAACGGCCTATCCATGTATATTGTCAATGTATAAAAGATATGATAGTATATCCCATGGACAATTATATCACTAGGCTAAGGGATCGTTATGGATTACCAGTAGAGGAAGATAATAATTTTGATGAGTTAGCACTTCAGTTTGATACCAGCTTAAAGAGTAACGAAAATCCATGGTTTTCTGATCAATCAACAGTAGGATTTTTTAGAACTATTGCAACGCCAAATGACTTACAAAACCCTTCTAGTTTCATTGAAAAGATAAAATATTTTTGTGAACATTCAGCAGAGCTGCCTTTCAACAACCATCAACATCTAAGCTTCACGATACCTGAGTTGAATGAAATACTTGTTTCTAATTGTATAGCAGACGTAGGTAAGGAGTGGTGGAGCGAGTTACAAATTACTTTTAACGGCATAGAAGGTGATGGACGTCTTCCAACAATTAACTACACTTATCTTCCCGAAAGTAGACTGTTAATTATTAATAGTATTCAAATGCCTTGGCAAACTAAGGTGCCTGATGAAGTGATATTTCAAAGATTTGACGAGTTCGCGCAAAATTTAGATGAGGCAAAGCCAGATATCAGCTACTTAAGAACAGATGATCAAGTGCTAGCAAATAACTGCTTAGAAATAATGGCAGCAATTGTTGGCTCTATTCGTACAGTTGAAGATGATGTGTTGTTTGCAGAGCTTTCAAATAGAATTAAAGCCCTTGATTCTTCAATTCAGCAAAAATCAGTTAAGAAAATGTTTGCCAATAGCAGTCAAAAATGGCTAACTATTGTTAGCCGGATTAAAGAATTAGCTGCCTACCTAGAATCATTCTTGGATTTCTATTGTGCACGGAATAAAAATAACAGGTTATTAAAGAGTTTAAATCGCCCGTTAAGATGGAGAGATAGTAGCACAAAAAGATTAAATACAGCTCCCAACCCACATACACTATCTCTGGTAATTTTACTAAAATTACTACAAAACAACAGTAGCACAGATAACGTAACAGTAGTCATGCCCTTAGGTTTTTGCACTGAAAACGAGAGAATTATAGGTCAAAAAACGTTAGTAGCTCAAAGACTATTGCATGAGACCGATTTAGGTGAAGTTAATGATACAGCGTACATATGTGAAATTCCATCTGAGCACGTGTTGCCAATCACATTCTTTACAAACCAACTAAACGGATTGAAGATAGTATAATTTCAGTGCTATCATCAACTATGTGGCACCATTTTGAAGGACATCCTCTCGGGTTAGATTTTGGTTTGGGGTTATCGGATAACCGACTTGATTTGCCTCGCAACAGACCGGCTGTAAAAGAGCCTCCAACTCACCACGTGCTCCCTCTATACAACCTAGCTGAGTTACCCACTTACGATTAGGAAGGGGCAATACTCAATTTATCTTCAGTATGGTCAAATTTACTTTATGCTATTTCCAATGGCCAAATGGCAGGTTACATAGCAGAGAGTTTCTACAAAGAACAACTTGAAAGATTAGGTTTAGAATTTAAAAAGATAGAACTCTACTCTAGTACGATTCCAATATCTACTTTTATTTACGCACTTGATGCCCAAAATGGAGTCTTTTTACCTCTACTTCTACTAGACATTGCCAATCGGGAGACCGGGCAGTTCTTATTTCAAATGGGAGAAAGAAAAATAGATAGGGCTGGGTTTATCATGTTCCCTTCAAACATGGACGTGTTTCTAGTAGAACAAGGTTCATCGGAGGTTAAGCAGCAGTTGCTTAGAGATTATGGGCTGCAAGGAAAAAATTACGAAAATCTGCGTAGAAGCGTTTTCATGGATCAAGGAGGGCAAAATAATCTACATGGAATACGCCGTTGGTTTAGAGATGTCTACACTGGACAAATAAATCTACGCGGAGAAGGATAGTGTTGCATTTTGTGCTCTTGCCATTTAGAATGACCTAATGGCAAAAGAATCAAACAAAACACCTAAAACATCCAAATCATCTACTTTATCTAGACTGGGAAGGGACATGTTCTTCTTTAAGGAATTTGAAGCAGAGAAGTCATTTGCATCCTTTCTGCTAATTTACATTGTGGTAGCTTGGCTCTTCTTAGGTAGAGGGGTTTTGGAGGAGACTATTCTTGTGCTTTTCACCGGGGTAATGGTGGGAGCAGCGTTTTACTTAATTTTCAAATTCGTTAAGTACCTTGCGAAAGCTGCAGATAGCCGAGATGGTAAGTTTGGTTCACTTTTAGTTGTTTATATACTTAATTTGCTTGTTCCTTTAATTGGGTTAAGACTATTTGGCTATACCTTAATTAGTATTTTGCCTAGAAATCACGAGGGTTTGCCTAAGCTGCTTTGCGATTTATTTAACCTGTTTGAAGATCTTTATTGGGGTGTATTTGAAGTACCTCAGACACTAGACTTTTTAATGATGGGAAGTTTAGTGTTATTTGGCCTGCTTTCGGTAATTAGTGTGATTTTGCCTAAAAAATCCTAGTAGATGAAGATTTTGATTGTTTTCGATGACCATTATGGGTTGGTGGAGCGGTCGGCGCGCACCTTAGCTGAATATCTGAGGCGCGCCGCCCAGCAAATCGATCTCATAGATTTAGAAAGTGTAACACCTCACGTTCTCCAACATTACAATGTGGTAGTAGCAGTGGGTGCAATGTTGCACCATCAACTAGACGAAAACCTAGCACTCTTCCTACAGCAGAACACTCAAGAGCTAATCATTAAGCCACTTTATTTGGTGTTGCACTCTAATGCTGAGGGTGAAGAATTCCTAAGGGCAGCCGCAGCTAATATTCAGCCAAAGGTGTTACAACATACGCATAGTTTTAACGTAGGTTTTGACTTTAGTACAATTATTCCATCTCTGCCCACACGACTTGCTTTCGGCTTCCGTAAGCTAGTAACTGGCAAAGAGCCAGAATATGCTAGCAATTACGATTGGGAACAGCTTTCTACAATTAGTGATATTATTGTGCAGAAGAGGGTAGGTAAACTCTTTTAAAATAAGAACTCAAAGTTTTAGTTAAGTTCATAGAATTTTTATGTCTGAATCAGATAATTTCTTTTCATTATTCACAGATGGTGGAGCACGAGGTAATCCCGGTCCAGCCGCCAGCGGGTTTGTAATATTTAATGAACAGCAGCAACTAGTGCAACTGGATTCAGTGTATTTAGGCGAGGCTACAAATAACCTTGCCGAGTATGAGGGTTTATTAATGGGATTGAAAGCTGCCAAAAACAACTACATTAAAAAGCTAAAATGCTACCTAGACAGCGAGCTAATAGTGATGCAGGTTAACGGTGCTTATCGTGTTAAACAACCACAACTCAAAGAGAAATGGGAGCAAGTAAAAGCATTAACTGAATTTTTTGAAGAGATTAAATTTATTCATGTTCGCCGCGAGAAAAATAAGTTTGCCGACAAGCTAGTAAATATTGCATTAGACGCTCAAGCTGCTAAAGTGTGATACACTCTAAGAAATTTATATCTTAATTGAATTGTAATGTTCACAGCACAATCATTACCATATGACGCAGATGCTTTAGAGCCAGTTATCAGTGCTGCTACAATGGAAGTACACCACGGTAAGCACTATACAGGTTATACGAATAAACTAAATGCTGCGCTAGAAGGTCATCCTGATCTTCAAAACGAAAAAATAGAATATCTCCTAGGCAACTTAGATGAACTACCAGCAGACATTCGCCCAGAGGTCCGCAATAATGGAGGTGGATACTATAACCACACTCTTTTCTGGCAGATTATGGGACCAAGAGATGAGGTTAACGAAGGTCCAGATGGTGACTTGCTAGAAGCAATCGAAGACGAGTTTGGAAGCCTGGAAGATATGCAGGATGAGTTTAATGCCGCCGCAAAGGGTCGTTTTGGATCAGGCTGGGCTTGGTTAGTAGTAAATAGCGATGGTGGTCTAGAGATAATGGACACACCTAATCAGGATAACCCTATAATGTTAGGTGAATACACTCCTATCTTAGGGATCGATGTATGGGAACATGCCTACTACCTTGATTATCAGAATGCTCGCGCCGACTATGTCACAGAATGGTGGAACCTGGTAAACTGGGAAAAGGTAGAAGAACTATATGCAAAAGCTATTGCGTAACCTTAAACAAAAACTAGGACAGAACACATTTTTAGCCCTACTAGTGTTGTTACAGACACTAGTAGGCTTTTTGTTATTGTTTATTGGAGATACTAGCCGCGGGGATACAAGCTTCGAAGCACTCGTGCGTTGGTTGCTGGTCATCATCCTATTTATTGAGTCTACACAAATTCTCAGCCTACACTTCACCCAGATTTATAAGCGAGCTTACGCCAAACTACTCATAGTTGTAGTGGCCGCAGGTTTAGCGCTATTAGTGAATTTCTACAGTAACTTTCGTGCAGCTGAAGGTTTAAATTTTGCCACTACGCTAATCGCGTTACTAAGCGTCTACACTTTCCCCTTGTGGTGGCTATCTAGACACTTGGATGCTGGAAAGCATTGGCAGTACACATTTAAATTCGCCTGGGAAATGGTTACCAGCTATGCGCTGTCCTTATTATTGTATATGGGGCTAGTGTTTGCTTTATCTACAATTAACTTCTTGTTCGGCGATGTATTATCCTATCAATTTTTTCAATATACGGCTGTATTCTGTTTTATTGCGGTAGCTCGCTGGCTGCTAATTGCTAGAAGACCGTTAGTCAGCGAGCTTGCTAGCGAAAAAAGTAAAAACCCAAGTGAAAATTACCCCAGAATTCTAGAGATTGTTAATAAATATTTATTAATTCCCCTTGTTGCTCTAAACCTAATCATCCTAGGGGTTTACTTTTTAGCCCGCTTATTTAACTATAACGAGCGTCTAGAGCTAACCTTGCCCGCATATGTCATCGCTCTATTTACACCAGGCTTGATTGGGATGGCTTCACAACTACCAAAACTAGATCACTCTCGTATTTTTAGAACATACGGACGAGTTTTATCCATTGCTTTAGTTATATATTTAGTACCATACTTTGTCGCCGTCCTCCAAAACTATCTCCAATTAGGCTTTACTGTATATCTTGGCCATTGGTTAGTGTTCGGGTTAGTGCTCGCCATCATAGCCGTAACCTATCAACTTAAACCGCAACGATTCTTACCCGTAGCGCTATTCACGTTGGCAGTAGTGCCATTTGTATCCGTATTCATGCCAGTTTTAAATAGTTATAGCGTGGCGGCCGGCAGCCAGACAGCCCAACTAGTAGAAGTCCTCCAGGCTGCCGGCCGCCTCACCCCCGACGGCACCATCAACTCCGAAATCGTATTAGACGAGATGGAGTATGAACTAGCAGCAGCAGCGTACGATCAGCTAGAAGCCGTCCATGGCTTCTCTCAACTTAAAGATAAAATAGTAATAGATGGAGACCTTAACACATATGGATATTCAACTTATGAAAATAATCGAATTAACCCATATGACTCACGCAGCGATATTATAGGACCATACCCAAATACTTACCCTGACTCTGACGGCAGAATCACCTTCATACTTGACGAGAATAAACTAAATCTAAATATAACCGGATACACATCACTGCAGGGCTTAAGCTTATACCCTGATACAAAAAAATCCGTAATACTCAGTAGCGAAAACGAGCCATTAAGTGTTTCATCCTCGGGAACGGTTGTGTCCGTAATCAATCAAACCACTCAAGAAGTAGTTGCAGTCTTTGAACTCGGCTCCCTCACTAACAGTGAAGAGTACACTTACACCTTAACTCTAGAGCAAGCTTTACTAGACAGTAAATTAATCGGAAACAAAAAGTCTGCATTGTTAATAAGGAGCGTAAGCTTTGATTCTGATTCCAAGTCAAACACAGAACCAGACTATCAAATTCAGCATCTGGAAGGGTACTTGTTAAACTAGGCCTCTTCAATAGTGATGAATACCCTCAAAAGGCGTTGATCAAACCTAGTATAGTTCCGCCATTGTCCACTATCCCCCAATAGCGTATAATCCAAACAGGTTTTCGCCGCGCACTGCACCCTAGCAGTGCCGGCAAAATCCAAAACCACCCGGAGGGGTGCCAGAGCGGTCGAATGGGCTGGCCTGGAAAGCTAGTGTGGGCGCAAGTCTACCGCAGGTTCGAATCCTGTCCCCTCCGAATTTGGGACTGTAAAATAGTATGTGTAAATAACGAGTCATACTTAAATTTTTAACAGT
>CAYUPY010000004.1:0-53738 GCA_964446595.1 uncultured Candidatus Saccharibacteria bacterium | reverse complement strand
CCGTATAAATACGGCTCCGACTGATTGTAGGCATACGGTTTCAGATACTATTTCACTCCCCTATCAGGGGTACTTTTCACCTTTCCCTCACGGTACTAGTTCACTATCGGTCACAAGAAGTATTTAGCCTTTCCTGGTGGTTCAGGATGATTCCTACCAGATTTCACCTAGTTGGTAGTACTCAAGAACACATCTATCAAGGTCTCTTACTTTTCGTATACTCGACTGTTACGATCTATGGTATTTCTTTCCAGAAAACTTCTACTAAATAAGAGATTTGTAACCTGATTCTGCAGCTTTCAGCCTGCAAACGATGTGTCTTACAACCCCTCAATGTAACCACTGCTGAAACAGCTGATTAACAAACTTTCCCGCAACGCAGGATTATTTGTCTTTCACTACTTTTGAGGTTTGGGCTTTTCCCCTTTCGCTCGCCACTACTTAGGGAATAACAATTACTTTGTCTTTTTTCTTCCAGCTACTAAGATGTTTCAGTTCGCTGGCTTACCTCCATCATGGCTATGTGTTCACCATGTGGTCTCCACCAAAGGTGGAGGGGTTTCCCCATTCGGACATCCCCGACTATAAAGCTTTTTGACAGCTTATCGAGGCTTTTCGCAGCCTAACACGTCCTTCTTCGGCTTCTTGTACCAAGGCATTCACCGTACGCCCTTAAATGCTTTTATATGCGGTTTTAAACAACGAGATTGTCGCATTTTAGGACATAAAAAAACCCTATTCAGTTTTCAATGTGCATATTCTCCTAGATATTAGAATCTAGAAAATGTAATTTGTGTGGACAAATTACATTTTCTAGGTTCCGATAAAATTCGGAAATATAATTTTGGAATAAAAAAGCTATCTGGTTTATAAACTCCTTCAAATGTGGAGCCTATGGGACTCGAACCCATGACCTTCTCATTGCAAATGAGACGTTCTAGCCAGCTGAACTAAGGCCCCAACGAGCTTCGCTCATAAGGATTTAGAAAAAGAATTACGACTAATTCTTCGTCTTAACCCTTAAAAATATAGGCGTTCCAGGACTTGAACCTGGGACCTCAGTCTTATCAGGACTGCGCTCTAACCAGCTGAGCTAAACGCCTGCAGCTGGTGGTTTAGACCACTCATAAAACAAGCCTCCAAATATACCAGATAACCATATAATGGTTAATACTTTTTCGAAAATTTTATTTAAAGAGCAAAAGTTTTGAAACCTTAAAAGTGATAGGAACTACAAACTAAAAACCAGTTCGGGTTAAAAATTTGGTTTTCTTTATCCTCAGATAAAGATGATTTTTACTCCTTAGAAAGGAGGTTAATCCAACCGCAGATTCCCCTACGGTTACCTTGTTATGACTTAAGCCTGGTCGCCTCCTTGACTTTCGGCCCCGGAGCAAACTGCGATTGCTGAGAATTGAGATTAAAATTAAAGAGTTGATCTAAAATTCTAATCCTTTTTTCTTAGCAGCCCACAGGCTGCTCGGGGACTTCGAGCCAAAGTGACTTCCGTGCCCTGACAGGCGGTGTGTACAAGACCCGAGAACGTATTCACCGCGCCATGCTGATACGCGATTACTAGCAATTCCAACTTCATGTAGGCGAGTTGCAGCCTACAATCCGAACTGAGGCCAGTTTTTTGGGATTAGCTCCACCTTGCGGTTTGGCAGCCCATTGTACTGACCATTGTAGCGTCTGTGTAGCCCTAGACATAAGGGATATGATGACTGGACGTCGTCCCCTCCTTCCTCCCTGTTTGGGCAGGGCAGTCTCCAGAGTAATTGTAACACTGGATAGGGGTTGCGCTCGTTGTGGGACTTAACCCTACATCTCACGACACGAGCTGACGACAGCCATGCAGCACCTCTGTACCACCCTCGAAGGCTTCCCCCGTTTCTGGGGGCGTGCAGGTACAGTTCAAGCCTAGGTGAGGTTCTTCGCTGATCATCGAATTAAACCAGGCGCTCCACCGCTTGTGCGGGTCCCCGTCAATTCCTTTGAGTTTTAGCCTTGCGGCCGTACTCCCCAGGCGCCCTGCTTAACGCGTTAGCTGCGACACTCAACTGATCCATTAGATTTTTCCTAAGAAAAAACTTCAAAATACAGCCAAACATCTAGCAGGGATCGTTTACGGCGTGGACTACACGGGTATCTAATCCGTTTTGCTCCCCACGCTTTCGAGCCTTAGCGTCAGTCGAGGTCCAAAGAGGTGCCTTCGCAATTGGTATTCCTCCTAATATCAACGCATTTCACCGCTCCACTAGGAATTCCCCTCTTCTCTACCTGACTCAATCCTTATAGTTTTTGATGCGGTTTCGACGTTGAGCGCCGAGATTTAACACCAAACTTATAAGGACGCCTACGCATCTCTTTACGCCCAGTAATTCCGGATAACGCTTGTGCCCCACGTATTACCGATGCTTCTGGCACGTGGTTAGCAGGCACTTATTCTTAGGGTACTCTCAGAACTTGCTCCCCTAAAAAAGATGTTTACAATCCGAAGACCTTCATCCATCACGCGGTGTCGCGGCATCAGACTTTCGTCCATTGTGCACGATTCCTAGTTGCTGCCTCCCGTAGGAGTCTGGGCCGTATCTCAGTCCCAGTCTGGCTGGACATCCTCTCAGACCAGCTACCCGTCATAGGCTTGGTAGGCTTTTACCCCACCAACAACCTGATAGGACGCAGGCTCGTCCCAAACCGCCGGAGCTTTACTCTTGCGAGACTATCAAGTATTACCCCACCTTTCGGTGGGCTATGCTTGAGTTTGGGGTTGATTCCTACGCGTTACTCAGCCGTCTGCCACTTTCCTTTGTCGGTGCAAGCACCAACAAAGGATGCGTTCGACTTGCATATCTTAGGCACTTCGCTAGCGTTAACCCTGAGCCAGGATCAAACTCTCCATTAAATTTGTTTAAAACTACTAATAGTAAATATTAGTAGAGTGTAATTTTATAGGTTAATTTGATCTCTATAATTACTCGGAATTAACAAGTAGTTAACATTTTACACATTCGCATATAATGTTCCCTATCACTTTTCGAATTTTAAAGAGCAACGATTAGGATGATATCAAAGAAACAGCAAATTGCAAACCTAAAAGTTTAAGAAAATGTTGGAATTTATTTTAATGTTCCATCCCTACCTGATTTCCCGTACATTGGAAATCAAGTGGTTGTATTCTATCAGGCTGAAGAGGTTTTGGCAAGAATATCCTATAGATTTTTATAAGGTAATTGACGCAAGAAGTATCCTACTTTCGCAAGCGGTAAACACTATTTTTAGTACGCCCTCGACGAACAATAAGTCCTAGCTTTTCAAGTTTAGTGGTGTCTCGTCGTAGTGTGCGATTCGTTACGCCCGCAATAACATCGGCAATTTCACTCATGGTGACCTCGCCAGCGTCTTGGATTAAGTTATAAATGGCCTCTTGGCGAGTATTAAGCCGAAAAGCATCTTTATTATCTTTGACTATCCGACCTACTTTTCTTTTAATAGTATTACTCTCTCTCTCAATCTCCTCTTGGAAATCTTCTAGTGAATCTTCAAGCTCAGCGAATTTTGCCTTACTGTTTCTCTCCAAATCGTTCACACCACTCTTAAGCTTGTTCATTAACCGTTCTAGAAACTCATAACGGTCAGTGAGCTCATATAGCTTATCCTTTATTTCGTCACGATACCTATATATAAGATAACCAACAGTAGCTATAAAAACTACAAATTTGACTAGCCCGAAAAAAGCCCTTACGGCATTAAAATCTGATTCTTCATCATCAAACTCATCCCATTCAAAATCATTATTACGAAAAATTCCCATATACTATTGTACTCAAATTGAAGATATTTGCAAGTTCTGGAACTAAACGGTTGCTTCTTTCATGCTGCCCCAGCGTTTTCCTACATCCACGCCGATGGCTAGAGGTACTCTTAGTTTTTTGTTTTTCAACATTGCTTTTCGCACATCATGTACAAATGCTTGAAATGCTTCATCCTTTAATAGCTCTTGTTCATTGCCCTCGAAATAGTACTCAAATATAAGTTCATCATGCACTTGTAACAACATTTTAGCCTTATGTTTGGGCAATACATAGGCGACTTCAATCATTGCCTGCTTAATTAAATCCGCAGCACTTCCCTGCAGCGGATAATTCATGACCTCTCTTTCTGTCGCTTGCCTTAATACATAGTTACGGGAATGTAGATCGCCAGAATGACGCCTTCGACCAAAGATAGTAGCTACGAAGCCATCTTTTTTAGCAGAAGTAATCAGTTGATCATAAAACTTACGTACCTTAGGATAGCGATCAAAATACTTTTCTATATAATCTTTTGCCTCCTTTTGGCTAATCTTTAATCGATCTGCTAGCCCGAAAGGTGAAATGCCATAAACAATACCAAAATTGATTGTCTTACCTATTCTTCTCTTCTCTTTATCTACTTCCTCAATTGGAATTCCAAAAATCTCTGCAGCGGCTACTGCGTGAATATCCTTCCCATCAGAAAAGGCCTTTAACATATTCTCTTCTTCCGAAAGCTCGGCCAACAGCCTAAGTTCCTGCTGAGAATAGTCAAGTGCCACCAAGTAGCTACCCTCATCTGACTTAAAAGCATCTCGCATTACTAAACCAGCAGTCTCCCCCACCGGAATGTTTTGCATATTTGGATTCTGTGATGAGAAGCGACCCGTAATTGCACCCATTTGATTAAATACCGCATGGATCCTCCCAGTTTCGTGGTTTACTAAGGATGGTAAAGGCTTTACGTATGTACTTAACAGTTTTGTAAACTCTCGATATTTGAGTATCTTCATTACTACTGGATCAGCGTCAGCCAAGGTATTTAAGGTGCGTTCATCCGTAGAGTAACTACCAGATTTGGTCTTTTTTACTACAGGCAACCCTTTCTCCTCAAACAATACTTCACCTACCTGTTTAGGAGAACCAATATTAAATTCATGCCCAACGTCTGAGTAAATTGACTGCTCTATTTGTTTAATATCCTGTTGTAACTGTTGATCAAACTGCACCATCAGCTCTTTATCTAGAACAATACCATTTCTTTCCATTTCGACAATTATGCGTACCAGCTTATTCTCCAGTGTCAAAATTTCATTGAAACTGCTAAGTGCATCAGTATCTTCAAAATGAGCTTGTGAGGCCATTACGAGTTTAGCTAGCTTCGCCAATTCGGCATCTGCATACCCTAACTTATAGTAGGCAAGCAAACTGTCCAAATCTTGCTTAGTACGGCCCATGCTTACAACATATGTTGACAGGCTCAAGTCATATGTTGAGAACCCTTGCCACTGCCGGTAGTTAATATTATGATTACTCAATATGTGGTAAAGAGATTTGGCGTCTAATGTCACAACTTCTAGCTTAGGATGCTGCTCACATACCTTTGAAAAGAAGCTGCCCAAGGATTTAGGCTCTACACGCAAAGGTTTCTCCTTTTCGCTATCCCAGACTAGTAGCTCTTGTAGCTTCCAATTTAATGGATCACTTGTTTGATCTACCTCCATCCAAATCACAATTCTCTCTTTAAGTTTTTCACCACCCCATGCTTGGATGTCGCTGCTGGCAGATTGAGGGTTATTGGCCAGCAGCGACAGTTGACCCTGCGCAGCCACCATATCTTTAGTCACACTTACTTCCTCCGCATGCAGTTCATGGTTGTCAATTAACTTATCTATTTGGCGCAGCAAAGAGTTAAATTCCATGTCTTGAAAGAAAGTTCTTACTTCACGCGATGAAAAAGTACCGAAACGCCCATCTTCAAACTCACAATTGAGTGGCACGTCTTTAATTATGGTTGCCAGCTGGCGTGACAATTCGGCTATCTCATAGTTTTCAGTTAGTTTATTTTGATAACGCTTTGGCACTTCAGCTAACTTCTTGTAAATATCTTCAAGGTGACCAAACTCTGCCACAATTGTGGCAGCACCTTTCTTACCAATCCCAGCTACACCCGGAATATTATCTGATGAATCACCTTCCAGAGCTTTAATATCTACTATGAACTCAGGGCGCCCCCCCATTTTCTCCTCAACACCGTCAGCATCGTAGAGCTTTGATTTAGAAAAACTGGTACCTGCTAGGTACACGCGGGTATCTTCATCTACCAGTTGGAACAGGTCACGATCTCCAGTGACAATGATAGTTTCATGACCATGATTCTCTCTTCCGAACCTATCGTCTAGAGTGCCTATTATGTCATCGGCCTCAAAACCATCTACTTTTAAGATAGGTATGTCCAAAGTTTCTAATAGCTTTTCTACAAGTGGTATCTGCTGAATGAGCAAGTCATCTGGTGCACTACGGTTAGCTTTATACTGACCAAATTGCTGATGCCTTACTGTTGGTCCAGGAGCATCCATGGCAGCAATCACGTAATCGGGAGAGAATTTTTGTAATACTTCTAAAAGTAATCTGGAGAATCCGTATACTGCATTAACTACTTCCCCGGAGCTAATCGTTAGGTCAGGCGGGAATGCATGGTACGCCCTGTGAATAAGGGCATGGGAGTCAATCAACAACAATATTTCTCTTTTTTTACTAGCCATAGGCTATTATAGCTGATATTCAATAGTTGCGGACTGCACAATTTCTTGGGCCTGGGGATTGTAAATCACGGTAACAAACTCGTTGGGAAAGTACGCAATAAAGTCACCGTTCTTGGCGTTTTCAAACAAAGTGGGGTCTTGTCTTAATAAAGTAGCAATATCTGCGATCTCTCGGACTAGGGGTTCTTGCTTCCCTTCTATTATTTTGGCGGCGCTGGCGGCGGCAAATATTTCCTTTGCAATATTTCTTTCCATCACCGCCAGCGCCGCGTCAGCATCCATACCAACATATACATTCTCTTCTGTATCAGGCCTGTAAATTATCAGTTGATTTCCAGGCAATTTAATGAAGTAATCACCATTCTGAATATTAGCAAAGATTTCTTGTGTTGCCGTTGTGGCCATGGATTTCAACTCTGTGGCGTTCTCTACACGCTGAATAGCATTCGCTTCAGCAAACTTTTGCAATAATTTTCTCTGCTCAGTTAACAATACGTCTACTTGTTGGATGGATCCGACTGGACTTAATGAACCTCGTAAAACTGCATCAGGAGCACCATAACTTAAGAACAGGTCAGTAGCTACCCAAGTTAATAGTACTAACATCATCACAAACTGTACGGTAATTAGAAATTTGGTATTCCCGATCAATTTGTCGGGTTTTGCCGGTTTATTTGTATATACTTGCCCCATAGCATGGGGATTCTGCAATCTCATGCTGGTTTATTAATCTAACTTTGATACCGAATAGGTTACTTTTTCGTATTTAAACTGCGGGAATCTGTTCTCTACAGCGTTTTTCTTAACTTCATCAGCAGTGTAAAAATGAGCACCAGTGGTAGCATTATAAAATTGATACACAGGAAAACCACTACTTATATCTGCATTTACATAGAATACTGGCTGGCCACCATTTTCCAGTTTAAACTGTGGAAATCTCTCTAGAACTTGATCTCTAGTGCTAACATCTGCGGTATAAAAGTGGGCGCCACTAGTAGAATTGTAAAAACGATACACACCTCTACCCTCACCGGTGCTTACGTAATAAGCAATGCCTTCAGGCTTAAACTGCGGAAACCTATCAAGCACAGACTGTTTTTGAGATTCACTAGCTGTGTAAAAATGAGCTCCTGTATCTGCATTATAAAACTGGTAAAGAGGGACCAAAGCGTTGTCAGTACTGCCACTTACTTCTAACAACACCTCATTGTTTCTAAATTGTACTACGATTCTATCACTAAGACCGTTGTCTCCAGAAATAGGGCATTCTACCCCTGCTAAACTGAAACGGTCACCGCTATTTAATTGATTACTAACCGTAAATTGGAAAGCGATTGTGGTGTACTCTACCTGCGTATTCGTTCTAGTATTTACTTGATCATTAAACTGATAGTTTCTTTTAAAGGATCCTTCAATACCTGTGTATTGCGCAGCTCGGTTGGTTGACAATACTGGTGGTAGTAATAATTCACCTCTACTACCTAAATAAAGCGCACCCATAGTAGAGTCACTAAAGATATTTGGACTTGTATTTCCAAAACTGTTCCATGCAATATCACAATCGTCAATTCTAACTTCCCCCACGGTCTTTCCAATTTCCAAAACATGTAAAACGTACTGCTCCCCAGGATTTACTTTTACTGGGTTATTGTTTGCAACTTGTTGTGCTGAATTTGCGTTATATCCAGCAGCCAAAAAACCTCGGGAAAGAGTTGTGTCTTTGTCAATAACAATAGGAGCAGCTTGAAGCTTTATCTGCTCATTAGAGACGGGAATACTTACAGTGGCGCCGGGGTTTACTATTAGATAAACCCCGAGGCTTATTATAAATCCTACTAATAATCCAGCACTAAATTGTATTAGGTTAAGACCCTTGGCTTCTTTCACGCCTTAATTTAGCAGATTTAACTAAGCTAAACTAGTTATCCTTTCCTTTAAGAAGTGTTTCAAACTCATCAGCTTCCAGCACTTCTTTCTCTAATAATTCTGCTACCACTTTATCGAATCCAGCACGATTACCATTTATAATCTGCTTTGCTTTACTATAGGCCTCCTGGATTAATTTACGTACTTCCTCGTCTATTAACTTTGCTGTCTCGTCAGAATACTCTTGGGATTGACCATAGCCATAACCTAAGTGCTCTAATTCATCGGACTCACCGTACTTGATCAAACCTAATTTTTCTGACATACCGTACTTCTGTACCATCGCCCGAGCTACATCAGTTACCATCTTGATATCTGAAGAAGCCCCAGTAGAAATATCTTCTAAAATTAGATCTTCAGCTGCGCGACCACCTAACCCCACAGCAATTCTAGCTAATAATTTCCCCTTACTCACCATTCTATTATCATTCTCTGGCAAGAACTGAGTAACCCCACCAGCTGCTCCACGTGACAGGATAGAAACCCTATGAACTGGGTCTGACCCTGGTGTAAAGAAAGCCACCACGGCATGTCCAGCCTCGTGCACGGCAACCAACTTCAATTCCTCATCGGTACGTACCAAAGACTTCCTCACAGGTCCCATTGTCACTTTAGAAGCAGCCTCTTCTATGTCCTTAGCCGTAATTTGCTTTCGGTCACCTTTAGCAGCAATAATTGCAGCCTCATTTAATGTGTTTTCCAATTCAGCACCTGAGAAACCAATGGTTCGCTTTGCCACCCTATCTAAGTCGACATCCTCTGCCAAAGGCTTATTTCGGGAATGTACAGATAATATCTGTTTTCGACCTTCAATATCTGGAAGATCTAGCACTACCCTACGATCAAAACGTCCTGGTCTCAAAATGGCTGGATCTAGAACATCAGGTCTGTTTGTAGCCGCAATTACAATTACGTTAGTACCTGTCTCAAAACCATCCATCTCCACCAGAATTTGGTTAAGAGTTTGTTCAGTTGTACTTGATTGAATAGTTGTTCCTCTCTTTCGGGCTACAGCATCAATTTCGTCAATGAATATTAATGCAGGTGAAGCCTTCTTCGCTTTTTCAAAAAGATCTCGCACTCTAGATGCACCAGCACCAACTAGCATCTCTTCAAATTCAGATCCAGATGTATGGAAGAAAGGTACACCAGCCTCACCGGCAACAGCTCTAGCCATCAAGGTTTTACCCGTACCAGGGCGACCAACCATCAAGACTCCTTTGGGAATACGTGCTCCCAACTTGCGAAACTTCTCAGGATTTTTCAAGAATTGTACTATTTCTTCCAACTCTTGCTTAGCCTCGTCAACGCCTGCCACATCTACAAAAGTAATGTCAGGCTTAACCCCCCAGAACATACGAGCCTTTGACTGCCCAAACCTCATTAATCCACTTCCGGAATTCTGGATTCCCCGGAAAATGAAATAACCCAATACTACAAATCCAACTAGTGTGACTAGCGATATAATATCTCCCCATGGCACAGATGCCACAATTTCAGAGCCAATTTCTATATTTTCATTGGCTAGCTCAATACCCTCTTCTTGAATAATTCTGGAAAAGTTGCTGATCCCAGCATCCCATTCTAATGAATAGGTAGGAATTTCCTCGTCTTTTAATCTTGCTAATGTTAACCCTGCTACCTCGTATACTTCAGCATATTCGCCTTGGCTATAGCGAGCAGCAATCGATTCTGGATTGATTTCTGCAGCAGCAAAACTTAGCTCGGTGATGATGATTGGCACCTCAGCTAACTCTTGGCCTTTGTCTCTGAGCAGGTTTGCTAATCTGTCCCTTGTCAGTTCGTTGACAAGGAAATCAGTGTTATCTCGTCCTAGAGTTCTAGCAATTGCATAGTTTTGTCCAAATATTATTTCTGTAACTCTTTGGTTTGGTTCTTGTCTAAGTGAAGCACGCAATTGCTCTAAGGCATCCACTGGCTGTAATAGCTCAATGAGTCTTCCTTCACTAATTGTTTCCAATTTTGTTTTTTCTACATCAGTAAGCCCTTGTGCTACATAAACATATTTATCCTGAGCAATAATTTGACCGGAATTCTTAATCGAAAGGCGAGAATACTCTTGATTTTTAATGCTTGTAATAAACCTAGAAACTGATACTGGCGTGGTAGTTGGGCCAGATCCAGGACCTATTAGCAAAGAAAGAAGCACTATGATAATAAATGCCCCAAGTATAAATGAAATAGGGTTAATATTGATCTTTACCAAACGCACCTTCCTGGGCTTAACATTAGCTGGCTTAGGATCTCTGCTTGGTCTTGTGGAACTACTTTTTTGTTCGGGCATATTTTGTCCTCTTTATTAATTATGTTGTTGAAGGTTAAGAGAAGTAATAGCAGAGGCGGGGTTCGAACCCGCGACCTCAGGTTTATGAATCCTGTGCTCTAACCAACTGAGCTACCCTGCCGATAAATCTTTCAACCTATAAATTTATCCTAGGTATAGATATTATCATAGGCTGAAAACATCTGATAAGCCCAAACAATAGTTATAAAAGTTAAACTAATCGTTTAAGCGTTATTCATGCGTGCTTTTTTAGCATAAAAAACAATAATTGACCAGTACCACTAAATCTTAGTAAAATTAGCTATGAATGTAGGCAGTAATATAAAACTGATTAGAACGCAAAAAAAGTTGACTCAGAAAAAACTAGCTGAGGAGGCTGGCATTACTCATAATTACCTTTCGATGATAGAAAATAATGCTAAGGTCCCTAGTCTAAACCTAATTCAAAAACTGGCAAAAATTCTAGAAACGCCTCTGGCTATTTTATTTTCTGAACTAGAGATTTCGCTTGACTCCCGCATCCTTACAGATTAGAAGGTGTTTTCTTTACAAATCTCCACATTTTCACCAGCAAATTTATCGCACTGTTCTAGTTTACTTTGATATGTGTACTCATAAATATCTAAATAACTAGCAGCACTTCTATAACAACTGATTTTAAGTCCCTCTTTTTGCAGTACATTACAAAAACTGTAGGCATACTTAGAATCCCAAGTGTTATCTATTAAGGCGTATATAGTGCCTTCAATACAATTTAGCGAATAATCTTCGTCCACTCCTTCTGTTTGCTCACAGATTCCAGCTACATATTCCGCATTACCTGAACGCACATAATTACTTAAGTCTCTGCCAATGCTTACATGACAAGCCCCAATGTTCCCCTCCCCTGCCTCCATGCATACTTTACCCATTTCGCTTGCAGGGATACCAATCTCAGTCATAATACTGGTTTGCATTTGGTAACAACTGTACTGATATTTTTGATCCAACATATTACACGGATAGTGTGGATCATCTTTTTTTATATAACGTTTTTCCCTTTCGAATGCAGTAACATTTTCCATTACCACACCTCCGTAGCAAGAGCTTCTCTCGTACGGGGTTTCTAGTAGATCACACCCTAGCAGCGCATCTTCTAAGTCATAATCTAGGGTATATAGGATTGCATGTCCTAAACCATGCAAACATTGGAAAATTATGGCATTACTAGGGTTACTGAATTGGCTGCGGTCACAGATTCCAGCTACCCTTTCTTTCATCTGGTCTAAACTCAGATGTTGAGAACCGGCAGCGATTTCTTCTTCTGAAAAAAACAGCCTCTCCATTACGCCATGATAACAACCTGAGTGGCATGTGAAATCACAGGCCTCAAAAGCATCTCCAACGTTACCATATTTGTTTAAAGTGTAACGGCCAATTGCATGCGCCATAGGATGACAGTTGTTTTCTACTTCTGTGCTGGCGGCCCTCGCCTGTTCGAGGGCCGCCAGCGTCTCATTCACATTTTTCCCTTCACTAAATGAAGCAATAAACTCGTCATAACACTGATTAATTTGATCCCAAGATTTAGTTAAACAATCCGTGATCCGCAGAAAGTCTCCTCTTGTTTCCAGCTTTGCTACACTTGGAGAAGGAATAGTTGATTGTAGGCTACCAACGACCATCACCACAAATAAGACTAGCGCGATTATGAAAAAGAATAACCAGATACGGACAGAATTTAGTAAATTTTTTAGTATTTTGTTAGCACTTCTCATTTATTTATGGGTCTTACCTTTAGGTACGGCTGCTCACGATATCATTCCTGGCTCCTGGTTGTTTGTGGACGGTACTGCAGCCATAGATTACAATCCTAGTTTAACAAACTCTACTTTACCTGTTGCAGAAAGAGTACTCAAAAAACCTCTAGAAGTAAATCAAGAGTATGAATTTAGTATTAATTACCCCGCTTTCGCTGAAAAGTTTAAGGTGAAGCAGGATCAGATTAAAGCGAATTGGATTCTAGAAGGAAAAACAATAGCTAGTTCTCAGTCACACACTTTCCGTTTTACTAAACAAGGTAATTATTTTCTAGAAGTAACTATTTTAAATACCGCTTCCCCAAAGGAAAAAGTTATTTTTACAGATACCTTGCTAATGCAGGTAGGTAAGACCCCGGAAGTATTCGCCAAACTGAGGCTAAATGCTATAGGGCCCAATTTTACAGCGGAGAATATCTCAGCAACAGGGAAATCTGTTAGCTTTCCACTGGACGAAGGAGAAGTTGAGAGTTTTGGACTTGATATTGCTAATCTAAATGAAGACGTTTTTGATGTCACCTGGGACCTAAACGGGAAGGTTAGCACAGACTTGGAGCCCACCTTTTTAATGGATTACTACACCAGAAATAATTACGTATTAGCCAGGGTTACGCATAAAGAAAGTAGAATTTTTCAAGACTACCACTTAACAATAAATAACCCCCTCTCCCCTAGCCAGAACAGCATTAATAGACCAGCTGCTATTCGAGATACGACAGCTACGGAAAATATGGAGGATAAACAACCTTTACCTTATCAACTATTGTTTGGAGCCGGCCTTTTACTGTTTAGCGCTGTGGGTCTGTTTTTTAGCTTATTAAGCAAACAGGGAAAAAATTAGAGTTGGTATCTATGAGGTATTAAAATGGTTGCGGGAGCAGGATTCGAACCTGCGACCTCGAGGTTATGAGCCTCGCGAGCTGCCACTGCTCCATCCCGCGTTACATTTCACTGCCATTATAGCAAACTATCGGTTAATTTCAAGGAAATAGCAATACCATCCACCATTGAGTGTATTTCCCCTCTTCTACAAACTGCTGTTTTCTATCCGATACTTCATAGAAGCGATTATTATCGTTTATCCTGTATAGTATCTCCCCTCCTTGGGTAAGGTTTAAATAATCTCTTGCATAAAGCTTCTTGTACTCATAGGACCTATAGTATGCCAGGTCTTGTTGTAAGCTTTTGTACTCACCTTGCAAATCTTCTAAGCCCGCCTGCTCAGCGATATAAACCTGATAGTTCCTATAGGCGTTTACCACGGAATCCCCTAGCCTTCCTGCAATTATTAGCAGTCCTAGGGTTATAGCGATAAGAATTAACCAGGACTTCAGGTCTATCTCTCGTAAAAATTTTGGCAGTATAAATTGTAAAAGCATATGTCCTGTAGTTTGACCTGCGGTTTGCCGCGTGTTAATATTATTTACTTAAGAGGCCATCAAACTTACTCAATTTTATTATACAGTAACAACCAATGACGGATAAGCTAATTTCTGCATTTGCTAATCATCTTGAACAAGAAGGCAGATCAAAGTCCACTATTACTGCCTACACTAAAGATTTGAAGCAGTTACACAGTTATTCAGATTGTCACCTGCATGAAATGAATACAGAAGCATTAAAAGCTGCAGTGCAAACGATGCAAAATAAACATGATTTCACGCCTAAAACGGTATCTCGCAAAATTAATAGCTTCCGTACCTTTTACAAATACTTGCAAGATCAAGGGCACAAAAATGATAACCCAGCCCAAGAGCTTGAACACCCTAAAATTCATGCTAAACCACCGCGCGTGCTTAGCCCAATGGAATACTTCGCCTTAAGAGAAGTGACTCGTGACAATAGTAGGTTACACACTATGATTGAGTTAATGCTACAAACTGGTCTGAGAATAGGAGAGGTATCTCGTTTAAAAATCAAACATGCTTACCTAGATAACGAGGGCCACATTCATGTAGAACCCTATTCTACTCTAGACGAACGTAGAATCCCTCTAAACGAAAGGGCCCAGAGAATCCTGAAAGGGTATTTGTCAGACCTAGAATTTAACAATTCTGAACACCCCTTATTTCCAACCCGTGATGGTAATCATATTATTATACGTAATATACGTAGTGCTGTTGACCGGGCTATGGCCAAAGCAGGAATTGAAGATGCCTGTGTGAATGATCTGCGTAATACCTTTATAGTACATCAATTAAAACACGGAGTTCCTATAGATACAGTAGCTGATTTAGTAGGGCATAAAAATAAAACTACCACTCAAAAGTACCTTGAGCTACTAGAAGAAGGCTATCTACCAACAGGTAGTACAAAACTAATCGCTCTGTAAATCATACACTTTTCTACATGCTTGCTAGTACAAAGTGGAAATAGCTTCAAAACTTGGGATTACGTATATCAGATAATAACTTACCAGATTGACTATCAAGTTAAAAGGATAATCCAATTCACCTTTTCACCTTTGCATTTATTCGCCACAAAATATAGTAAAGAAATAGAGGAAGTTTTCATACGCCCACCTGGATTTGAACCAGGGACCCCCGCTTTATAAGAACGGTGCTCTAACCCCTGAGCTATGGGCGCATAATTTGTTTATGCCACTACATTGAAATGCAGTGATTTTGCGTGCAATTTTAACACAGCGTTACCTTTACAACTACATTCCTCCAAATCCTGGTGGTTTGCCACTAAATTTGCCTGAAGGTGGCGCACTACTTCCCCCGCCTCCACCGAACAGACTTCCAAGTCCTCCAAATCCACCAGAATTATCATCTTTCTTAACCTCAAGCTTATTTTTAGCTCTCTGCCTAATCTCTTTTTCCACAATATCCCTGTCTCGACCAAAACGTAGGCGAGAAATTTGCTTGATAGTCCTTGCCATTTCATCATCACCGGTAGCAAAGCTTATCTCTGAGAATGGACTATAGTCAAAATGGGTGTAAAGCGAAAATGGTGGCGGATATTTACCATCAACTAATAGTTTTACATAAGCATGTAAGTTTGGTTGTTGTGCAATGTCTTCTGGTGTGAAAAGCGGATCGAATTCTTTCTTAAACACTTCCGCGTCTTCAATACCAACACGGAAGACTACTTTAGTACCCACATTACCAAAGATTGAATCTCTAATTTTAGTATCCCCCCCTTTAGTTTTTAGCTGTCCCAAGAACTGATGGGCGATATTTAACGATAGACGGTACTTACGTGCTTCAGATAGAATAGTTACAATACTATCGGTTAGAAAGTTTTGAAACTCATCAATGTACAGGTAAAAGGTCTTACGTAAAGCCTCATCAGTATCTTCACGACTAAGCGCTGCTGCCAATAACTTACCAACTATTACCATTCCTAATAGATAAGCATTCATTTCGCCAATTCTACCCTTAGATAGATTTACGAGAATAATCTTTTCATTATCCATAGCCCATCGGAAATCAATGGTCGACTTCTGTTGGGCAATAATAGGACGCATAGTGTCATTTGCCACAAAAGATGTCAGTTTGGATGTGATGTAAGGAACAACGTTCTGCAAAGCCGCTTCTCCTCCCGCTTTTTCAGCCTGTTTCTCCCAGAAATGGACTACTTCAGGGTTAGTAGCCTTAGATAGTTTGTATTTACGGTATTCTTCATCGGCTAACACGCGGGAAATTTCCATTAATGTGTTTCCTGACTCTACGTCTTCCATCAATAACAACATAGAGTTACGCATGTACTGCTCAAAGATTGGCCCTCCAGTAGCCTTTAGATCGTACAGCTTGTCAAAAATATTTAACATTTCGTTGATTACGAAAGTTTTCTGATCGGGATTTACAAATTCCATCATATTCAGACCGATTGGCCTTTCCGTATCTGATGGGTCAAAATAGATGACGTCTTCCACTCTATGAGCAGGCACATTTTTTAGAATCATTTCTACATCTGAACCGTGCGGATCAATAAAGCATACTCCTCTTCCCGCATGAATATCTCGCACCGTTTGCCCTACCAAAAACTTGGATTTACCTGTACCAGTTTGCCCAATTACGTATGTGTGTCTTAATCTATCTTCAGGTAACATAAAAATATCCTTCTTCTGCCCACGATAGATATTTTTTCCAAGATACATCCTTCCCTCTTCATATTTCTTAGTTACAAAATCAGCAGCTGGTGCATCTCGGGAAAGCAGCCACTGAATGTGCGGTGTCTCAATATTTTTATTGGGGAAATGGAAAATAGTTGCTAACTCTGCGGTATTTAGAATCATCGTTTCGCGAGGAAAGCGATAAATAAAATCTTTTACAAAAGTCTTCGGCAATTCATCTTTCTTTATTCTATTTCCGGATTCTTTGGTGTACTGATCGAAAGCACTAAGCATATTCTGCAAATGCTCTTTGGCTAACTCTTTTGCAGGTGACACTACCACCAGCCGTAAATCTGTATAGAATCCGCTCTTCTCAGCCTTTTTATCTATACTTGATAAAATTTCATCTGGATACTTTTTAGCTAATGGATTTTCTTTGCCTTCATCTCCTGGTTTGCGGGCATCCTTCACCAGCTTCTTAGCATCATTGCGCCAATCGGTGCCCGCAGGCGAAATCACCATTTGGAACGCCGCAGACTCACCTTCACGTAATTTACTCATCGCATCTGTCAAAGTGGCCATCGTATCGGACGCTAACTCTTCATATGTCCGAATCGGGATCATACTCTCTTTGTCCAGTTTCAGCTGTGCAGAGGCTACTTCCGCCCCCTCTGTAAAGATATTGTACTCTTTCACCTCAATCACTTCTGCACTCGGGTATGCGCCGTTTATTTGTCGGTCTACTAGGGTTGCGATTTCATTCGGACAGGAGACATAAAACTTAATGTTGTCCTTAAACGCGACTATTTCGCAGCTAATAAATTTGCGTGCTTTTGTGTACTTTTGAAACCCTTTAAACTTATCTCCCACTCCTAGGAACCCAGAAAACATCTGATCTGCCTGCTTTATATCAATATCGTTGTTCTGAGGCACTTTGATCTCAAAGATTGTTACACCTAATGCTTTTTGGGTCATTGCCGTTTCCTTCACTCCGTCAAGAAAAGCTTTCCAGATTTTCCATGCAAAGAATGCCGCAACTACTAATAGTACGGCCGAGACAGTACAGCCAATTAGAATAATTGAGAATGTGTTTTCAAGCATTTGTATATACAGGCCCTTAACGACCTACGTAAATTAGGCGACGCAATATTTTACCAAATAACTCTGCCAAATAGGTGTCCGCCAAGTCTTGTCCTTTCCCAGGATTTTGGTTATTTGCTTGATAGAAGTTTTTCATAGAATCAAGGTCATCTGCGCGTACAGTTTTTAGTTCCGCAGACTGCCCTAGCACTGAATCCATTTTTGGTTTTTCAGGTTTAGTGTTCTGTGCCTGAGTCGAGGTATTTTGATTTCCGAGTTGCTCAGCTTTTGTTTCTAGTCCACTTTCTGGAGATTCTATTTTACGATCTAGTCCTTTAATTGTTTCAACACTTGTTTCTGGCTGACCATAGTGCTCAAAATGTTGTGCAGAAGGCATTGCAGGCATTGATTCAAACCCGCCGCCTCCGCTGCCCATTTGAGCTTGCACCTGCTGCCGAGCTTGCCAGATATATTGCTGCATTTGCTGCCAGCTAATGCGGCGATCATTTACTATCCAGTAAGGCTGTCCATTTTCGTCAGTACCGCTGGGCTGGGGTATACCCTGGCCTGCAACCATTGCCGACGACCAGCTTTGAACTTGGGGATTTGAATTTTGGTTTTGTTGCTGCTGAGATTGCATCACTTTATATTATAGCATAAATATATACGACAATTTTGGTATATATTATGTAATTTATTTTACCACCCTTTTAGTTCCCGCTGTTGTCTGCGGCGCAAGTCTTTCTCTTTTGCGACCTGTTTCTTCTCATATTTCTTTTTACCTGTCACTATTGCTAGCTGCATTTTAACTAACCCTCTATTGTTAACATAGAAACTCGCAGGTATTGCAGTATACCCTGGCCTCATTAATAGTCCCGCAAATTTCTTTAGTTCTCTTTTATGTAAAAGTAACAGTCGATCTCGTTTTTTCTCTTCGTCCTTTTTGGGCAAACCGGTCTTCCAGGCTGGAATATTGGCATTTTTCAAAACCAGGTTACCATTTAAATCTGATATTACAAAGGCTCCCCTTAAGTCTGCCATACCTTGTTTTAGAGATTTTACTTCCCACCCTTGTAAAGCAATACCTACCTCCAGCTGCTCGACAACCTTATAATCATGTAGGGCCCTTTTGTTTGAGAAAAGCGTCTGCGCCATAATGGCGTTAGTTTAGCATGGGATGTAAAGTTTTTATTAGAAAGTAGCTACGTCTAATCGAATCACCCGATTGCCATCAAGCACAATTATCTGGTTTTCACTATCAGTTACTACTATATCTGAAATCTCTGCGAACACATTTGAGTCACCTCTATATTTGTACTGTCCTTCATATAGGATTAAATTTTCGTCATTTAAATCCTTTACAAAAGAGATAATGCGTCTATTATTTGGATCGGCAACATAAATTCTCCTTTCAGTAGCTGCTACAGCAGTTGCATTAGTCAGCGCAGCCTTATCTTCAGGTAGTAAGCCTTGGATAGTTACTGGGCTTGGTTCTCCACTTAAATAGCGCTTTAACCCTTGCCCGTCTATAATTACGTAAATCCAATAGTCTACCACCATGTCCACAGCCCTTCCAAAATCCGGATCTCTTCTCCATGGATTATTGTAGTCAGGAATTTGGAAAGAACCCGAAACATCTGGTTGTCTTACGAGGGCCTGTCTCTCAGGACTAATTGCGTATAAGAATCCATTTGACCAAACATCCATTGTGGTTACTTCCCCTTGGGATTCAGGCGAAAGACCTATCTGTCTGGTTAGCTCACCAGAATCAGCGTTAATGTTTGCGATTACGCTTTCCTCATTTCGGTCAAATACTACAAGGTTGCCGTCTGGTGTTGTTTGAATTAGATATGGCTCAACTAGATCATCGTTTAGGATCTCTACCTGACTGCCCAAGTTATTGGTAAGGCTGTAAACAACATCTCTACCTTTGTCTGTCACAAAAATTTGACTACCACTACTTGCAACGCCGCTTGCTTCTACGTCTTGAAATTCAGTAGCTAGGTCTGTAATTAATGCTGGTTGAGTAAATGATCTGATTTTCAATGCCTGGTCTTCTGCAGTAGAGGTCTCAGCCATTATGTCACTTAAACGAGCTTGCAAATCCTCAGTGATAAGTTCATTAGCCTGTAATGAATCTAAATCACCGCGCAGATCGTCCAAAGCTCCTAACACCTCGCCTCTTCGATTCGGATCATTACTTAATGCAGCGGCAGTTGCGTTTGCTCTTATTTCTACAAATTGTGATTCTAGACTTTCTGTTTGTTCCGTTAGCTGATCTATTTCGGTTTGAATTCTCCGTGCTTCTAATGAGCGATTGATTCCCACGCCTATTACTACAACCAGGATGGCAGCGGCGGCAATTAGGTACCTACTTCGCTGATTACCACCGTTCCCTGCTATAACGCCCTGTATACGGCCAATTAGGCCGCCGCCACCACGTCCTCCCCGCACTGGTATCCTTCTACTATACCGATCACCGGGTTGTCCGTTAGCTAGGTTTTGATACACTCCTTGGGCCACTTCTTTTGCCTTTTGGAGGAATTCTTTAATATTTTTAGCTAATGTTTCCAGAATACCCGACTCTTGCAGCTGTGTGCGTAATTCAAAACTCTTTTCCTTAACTGTTTGGAACAAATTACCTGCCGTTTCACGCGTTGCAAGCAGGGCTGGGGCCAAACGCTCCCGTGCCTCACCAATATAGTCTCTTTTTTCCACTTTTTCCTTGGGTGGAACACTTTTTTCATGATCGGAAAATCTTGTTTCACGGTCTTCACGCTCAATCTCTGCTGTGGTAACTTCAATTTCTAGGTCTTGTGGTTCAACCTCAGCCTGGTCTGGAGTTACCGGAATAATTTGTGTCTCGGGCGTATATATTTCAGTCTCCTCTTCTTTCCCCTCTAGAAGTGCTGCTTGTTTTTGCTGTGCATCTATAATCTCCTGGCGACGCTGTATGGCCATCTGTTCGGCCTCTTCAGCCTCTCTTACTGCAAGTTCTACTGCCTCAATCTCTTCCCAGTTTAGCTCATAACCAGCCAATAAAGCTGCTCCTCCTTTTACTGCCAAATTTTGTATTGAAAAACCACCCATTTGTTCTTCCAGAGCCTTTAAAGAGTTATGCTGTGGAACTTTATGTGTGGAAAGGAGAACACGATCATCTTCCTGAAGTTGTAAGCTACCTGTGAACATATAACCACTAAGGTCGGGATCAATTAGTGCGTTGGATATCTCATGCATTTCATCTCCTCGACGAACATATATTTTAGACTCTCCTACAACTGCCGCACAAAGCAAGTTATCTTTGATCACTACCACGGCTATTTCTAAGTCTATTCCTGTTTTAGCTAACTCTGGTTCTCGGTGTAGAATATCTTCTAACCTTGTTCGCATAGCCTTAAGAGCAGTTTCCAGCGCTGCTATATTGCTAGGAGCAGTTTTGGCCGCACTATAGTATTTGTCTTGGAGTTCATCTTGTAATAAAGCCGCAATATTAGCTAAATCAAAGTCGATCTCACTCCCCATACTAATCGTGGCAAGCAACATACCTGCTTCTTCATCCTCTAGAAGGTTTTCGGGGCGATAGCCATAAATACCGGCCCAAGATCGGGCGGTTGGACTCCCCACTTTGTAGTCGGTGTCAATCTTGTGCATAAAAGGCAGAACAGTTTAATAAAAAACTATCAATAACAGTATAGCGGTTAATAACAAAATGTGCACGAGTCCGACAGCTGTAACAATCCTACCGTGTGGTGCATGTATCATCCTATTAACAGCAGCTATTTGTTGGAATAGTACCAGACCTATCAACAAATGCACCATGGCTAAAATGGCAGCCACCACCTTTATGAAAAGAAACATTTCTTCACCGATCAGTGCTCCAAATTCTGGTAAGTTAGCTATCATATTAATTATTGTTCTTGGCAATCTTAGCTAAATCTGAAATCTTATCCCTCACTAAAGAAGGATTCGGAACATCGTTGAACGTAATAACAGTCTTATCAGCTGCACTGTACATTGATACATCCCCGTAATTTAATAAACTAGGTAAGAATCCTACGCTAATTTCTCTCACATCTTGTAATGCTTCTAAGGGCGATTCCGCTACAGATTTAGAAATGAAAGCTCTAAACCTGTAGTCCATTACTCGCTCGTTTGTGACAATGTATAGATTAAAGTACCAATTAACAAAGTTTCTAATCGCTCCTGTCAACAATACTGAGTAATATACAGCTAATAATATAAATACCAACCTAAACCCAAATAACCCAAAAAGATCCACTCTAAAAAGCGTTAAAACCAACCCCAAAATTAAAGGGAACGTACTATATATTGCAGTACTGCTAATCCAGCCAAAATTAGTAATAAAATGCTTCCTTAACAGAATATATACCTGCTCGCCTCTGTTTTGAGTACTAAAGTAAACATTGTGAGGCTTGAACACTAAACCTCGCCAATCAGAACCTTCTTCCTTTTCAATAATATCGTCAATTGCTTCTTGCTGCTTCAATTTTTCCCATTCCTGGCGAGAAAGAACCGGGGAATTTTTTACTTCTGCCATGTAGTGACTATAGATGCGCTTATATATCGAATTATAACATAAAAGTGCTAATTTTTCTGACGCATAAAGAAGGTCTGACTGTAGATGTAGTCTCTCTGGTTGGCAGCCTTGGTTCCATAAACCCAATCATTCCATGCAGATTTAAATAGCCATCCTGCTATTGTTCTTCTCGCACCATTTTCACCTACTACCACCACTTTTTTCACTCTTTGGGATGGATCACGGGCAAACTCCAGATTGGCAATGTTCCCAACCTCACTCAGAATTCCATTAAAGAAGGTATATGCGCCGTTCCCGTTAAGACTAGAGCTTGGGTCTCTATAATGTAACATCTTTTTTACATCCCCCATTTTAAACCCATCAGTTACAGCGCGGAAATTCGTGTAGGGACCTTGGGAATAAGCCGTGTCATTAACATGCCTTAAATAAGGCACGGCGGTTCCATCACCACTAAAGTTAGACCACCTAGTATCGTTGTTGGCTGTACCAAATCCCTGATTATTATCTGAAGAATAAAGAGCTTCTATAACTTGTCCATTATAGAGGATTACCTTTCCAGCAGTTTCCTGTGCGGCCCAACGCTTACCATTTCCACCTGCATATACCTGACAAGCAGCAGTGGTACAAATTGCTCTGCCATAACGGCGATTGTAGTCCACAGCGTAAGTTCTCGCTGCAATTACTTGAGCCTTAATCGCCTCCTCAGGCCAACAATCCCAAATCGTATTGGGGTTATCGGGAACATATTTTGCTGGATTCTCGGCCGCTTGAGCTGTTGTTCCACAGGCTTTGTCTGGCACTTCTCCTAGACCAGCTACGTAGTCGTCTGCGGACATCGAGCCGTAGCCCTGAACATTAACACTACTATTGGTAGTCCCAATTGTCGTGTTTTTGAAGTAGAAAGTAACAATTTCCTCTGCCTGCTTGCCCGCCGCAGCCATACCTTTCGCCCCATACTGAGACATACCTACTCCATGCCCTTGATAAAGATCTCTGCCGTATGACTCAAAATAAAACTCACCACTTGCTATCTCTACTTGCTGATTACTTTGATTAGATTCTTCCGTTTTTCGAGCCTCTTCTTCCTCAATTGCCTTCTGTCTTGCATTTAACTGACTAATTTCTTGTTCAATACTTTGCCTATTACTCTGCAGACCTGCTACCACACCTACAGCAGAATCAACCGATCCCCTTATAGCCGCAATTTGGGCAAGGACTTCTTTCTTCTTCTCCTTTAACTCCTTGTTTCGCTTTTCCAAACCGACCGTATTTTCGCGGAAATCCTCAATATCTGCCACCAATTCCTCAATATTGGCCTGTAGCTCACTAATTGTATTGTTCTGTCCTGAGATTAATCTAGTTTGATAATGGACTTCTTTTAAGCTATTTACACCCTCGGCCACCGGCATAAATCTATTCACATCTGCTTGCAACTTCCAATTGGAGTAAGCAGATTGTAGCAATTGCTTTCTCACAGTCTCTTGATCCTGCTTTACCAATTTTGTTACCTGCTCACTCTCAGCCAGGATTTGCATCTGTAGCTTATTATAAGCAATTTGGGTTTCTAGCTTTTCAATCTCAAGTTCTAATCTAGGAAGTTCCCCTTGTACGGAATTTAATTCACCTTCTAAGCCAGCTAACTTTTTCTCTGCATCGCTTAATTCTTTTTGAGTTTTAGCTAACTTTTCTTCTTCTTGTTTGATTCTCTCTCTAATTTCATCAGCTGGGGAAGCAGAGACGGCTTGCAGTGGCACCACAGCAGTTGCGAGAACCAGAAAGGCGAAAAAAATCAGTGCGTGTTTTTTGAGCAGATTAAGTTTTGAACGCATGCAATTTAGTTAAAAGGCAAGTCTAGTTATTATTCTTCAGTCGGATCAATCGATATGATTTGACCCACTTCTGCTAGACTCTTTATCTTAGCATCAATTACCGGTTTTGCTCTAGGAGGCACTTTGGTGAGGATATCTGCAAGTACCATTGGTAAAGACTTTTCACTCTCCCAATACAATAAATTTACATACACATAGATAGAGAACAAGTCTTCTCGATCTAATTCTGCAGTAATCCACTTCCCTTCTTGCTTGCTAAATAGCCACAACTGCCCCTTATCGATTGTGGCTCCTAAATAGCTATCCGTTAATTTGGCAATAAACTGATATTTAAGATCTGCAGGTAAAGTGTAGCGCTGCGCCAGCTCTTCTCTTTCTTTTAAGTCCACCAATTTTTGGCGCAGCTCAGTAATCTCGGCCTGATTATCCAATTTAGCCATTTCGTTCTCCAGTTTGCTCTTTTCTACTTTCAACATATCTAAGCGGCGGCGTAATTTTAAGTATTCCTCGGGAGGAATATCATTTCTTTCATGTCCTTTAATCAACATTTGGACCTTTCCAAGCTCAGCCTCAATTTCACTTTTAGCAGTCTGGATTTTTTGCACATCCTGACCTGCGAGTCGATCATGAATTACTGCTTGTAATTCGGCCACTTCCTGCCTTAATACAACTGCCCAAGCCTTTTGCAGAAAAAATTGTTGGACTTTTTGCATTCGATCTTCATCGAGTTGTAAATTCTTCTTTAATCTTTGTTCGGCACGGGGCTTTATTAAATCAGCATCTACATCTATTTCAGGCTCAACAGAATTTATAGCTAAAAACAACAGTGATTCAACTATCCCACCGGTAAAACCAAGCGCCAAAATAAACAAATTCTCTGTCAAAAAGTAACCGACAACACTTAATGCAATCAACACCAAAGGTAACACTAGTAGCACTTTAGCGAATTTAGGTTTACCAGTACGCTTCTCTCTATCTTCATCAGGAACTGCAATTTCCTCCATCAACTCAGCCTCATACTGTAACTTTTGCTGTCTAACCTGCTCAATTTCACTCTTCAATTTTTTAGCTTGATCTAGCACCCCATCACCTAACATTGGTGAATATTTTTTCAATCTTTCTTGTACTTGAGCCTGGGCCTTCACCAAATCCTCTACATCTACTAAGGTCCTTTTCACCTCCTCCATTTTGTTTTCCAAATCAGAAACTGATAACTGTGCTTCATCTACCTCTCGTTGCTTAGCCAATCGACTCTCTATTTGGTTGATTTCGTTTTCCGTATTGGCCAGTTCGGTTAGGTTTCCCGCTCCAATTTCCTCTAATCTTTGTTCTATTTGTGCTACCGAAGTGTACTGATCAGAGCTTCCCCCAGAGGTTGCGTCATCCTTTATTTTTGGTAATGTTTTGGCAATCGAATCTTTTAACTGCGCGGCCGGTAAAGGAAACAGTACGAATGGGTTACGATCATCGACAGTATGTTCTGCAATATCATCAGGAAGCCAAAAGAAGTTAGGATCTGTCTGTTTTTTTGAGGTTAGATTGGAAATCTGTCTCTTATAATCACGCTCAATTTTTATAACGTCTTGACTAGTGGCTATTTCTACCAGACTCTTGTAGTCGTACTCCTTCTCAGCCGTCCCTGAAAAATGGGCTAGATCACGAATAGCCTGTACCAAATGCTCTTTTGGTAAAGACAATGTAGTTTCCTGAAAATCTGTATTCAGGATCTCCTTACCTGAAGCTGTTTGCAATAGATATTTTTGATAGCGGACAGTTGCAGACATATCACACTATCTTACCAGAGAATGCACAAGAAGTAAGTAGGAATAAGAGCGATACTAGTAACTATGGGGTTGTAGGTTGTTCTTCGACTATGCAGGCACTAGGGAAAAAGAACTGAAAACCGGGCATATTTATATCGCTATAGCAGGTGTCATCTCTTAGAGGTAGTAGATTGAAAAAAGTCGCCAGTAAGGGGTAAGACAAAAAAACTAATGCTAGCCCAACTACAAACTTCTGAAACCTCTTAATTACTTGCCCCACAGCATCAATATTCCCAAAAGATAAAATATACTGCAACCCAATTGAAATTAGAATGAAAGTAAACACAACACCCGATACTCCCCAAATTACGTAAATTAAGCGTACAAACCAGATTTGCAAAATCTGCAAACGTGGAGGTTTAAGGATAGCTGGACGCTCTACTACATCGCCTGATGTCAGGTCACCGTAAACACAAACTATTGATCCGTCTGGCTTTTCGGTTAGAACTCCACTATCACCATTAAATCTTGCACAGTCATAGTTGCTAACGTCAGAACCAAAACCCTGTGCAAAAACGGGCTGCGTTAGCAGCCCGAATAGTGTTAATGAAAAAATTGTAGTTGTAACTACTAACTTCAAGGTTACCTCCTTATAAATTACCGCAGGCTTCTATACATTGGAAAACGGTAGAAGATGAACCTCCTGTTGTTTCACATTCTTCAATACAAGCTTGTTCTGCAGAATTCCCTAACCCAGTTAGGTTAAAGGCGTCTAGGAAAATTAGCACAATAAACACACCAACGACACCTACTATTAGTATTGCAAGACCAATAAACACATTTTTAATTGCTTTATTAGCCTCTTCAATTTTACCTTCTTCTCCCTGACTTTGAATGTATTTAACACCAGCAGAAATAATGATGAAAACTGCGAGGATTACAATACCAACAAATAGCACTCCTAAAATTAGGCTGACACGAGAACGCAAAAAGTTAATTACGCTAGCCTGGTTTTGCTCTGAGCTTTGTGACTCCTCAATCCCTATGGCTTCACAAATTGGTCCAGCAAAATCGCAAACACTTAGTTGAGCCTCAACTGGCTGAGGTACTATGAAAAAACCAAATGTTGTTATTGTTAAAACAACGGTCAAAAAAATTTTTCGTAGATGCTTCATATGTTTATACTAAAGTAGTTTATTAAGTTTACAAGATATTAGTGTAAAGGGCAAGTAATTAACGCGTTAAACCAGTACAACTACTCAGACAGTCATCATAAAAAGGATCGTTATTACATTGAATCTGACACTCAGCTTGAGTGCGCGGACGAGTTGGCGGCGGGGTACTGCTTCCATTGCCACCAAAACATCTTTGCCCTATGAACTCATCACTTAAAGGTTCATCACCAGTATTGTCTGCTTCCAGCTCCAAAGCCTTAGTTATATAAAAAGTTCCATCGTCACAAATACTCAGCACTCTGGGCCAATTAAAGAAGTTACCCAAGTTTAAGAAATATCCCACTAAAATAATTAACAGGAAGCTAACGAATAGTATTGAAATAGAGGCAAATACCGAACCTATCTGCTTATTTGCCCCAGTTATTGCCCCTTCATCGCCTTGACTACGGATATAATCGACACCTGCCTTAATAACCAGGGCAACCCATAGTATAGTAACCGCTACAAATAAAATATTTAATACCAAAGCTATATACGAAAAAGGACTGAAATTTTGAATATATTCAAACGAGACAAAAATAGGAATTTCAATTTCCCCTAATCCATCTATCTCCCTGCACTCTGCACTATCGGAAGCATTATCGCAATTGGTCCCGGGATTCAGCGTGATTGACTGAGCCTGTACTTGCTGTCCTAATCCCATATAGCCAGCAGCCACGACCATTAAGACTATGGCGGCTACTACAGACTTAATGTATTTGTTCAGTGAAACACTATTTAAGGACATTCTGCTGACTGCTCAGGTAAAATATTATCTGCTGCTATGTTAAAAATTGAACCAACTCCTATTACAGAAGCCACGACCTGGGCAATAACTAAACTCAAAATAATAATCACAAAACCGATTACTGCATTCTGAATACTCTTAGTTGAAGTAGCAATCTTATCTTCGGAGTCAGCTGTGGCTCTTTGGATAGCTGCAATAATTCCTACAAATACTGCTACTAGTGCGGCAATTCCTAGAAACCCGGTAAATGCCACTAACAAAATCTGTTGAATCGCTCTATCGCTATCAAAGCGCAACTCAATCCCAAAGAAGTTAACATTAATTAAATTTGTAAGATCCTCTTCCACTATGGAACAAGGACCTCCAGTTACTAAGGCATCAGGGATGCGTCCATTAGCCCCACAATTATACTGATCAACAGTACAATATAGCTCTTCACAGTTATCACTTACCTGCCCAGAAAGTTGTAGAGATACACAACGAGGATTTACTATGGGTTGGTCACAACATACTCTATCATAATATTGAGCTTCTACCTTTCCTGGCAAAAAGAAGAAGGTAAACAACACAGCACCTATAATGAATACGCTGAAAGTTTTTGTAACTCTACCTGTCATTTGCATTCTAGTTGTTTAGATCATTAACTAATCCACCCTGAACACCAAGTAAAGCACCAAGGAATTGCACAATTGCGGGAGCAAGTACGATAATTACGAAACCAACGATAGCTGCAATTATCATCTTTTTAGCATTTGCCACCTTGCCTTCATCTGATCCGGCAGTTAAGTAAACAAAGCCTCCACCTGCTAGTACACCCACGAAGATAATTACTACGATAACCCTAAAAATCCCTAGGTAAGTATTTATTATCTCGGTCAGGTCATCAAATACTACTGGATTCTGGATTTGCGCATATACTGGAAATACAGGTAGTAACATTACACTAAATGTAAAAATACTGACTAGGGTTGCTTTGTTAAATATTTTCTTCATAGTACATATTACCCTAAGAAATTAGAAGAAACCAGGAGGCACTATATCTAAGAGGTTTACACCAATAAATCTCAGAATTACCACACTAAATAGTACCAATAGCAAACCTCCTAAGGTGGCTAAGATATCTTGTACCGAGGGCTTGATTTTATCTTCACCAGCAAACTGATACTGGTATCCCAGTATTATTAACCTAATAAGGGCAACCCCTCCCATTACCCCTAGAATTATTCTTAATAATGAGTTAAAAAGGCCCTCAATTGTAGTGACAATACAGCCAATACCCGTCCAAGTACCCCCGTCATCAATACAGCTTGCACACTGGTAGAATTCACGCCTTTCGTCCTGGTTTGAAGCAGGATCAGCAATGAAGTAAATCTTTTCATCATTCTTGCGTCTCTCCGTAATTTCCTCCTGTGTAAGTCGGCGCAAGGCCTGTTGCCCCAAGTTAATTCCTACTCTACCCACCAACTCTGCAAGCCACTCGGGTAACACAGTGGGAAAAGAATACGGACAATTAATCACTCCAAATTGGTCAGACGCATAGGCATAGTTTGTAATACCTGTAGGAGAGTTAGGGTCGTTTGGATCTTCGTTACTCGGTGTTTCTCTCCCGCGGATTTCGCACTGTGAAGCCCCAACTAAAAACTGACAATACGCGTTATCGGCATTTAGTCTTTGTTTACAGTACTCATCTGGATCATCATAATCGCCACAATCAGCTTCTGGACTAGTTACAGAGTTAGTACATACTCCTATATATGTACCTGCTGCTGGGTTCTGGCAGCTGTTAAAGCCTAAATTAGAGGCACATTCGGCAGCCCTAGTATAACAAGGTGATCCTGAGGATAAGATAGGTTCAGTGTACAAACACCGATGCGACACTGGATTTCCATTAATATCTACATCTCCACTTGCTGTGGGTAAACACTCAAGCGAACGTTCTTGGGTGCATGGCGTTTCAGCATTAATATCACAGGCATCTAAATGACCTGCCGCAACATAGTTAGCCTGCTCTTGAGTAATGCAACTCATACAGAACTGAGAGTTAACTGAACCGGCATCCTCTATATCTTCACCGAAAAAGCTCCGACCTACTTCACAACCCTTTTGGTCAGGTACAAAACCCGGCCCACAATTAGTTTGTTTTACTTCTCCTCTAAAGCCACTGTTACTAGTATTGCTCAAGTATTGACATGTAAATCGATTAGTCACGTCGTAACCTGCATTTTCTAACCGCCCACAACCAGCAGCGACAACACTATTGTCTAACTCTTCCGCAGTTACAGTAAATGGTATGGTTGGGCTTGCAGAAGTTGGGCAACCATTACCTGTACCAGTAAGAGTAATGTCCTGAGCTTCGAATTCGATGGTATACTCCCATTGACCTGGCATATCTACCGGAAAACTAAATCCTTGCGACACATAACGGCTAGCACCTGCTCCATAATCACCAGTATAGATGAATACTAAATTGTTCAATTGTACCCAACCGGCACCTTCTCTGCGATAAGAAAAACGAACTTGATCAATGCTCGGCACATTCACAGCATTCTCTAGAGTAATCTCCGGGCGGACAATAATTGGATCATCAAAAATACCTCCAAAATCTGGGGGTGGTACACTTAAGCTACCCCATTGTTGACCACCATCTACATTGAAGTTAACCCCAACACAACTTAACGGTCTTTGTGCAGAAGCAGGAACTACCATGAGACCACTCGCCAACACGAAAAGTATCAAAGTGAGCAACTTAAATATTCGGAGATTTGGCAGTTTTAATCTTTTCATCCCTCTAGGCTTTCTAAACTAAAAGTACCACCTGGTGTTAACTTTCCACTTACGATAGCGGCTGCAAGTTTATCTTCAACGTGTTCTTGAATAGCACGGCTCATTTGCCTAGCACCGTAAATGGCACTGTAGCCTAATTTTGTAAGTTCTTCCAGCACAGTTTTAGTATAGGTGAAATGATAACCTTGTTCTAGTAACTGATCCTGTAATTTATGCAACATTTGATCTGCTACTTGCTGGATTTCTACTGGAGTTAAAGGCTTAAACATAATAATCTGGTCAAATCTGTTTAAAAATTCTACCCTAAAAATAGTTCTTAATTCTGGCAAGACTGCACTGTAGACCTCGTGATATCTTTCACCCCTACTTATTCTTTCTGCCAGGCTACGAGAACCGGCATTTGAAGTGAGGATGATGATCGTGTTAGTAAAGTCGACTTTGCGACCCAAACCATCAGTAATGTGACCCTCGTCCAAAATCTGTAGGAGAAGATCAAGAACCTTTGGATTAGCCTTCTCAACCTCATCGAACAATACTAAGGAGAATGGCTTACTTCTTACAGCTTCAGTAAGCTGCCCACCAATAAATTCGCCGTTTTCCTCTGCGCCTATTAGACGTTTTAGGTTGTCTGATTCTTGGAATTCGGACATATCTATGCGTATCATTAGTTTTTCTGCTCCATAGTAGGTAGCGGCTAGGGTTCGTGCCACCTCAGTTTTTCCCACACCTGTGGGACCGAAGAATAGGAATGAGGCTACGGGTTTAGCACTCTTCTGCAGACCAGCTCGCGCTCGACGCAAAGCATTAGCAACCGCTTTTATGGCCTGTGTTTGGCCGACAACTCGTTCGTGTAACTCTTTTTCTAAGTTCATTAACTTTGAAGCCTCTGATTCGGACAACTTACCTACGGACACACCTACTTTGCGGGAGATTACTGTATCAACTACTTGTCTGGAGACACTATTTAGCTCTTTATCTTGTGCTTCAAATAGTGCTTCCTCCATAATAGCCACACCCTTGTCAGGCAAAACACGGTCGTGATCAAATTTAGTAGCCAAATTCACGATCTCGCGCAACGCAGGCAGCTCGAACTTAACCCCTGACTTTTTCTCCATTGCGGCGGCTTCGTCCACCAAAATTTGTAACGCCGTAGCCGCCGCGGGCTCTATTAACTCCACCACTTTAAATCTACCCGACAATCCACGGTGAGCTTTAATAAAGCGGTTATAACCATTTGTACTAGCCGTAGCTATCACTCTTATTTTGTATTTTGTAATCGCCCCATCTATTAGATTCACAATTTCAGATTGTAAATCGTCTCTCACATCCAATGCTAAATCGAGATTATCTAGAACTAAAATAATGTCACCTGATGCTGCTACCTCCTCAAACATTTTCAATAGCACTTGTTTAAAGTTTTCAATGCTTTGACTAGTTGTGAAAGCCTTACTCAGATCAAAAGCAACTAACCTATGGTCACGCATTGCAGGAACTACATCCTCTACCACCATTCTCACTGCCAAATATTTCAAAAAATGGGTTTTACCAACTCCAGGCCTACCGATTATTAGCGTTGCGGCCTCCTCCTGCTGCATTGTTCTCATTAACAGGCGCATTTGCTCTTCCTTACCTATGGAAAGCAAGAATTCACCTGTGGCGGCGCTTAACGTATAGTCTTCTCCAAATTGCTCTAAAGTCGGTGCGTAGCGAGAGGTATAGGCTCTATTAACAGTCCCTTTTGGTTTGATTAAAGACATCCGCTTCCAAATTTGCTGGTAATGATACTTGCGATTATTCAACTGTATCCAGGCTTTAACTGCATTCATTTCCGCCAAATTTACTCCGAGCCTTGCTAGCTCACTTATCAAAAGACTCTCCCACATGACTATAACCACATTTTCAGGTTCAATATTTTCCGATTCCAATCCAGCACTAAGCCGTAAAGCATTTAGTATCAAATCTGTATGATCAGCCAGATCCTGCTTATGCACAGATACGCTTTCAATGAGGTGCTGGCGCGCCTGGTCATGTACTCCCAATCTCTCAAACATGGCTACCACGCCAGGCGCGCCAAATAGCTCCTTGGCAAAGTTCTGCAAAAACTGTTGCCCAGAGTCTAGATAGTACGCTTTGTCGACTGCTTCCCAAACCGATATGGCTATAAAATCATTTACCTCGACTTTCTGCTTATAATTCCAGTCTACTTGCCGCAGTTTTGTTCTGTTAGATAAATTGAATGCAAAGTCCTGAAAATCGCGTCCTAAAAACTGACCGTATGCATTAATAGTTGCTGCAGCCCCTAACAACAAACTCATGACCCAATTAGCGCCTGTAAAAGAAGATAAGTTTAGCTCTCCACTTATTAACCCTAAAATTACAGCCACACCAAAAAGTGCGTACGAGACATGCCTTAGTGCGCGTCCGAAAAATTTTTCGGACGCAAACCTGTGCGCCAGCGCCCCTTTGTGACTCAGAAGTCTGTCCCAATCAATATGTATGTCTGTTTCTGCAACTTGTCCTAGTTTTTGCTTATCTCTTAAAACTTTCATTATCCGCCAACTATTGCAGCCCTCCCTATTGATGTCATTGCTACCATTAAAAACATAATGAGTATGCCTAGTGGTAAAAGCAAGTTAATCAGAAAAACAAGAGTAAAAGGGATAATTAGGACTACACTTGCAATCCCTCCCATCCAAACCCATAATCCTCTTACAACTAAACCAATCATCACTCCAATACCAGAATCGTCTTGATAAAGTGGCTTCCCCAAGTTCTGCGCCATTGGCAAAGTGTTAGTGTATTGAAGCAAAAACACGAATCTATGCACTAATTTACCAGCCAACTCTCTGCACCTCACGACATACCACCAAATAAAAAAATTTAACAGGTAATCTTTCACCAACATATTAATAGTATAAACACTTACTTAAACTTACTCAATTTTATAACCATAACCCCTACTTACTTGAATCGTACGGCTAGGCAGCCCAATTAGGGCTAATTTACTTCGTGTCCGCAACACTAACTGATTTAGCAGCCAATCAGGATTCTCAACATTTTTACCCCAAATTCTACTAATTAGCTCATCCCTGCTTACTCTCTCCCCTCTCTTCCCCAGTAGCTCACTTATTAATATCTGCTCTTGCACGGAAAAAATTTTTGAAATACCCTTTCCCGCCAGCTTCAACTTACCCTGCTCTAGTCGCAACTCATGCTTCTCTACAGCAGGATAAGCTATCTTTTTTAGCCACTGACTTTTATAGCGTCCATTTTCGGTTAACCCGAAGTCCTCAAAATAAGCAAACCGGTCTTGATCAACAGTAGACTTATTGATAATGACACTTTCCAGCTCTTCGCGCTCATCTTCTTGTAACCTATGCCAAATTATATTTACTAAATTAACTATTGGCTCAGAATTGATTACAGTTTCAAAATCTGACCGTTGTAGCTCGCGAACTAGATTTCTAATTAAAGAAGGAACCCCTCCACTAAAGTTAATAACTTGTTGACGATCCTTTGCCGTCAACCTATAACCGTGATTCTTAACTAGGATATTGATCCATTCTTCCGCTTCGTCTTCATTTAAATATGGCAACTTAATAATATTATGAGAAAGCACTGTACGCGGGCTGTACTTAGTACCTGGGTGCGAATAATACTCTCCTGGATGCATGTGCACTATAAAATGCGTTAGGCGGCGATCGAGTCCAGCAATCAGATTAGCAAGATTTGTGATCACCTTATACCCAAAACGATAATTCGCCAATATCAGTGAGATCTTCTTGCCAGCAGCAATAGCCTCATAAACTTGACGGAAAAGGTCATCCTCATAAAAATACCTTGCTAAGCCAGCACTCAAAGTTCTTTCAAAATATTCCTCTCCGTTATCACAGTCATAATACAGCAGAATATGTTGATCCCATTTATAGTTTTGATCAAACTCCTGCAAATACTGCATATTTGCTACATTTCCCAACAATCTCTCGCTACTAGTTCCATAAAAAGACAGTACGTTAGCATTCCGTGTTTCCTTAATTGCCGACACAAGTCTATCCACCACAATGTTTTGGTACTGGGTGTTAGAAAATAAAGACATATATCATTCTAGCAGTATGAATATCATTTTAGTAATTTGCTTATCATTTAAATTCAGGTAAGTATCACTATATATGTGTAATATCTATCAATACTTTTTATTAATACTTTATGAGACCTGATAATTACAGCCTGCTGGCAGAAGCAGCATTAACTGATGGTGGATATGAATCTGCAGACAACATTCAACCTCCCGTAATAGCTCAATATCTTAGGCCAGAGCTGCTAGATACCTTAAATGCCACATTTGGTGAACTTTTAAAAGGACGCAGCTATTTCTTAATTGAAGACGATCCTGAGATAGCTGAAATCCTGATTAGGCTCCTAGCCTATGAAGGGCTTATTTGTATTGGCCATACAAATTCTATGATCGGACTAAGAGCGCTTGAGGACAAGATCTCACTTAGTGACTTTATCATGGTTACTAATGAGCTTAGCCTAGCCAGAGAAGAAACTACCGATCCACTTGGACACTATGATCACTTCCAGGAAAAAAATTATGTGGGAGGGGCAATAATCACTCAACACTTAATAGAAGAACTCAGTTACATGAATCCAATCATTGGACTAGGAACCCCAACTTACCTAAGCACTTACATTCATCCAACCAGAATCATAGATAAGATGGATTTATTAGAAGATGATGGTATACAAAGACTACTAGCAATGGTTGGGCTGAGGGAAGAATAACAAAATGACGCCCTTGCGGGCGTCATTTTTTGACACATTCATTGGAAAAGAATGATGACCTACATCATCCCCATTCCACCCATACCCATATCACCGGCGCCGGCGCCAGCACCTTCATCATCACCCTTTGGCTCATCTACCACGATTGCTTCAGTGGTGATTAACATAGCAGCAACAGAGGCTGCGTTTTCAAGAGCAGAACGAGTCACTTTTACAGGATCCATAATTCCGGCAGAGATCATATCGGTTACAGCTTCTTCACGAGCATCATAACCTTTGCCCTTGCCTACATCACGTCTCCAAGCAGCAGGCTCTTTACCAGCATTAAGCATAATGCGTCGGAAAGGCTCCTCTAGTGCCTCTCTAAGAATCCTAATACCAATTTCTTCATCACGCACCACTTCTACCTTGTCTAGGGCTGGAATGGCATCAATTAGTGCGATTCCGCCACCAGGTACAATACCTTCCTCAATAGCAGCACGGGTAGCAGCTAGAGCATCTTCGATACGATCTTTACGCTCTTTCATTTCTACTTCCGTTGCAGCTCCTACCTCTAGAACAGCTACTCCTCCAGAAAGCTTAGCAATACGCTCCATTAGCTTCTCTTTGTCATAATCTGAAGTTGTGTTTTCAGCTTCTTTCTTTAGGGACTCAACTCGAGCAGCTATTTCTTTATCGGAACCAGCTCCACCAACAATTGTTGTGTCGTCTTTAGTTACAATAATTTTATCGGCATGTCCTAATTCGTCCATCGTTGCAGTTTCTAGACTCTTACCTAGTTCCTCTGTAATAACTGCGCCACCTGTAAGGATTGCAATGTCTTGCAACATAGCTTTACGACGGTCTCCAAAAGCTGGAGCTTTAACGGCAACAACGTTTAAGTTACCTTTAAGGTAATTCAGCACAAGTGTAGACAATGCTTCACCGTCAACATCTTCAGCAATAATTGCCACGTTACGTTTTCCTTGTGAAGCGAGCTGTTCTAGCACAGGCATCAGATCCTTTACGGCAGAAATCTTTTTGTCAGTGATAATAATGTTTACGTCTTCGATTTCTGCCTTCAAGTCCTCAGACTTAGCAGCGAAGTATGGAGAAATGTAGCCCTTGTCAAATTGCATACCCTCAACGTATTTCTCAACTAGCCCAAATGTACGGCCTTCTTCAACAGTCACTACTCCCTCACGACCTACTTTGTCCATGATGCTAGCTAAGACCTCACCAATTTCTTTGTCACCATTAGCAGAAATAGTGGCGACTTTTTCAATATCATCTTTTCCTTTTACTTGTTTTGCGGCTGAGCGCAAGTTGGCAACAAGTGTAGCTACTCCTTTTTCAATACCAGAGCGGATTTCCATTGGATTAGCACCTGCTGTTACATTTTTCATTCCTGCTTGAATGATTGCTTGCGCCAGCACTACTGCTGTAGTCGTTCCGTCACCAGCGATGTCTACAGTTTTAGTAGCAGCTTCTTTTACGATTTGAGCACCTACATTCTCGATTGGGTCGCTTAGCTCAATCTCTTTAGCGATGGTTACACCGTCTTTAGTGATTGTTTGAGCTCCAAATTCTTTACCGATAGCTACATTTCTTCCCTTAGGACCCATTGTAACGCGTACGGCATTTGCAAGTTTATCGACGCCAGCCTTTAGCTTAGCTCTGGCTTTTTCATCATATAGTACGTTTTTGGCCATTTTTAGATTTTAATATAAGATTTAATAAAGTAAATTTAATTTCTGTTTAATTAAAGACTGCTAAAACATCAGCCTCGTCCATAATAAGATAGCTCTCACCATCGACTTCTATCTCATCGGGTGAGTACTTCTTAAAGAACACAACATCGCCTTCCTTTACATTCCAAGGAAGTGATTTCCCGTCCTTATCTAACTTTCCAGTACCTAAAGCAAGGACTGTACCTTTCTGTGGTTTTTCTTCTTTTGCTGAAGAAGAGATTACTAACCCTGAGGCAGTGGTTTCTTCTTGCGCTTCAGGTTTTACTAGAATACCGCCGCCGATAGGCTTAAGGGGCAAATCTTTACTTTTTGCCATAATCGTTTAAGGATTAATAAATAAACTCAAAATTTAGCAAAGGCAGTCGCTAAGTGCTAGCGTTGAAATGGTACCAGTGAAGCTAAAAAACTGTCAATACTATCTTACTCAATAATTACGCTGATGCGATTGGGATCGCCAGGCATACGGCGCAAGAACGTTGGCACGAAGTTTGGACTATACGTAAGGCTATAGCTCTCTACTGATGGTAACTCAGCTAAGAATTCTAGGGCTTGTTCTTCTGATTTATTGTAAAGGCCTTGTTTAACCTGCTCATCGGTTAAAACAGTCTGCAAATTGCCGCTGGATGTGACCACAAAACTAGCCTTTCTACCATCATCACTTCTTTTAACATCACGGAAAGTAGCATTATCTAATCCTGTAACCTCAAACTCACCTTCTTCAGCAGCACCTTCTCCTTCTGCTTCTTTATTAGACAGGATTAACAACTGTATAGCACTACCCAAATCATCTTCACTTACGGCAATGCCGGTCAAAAATCCTTCAAGATTAACTGTAAATTCCTCTGCTTCCTCGCCCACCTCTGGTGAGGATGTACCGCCATTGCCGAAGAAGCGTTCCGTACCTTCAATAAACCTATAGCCATCTGGAACATTATTCTTGAGTCTTTCCACCCCTTGCTCAATCAGCTGATTACGAATTTCTGTTCTTAAGTTTGTAAAATCTTCTTCAGATACGGCAACAAACTCTTCCTTAGTACCACCGGATATCTCTTCAAAAGCCTTACCTATTAGCTGATCAGTATTATAACCCTCGATACTCATATCGGCATTGCTGCCTGATTCAATGTTATATTCCTCTCCTAATTCAGAAGCTACCACCCTCCATTCTAGATCTATGCCTCCATAGTCAGCAACTGGATCATCTTCTGTACCGTTAGATTCTGCAGCAGGTAATTCCACTCTTTCATCTAATACATAGACTAGGTCACTGCTCACAGCGGTCACCTTAGTGCCCTTAGGCAAAGTAATAGTAGCTTCCGTTTTATTCCAGATCTCAATTAATCCAGCTGCCTTTTCTCCTCTTTCTCCATCTCCAGTTGCCTGAGCGGTACGCGAGCCAGATAGTTCTACTCCATAGGCAGCCTCTGTTTCACCATCCTCATTTGTAACAGACCTTTCTGGAAAAACTATTCCAGGTACTGTCACACTATCTTCATCAATTTCTTCCACATTTGTATCAACGTTAATTGTCTGTTCAATTGGCACTTCAGTTTTAACTAAAACCAAACGTACATCTACACTAGCCCAAGAAAAGATGATTAAGTACATCACCAATAATAAAAGACCTACAATCCCTACTACAGTGGCCAGAATAATGCGTTTCCTCTGTTTTTCCTTCACAGGATCAATATCGCCTCTAAAAGCCTTATCACGATTTAGAAAGGGTATCTTGCTTAAGATACTTTTTTTTTGTGAACCAGCAGTGTATTTGGTCCAATCTCGGCCTGTAAAGCCGCCTTTTAGTTTGTTGTCTGCCAACTGAATTTCGCGTCTTGCTGCGGCGTCCGCCTCATTCGGGTTGGTGTCTGTATTTTTTGCCATATTTGCTGTTGTCCCAGCTACCGTAGAGATGTCTCCGCCTGCCATAATCTTTAAACTCCCTAGCTCTACTAGCTTGGGCTCAGGCCGCTTACGCTGAATCGCCCCTTTTAACTCTTGATCATTATCTTCCAACTGAGTTGGGCTTTCTACTTCTTCAAGTTCGGCGGTATCAGATTCTAGCACTAATTCGGACACTACGTCAGCCGATTCTGTCTGTTTCTCAATTAGGCCTCTTTGCGTCAGCAATTCTTGTTTCACTGCTTCTCGTGACTCAAGCAATGATTCCTTCCGCGCCGCTGCAATCTCCCACATCTGCGCTGTTATTTGGCTAACTTTGTCAGCCGTGACTAATCCTGCAGCTTCGGCCACTCGTTGACCATACGCGTCCTCAGTTACTAGAATAGCCAACTTCTTTGATTTAAGCATTTGCTTAACCAAGATCTTGATGCTTACTTGACTGCTGACTATTAGTGCATTATGGGGACAAACTAGGATTACTTTATCGTTTTCTGAGGACAATAACTTTTCTACGACAAAATTAATTTCGTCGTTTACATCAACAAAAATTTTTTCTGCGGTTACAATTGCCATAAATTATTTAGTTAGGTTTCTATTCTAATACCATCCTTGCCAGTGCTAATGGAGGCACATCCATTAAGGTTGTAGCCTTTCTGGTGATATCTTCTACATTTTGCACCTGGTTTGGATAGAGATAATTTACTTTCGGAAATTTACCAAAAGGTAGGACTTGAAGCCAGGGATGTGCCATTAGTTTTTGTTGCATTTCTGGCAACAATCCACCTCCCCCGCAAAGGTAAATCTGCCCGGGGAATGTACTAATGTCATCAAACTCACTTAAAGAAATCTCAACACCATCTAACCAAATTGGCATGTCCTTCTCTAAAGCCTGCCTCACCCGCTTCGCGTCATATTCAGAAAGCCCTCCGTTACTATAGGTTCGTTTCATCTTCTCCGCCTCGATATAGTCCAAACCTAGATCTTCCTCAAGACGCTTAGTAAAAACTCTCCCGCCAAAGGCAAACATTTTGGTTCCCACTATAGCGCCTTGCTCTACCACGGCAATATCAGTGGTACCTCCTCCTACGTCAATGAATATTCCACTAAACTTCTCGTCCCTAGCTCCTTCTACCGCCAAAGATAGGGAGTATGGCTCAACTACAACTCTTAAGATATTTAGGTTTAGAGCATCTGCTACTTCCTTAATCGAATCTAAATGAATTTTAGGAGCAAATGTAGAGAATACCCGGTAAACTAAATCCTGTCCTTTAAAACCCAGTGGGGAATCAACTTTGATGCCGTCAATGTACACACTATTTACACTAGTACTAATCTCTTGAATTTGCGAGGTTTTAATACCAGTGTCTAAGGCAATCTCCTCTCGAGCATTTGTGAAAGTCTGTTCCTTGATCTGATCAACAATATCATCTATTTCTTCCTGGTTGATTTTGACATCAGGCTGCTCACGTTCTACGTTTACAACTATCGGGACTCCTTTTACTAGCTCTCCCGCAATGCCCAATACTACATCTTCTGGAACAGGTACCCGCTCACCTAGTATCTCTTCTGCCATGTGCAAAGCATGCCCAACACTAACGTCAACTACATCGATCACTTCTTCAAGGTTGATAATTAGCGCGCCCCTCATTGCATTTTGCTTTTGTGGCGCGCGATCATACCCAATTATCTCAATACCATTGTCTGCAATGCGGAAGAGCGCAGTCTTAATAAACTCAGTACCAATATCTAGTGCTAAGTAAGTCTTCCCCTCTTCGATTTCAATATTATTGCTGGCAGCTTTACGCCCGCGACGGTTAAATCCGAACATGGGAATAGTATACAGGAAATGTGATGGGGATGGTTAAGTATTAGCTCTTCAAAGCGCTTTAGTATAGTATTTGCTCGCGAAATTCAGCCTACGTGTTATAATTTTGAGCATTAGTCCTCGTGCTACCAGCTGTTTGACCGGTCGCAATATTAGGTATATAATGCAGAGGAGATTTGATAATGAACTTTGTAAGCACTGCACTCGAGTTATATAGAGCATACAATCAGCATAATTTGCTGTACAACGGTGGAGAGACATATGACAAACTGGTAACAGCAGAACCTTTGCATATTACCCCACCTCAACTTGAAGAAATAAAACGCAAAACCACCCATGTCTGGCAATGGCTTGAAGAACAGAGACTATTTCTGATAGAAGCCGACAAGAATCCTGAACTGGCTTGGTTTAAAAATTTATACCAAGAAAGCTTAGCTGGTAAGACTTACGAGTATCAGCAACTAATAAACAAAAACATCACCCAACATAGTGAGATTATACGAGTGGACCTTTCCAGCCTTCCTTTTGGCTGCCATGAGGCACAGTTGCGATGGGGAATTGCTGGCCATATGCACTTTATTACTAAACTTTTTGATCAAATCGTACCTTTTGCTGACAACGAAATACCTATAAATAAGAACTTCGCAGAATCAATACAAAAAACTATTGATTCCTACGTTACCAATGATGATGAATGCGCTATTTTCATCACCACCAAAAAGTATCTTAAAGAGTCCGACAAACTAGTTGATGAATTAACTAACGTATACACTTCTACCCCTGATACCTTTAATTCTAGCGAGTTTGTGATTCGCGGCGGAAAACTAATACATCACCGTAGTGGCAAAACTGTTAAAGTAGTTTTCCGCCGCGAGCTGACTCTAGAAACATTGCTAAAATCAAATTTCGGTGAAAACATAGTTCACCTCTATCTCGATGGGGCTGTCAGTTTTGAACCAAGCTTAAATCTAATAAATGATTCTAAATTAGGGATGGCATTAGCATTTGATGAACGTGCCGAACCTTACTTTTCAGATGAAAGCAGATCACTATTCCTCCCAACTAGCTTCTACGACTCCCATATGCTCTCTTTTAATAGTGTTTTTAATTATGAGTTCGATAGTATGGATGATATGTTGGCAGGTCTAAGTGCTCGAAATAGAAAGTTTGTGTTTAAGTACGGAGGATCAGACTTAATTAAATCTTTTGGTGCAGGTAGTGTATATAGATTAGACCGAGCTACCAAATTAACAAAACGTATTATTAATAAAGAAGAAGCTTATTCTCGTAATATAAATGAATGGATCATTCAAGAAATGGATCCTACTAAATTTAAAATCAAGTTTCTGCAAGGCAATTATGATGATCCGACAACATGCTCAGTCGGTACTAGTGAAAACGCAGCAGCCCGAATTATGATTATGGCTCAAAAAAACCGTAATAAGGACCTGCAAACCGCTGAAATTACTAGTATAATTGGAAACTTTGTGACTGATCACTGGAAAGCAAGATTTAAAACCTCTAACACCATTACAGGACAAGGAGCCGTTGTTACTGCAGCCAGGTTAGTTCAGCAAGCCTAGAATTTGGGCTTATTAAATGTCCGTGATATAGTTCACAATATAACGCAATATATATCAATTTTTAAAAGTTTAATTATATGAAGATGTACGTATCCGTCCCACATAGAGACAGAGAGGACTTTAAGACCTTCACTGCAGCAATTGACAAGCTAGTAAAGGCTGGTCATACAATTTATGATCCTTATAAAGACGAACCCTACCCTCAGCCAGAGGACGTGGACTACCACATGGAGAAATTCAAAGAATCTGAGAAGAAACTGAGAGCAGCTGACATCGTAATTGTGGAAGCAACAAATCCAGGACGACGTCAGGGTTATGAAATAGCGCGAGGCCTGAGCGAACGTAAGTTCGTAATTGCCTTGTTTGACAAGAAGAAAGGCACTATCTCTACCCCACCACTACTGGGTAATAAATCTAAGTACTTCTTGTACGAAGGTTACAATGATAAAAACGTTGATAGCTTGCTAGAAGAGGGCCTAACTAAGGCTAAAGATATGATTGATACAAAGTTTATTTTGATCATCTCTCCAGAAATAGACCGTTATCTAGAATGGGCCTCAACTGAAAGACGAATGCACAAAGCACAGATTGTGCGTAACTCCGTAGAAGAAGTGATGGAGAAAGATAAAGATTATCAGGAATACCTGAGCAACCTATCCGCTTAATCAGCTTACTTGACTAACTTTTAGCCCTCGTCAAAAAGACGAGGGCTCCAGTCAAGAAAAACACTAACGTCATCCCCAGAACGGCTGCAAAGCCAAAACCTTCGTAAACCACCCCGCCAATTAAACCCACTACAATATACCCTAAGTTAATTAGCACACCATTTGTGGAGACTATCTCGTCTTCATCAGATTTTTTTAAGCGAGCCAGAAATCGCAAGAACATTTCATCGTTTAATTCCCACAACACCCCAATAGCCCCAAAGATAATTGCGACTAAAAGCATAAGTGCAAAAGTGCTAGGAAAACCAATCGTAGTTTCCACCAAAATGTAAGTCAAAATTGCGGCTGTAATGACCATTACAAACACCCTAATTATCCGTTTGAACTTGTGTTGGTGTAATAACAGATAACTCGTCAGATAAGGCATTACAATTAACATAAATAAACCTAAACTTAAAACTAGTCCAGGAACATCTGTTTGTCTTGCAAACTCTAGCGCTCCAAAAATATAAAATATAGACTCAACAGAAGCTAACCCGAAACTAAGTGAAGCAAATGGAATCAACTTCCCAAGATTGGGTTTTAAAATTTTCCATTCCTCTAAAGGTGAAGAATACGGAATCTTACGTGGATGTAGCTTCATGGAAGTAAATAACAGAAAGCTCCAAATGGCGTTTACTGCCAACATTACTAAGAAAGCATAACCAACATAGTCAGGATTTGCGTTATACAAATAGTCACCAATGATTGGTCCTAAAAAAAATCCGAAGCCGCGAATGCCAAGATAAATGGCATTCGCGACACCCAACTCTTTTACAGGTGAGGTCTTGGCCAAAAAGATCGTAGTTCCAAATCGCAGGAATAGCTCATACCTAGTACCCCAGGACAATACCAATAGTAACACCGGCAACCACCCACTACCGAACAATAAAACAAGCGCCACAACCACCTCTAATACCAACGACCAATAGAAAAACTTACGAAAATCATTTACCTCTGCAAAAAAACCAAAAAATACATCCGCTATTAGTGAGGCTACTGCATTGATACCTAAGAACATCCCCACTAGAGCCAGGCTGTTAAACTGCGATTCTATAAATAATGGCAGATAAAAAATCAGCATCCCTTCTGCCATTGACCATACCAACAATATTGGCCCAAACCCGGCAAGGCGCCGATGCTTCATCTGAGATCTTGTCAGCAGTAATTTCGTACGCATTAGCTGTAAACACCAATATCCTCTGGAATATAATCGCGGAAGTTTTCGGTGGTAATTTTAACACCTGTTGTTTTGCCTTCCACTATCTGCCTGGCTACTTTACGAGCCAATATAGTTAATGTCCTTTCCAACTGACGCACTCCAGCATCAAACCCTAAAGGCCTCACTACCAAAGGCCATACATCATCAGCGAAATCTAGTTGTTCTGGCCCTAAACCTGTTGCCTCCCGTACCTTTGGCAACATGTACCCTTTGGCAATAAATATCTTCTCATCATCCTTATACGAACCAAATCGAATTACTTCTAACCTATCTAATAGCGCTGCTGAAATACCTCCTAAATTATTAGCGGTAGTTATAAACATACAACGGGAAAGATCTATTGGGTAGTCAATGTAATGATCCACAAAAGTTGAATTCTGCTCTGGATCAAGAATCTCCAGCAAGGCTGCCATCAAATCAGAACGCAATCCTGATTCACTACTTGTCTTGTCAATCTCATCTAGTAGAATTACAGAATTCATACTGCCAGTACTGATCAGCGACTTTACAATAGCACCAGGTTCAGCATTGGGAAGTGTGCGAGCTACACCCCTAATTTGAGTTACACTCCCCATAGCACCCAGGGCTACGCGTTGAAATTCTCTCCCAAGTGCATTGGCAATCGATTTAGCTATAGAGGTTTTGCCGACACCTTGAATTCCTACAAAACACAATACGGGTGCGTGTGAAGAACTCCCTTGGAGCCGCGACATTTCTTTTTTTTGGATTCCTTGTTGGGTAGCAGGTGCTGGTTGCCTTTGTGGCTGTGAAACAGATTTTTGCACTGCTGCGACTGGCTGCTGATTCTGTGGAACAACCGGGTCTCCTGGTTTCACAGGCTGGGATGGCGCAACCTGCTGTTTCACAGCAGGTTGCGCCGGTCTTTTAGCTGCAGCTTCGGCTAACACGGATTGTAAACCTTCCTCCTGCAGCTTCATAACTGCTAAGTATTCTAAAACCAAATCTTTAACATGATTAAGTCCATAGTGCTTGCTGTTCAGCTCTTCCTCTGCGTGCTCAAGATCAAAGTTATCCTCAGTGTACTTACCCCAGGGGAGTTGCGTAATGGTACGTACATACTGCTCCATCGATTCAAACTCCTGAGAGTAATTCCCCATCTGAATCATCCTGGCAAGCCTTACAAGCATGCGGTCAGTCTTATCCACTAACCCGGCAGGCATTGGAGTTTGATGCACCAGGTCTTTTAACCTTTGAAGATCTCCGGTGGGATCCATTCCACTTAATTGCATATTAGTAGCTGAATTTGGAGTAGTATTATTATTTCCGAACATACACTATTCTAACGGAAATGAGTGTGAATTCACACTTTTATTTGCACCCCGTTATATATCACAATATATACTTCTAAAAGTATACTTTTACAAGGATTTGCACTACTAAAAAGAGAGGGCTGAATTTGCCCTCTCTTTTATGGAGTGTTGAAAATTAATGTAGAATTCTACACTACTTTTCTTCAGATTCTGTATCTTCACTGTCGCCAGATTCACCTTCTTCACCATCTTCATCTTCTCCGACTTCAGTCTCAACACCTTCACCCTCAGCAATCTCTTCAAGCACATCCTCGATTTTCTGAGCAGTAGCAATAGAAGCTACAAGTGCATTGGTATCCACACGACTATCAAATTCAACACCTTCAGGAAGCTGAATCTCATTTACCATAATTACATCTGCTGTAGTTGCTAGACTTGAAATATCTATAACCAACTCAGATGGAAGATCTTTTGGTAAACAACGCACCGCTACACTGTCTAGACTGTATGCAACAAAGCCTAAACCGTCCTTCTCAGCTTTCGAAGTACCAATATACTCTAGTGGTACTTCGGCAGTGATTGGTTTCTTTGGATCTACAACATACATGGAAACGTGCAAAATTTCGTCTGTAACTGGATGTTGTTGAATTTCTTTAAATAGAACTTTTTCTTTTTCTCCCTCAGGAGTAATTACGTCTATTAAAGAACTGTAACCATTCTCCTTAAATACTGCCCTAAATTCTTTGTCGTCTACTAAAACGTTAGTAGGTTCAAAGTCTGGGCCAAACAACACTGCTGGAAGCTTTCCTTCTTCACGCAGTTGTTTCACTTTTTTTCCAGCGATTTCTCGTGGGCTGACCGATAACTTAGCCATATTAAGTCTTCTAAATAATAAAAAATTAAACTGCGCTCATTGGTTTGATAATCACATGGCGGGTTTCGCCCTCACCTGCACTTTCAGTCATTACATCAGTACGTTGAGCTGCTACCATGTGCACTAAACGACGCTCCCAAGGTAGCATTGGTTCTAATGCTACTTCAGTTGCGGTTAAGGCAGCGTGTTCAATATTGCGCTTTGCAATTTGTCTAATATACTCTTCACGTTCCGTGCGATAGTTGTTAATGTCCAAAATCACACTAAAGTTTCTGGCCTCAGTAGGCAAAAACATATTCACAATTGTGGTTAGGTCCTGTAAACGATTACCGTGCTTCCCAATAAATTCAGCACCAGACTGCATTGTAACGTTTGCTCTTAGGTAGTGCCGATCTTCTCTTTCTTGATCTTCCTGTTCTGCCTCATCCAACATCACTTCTTCTGACTGAACAAGGATTTCCACCTCTGCCTCTACTCCGAGTAAATCAAATAGATCTACTATTTTAGGCTTAATTTGTTCAGTTACTACTGCTGTTGTCATTTCGGTTTACTAAGTAATCAATTACAAGCTGCTGGATTATAACAAAGCCACTTTGTACAGTCCAATAAATGCCTAATGCAGCAGGGAAATTTAGTGCTGAGAAGAATAACAAAAACGGGATAATAAACATGGTTTGTTGTGTGGATCTTTGCATGATTTCTGCAAAGTCTTCAGGCTCAACTTCAGCATCTTTTTTCTTTTTCTTCTTAGACTTCTTCTCTTTCTCAACTTTAACTGGTTGACGCTTTTTGCGCAGACCCATCAATATCCTTGCGGAAAAGAACTGTGTTGCACCAACTGCTATTGCTAGCAAAATATATGGCAACACAATACCGATATCATCAAAGCCCACGGCGGAGGCCGTTGTACCTAAGTTTATAATTCCTAAAAAGTTTTTATTTATTTCCACCGTCTCTTCAAACATTGGCACGAACGGATAGGCCACGGTATTAAAAGACGCTACACCGTCTGCGACTAGATTGCGAATTACGTTAAAAATGTTCACTAAAATGACCAACTGTACAATCATCCCGACACAACCGCTAAGCTGCCCGGGCAGATACTCTGACTGCACCTTCATTAATTCTTGAGTCTGTTTCTCCTGGTCATCTTTATGTTTCTTACGAATCTCTTTTACCTTGGCATTAAAGTCTTGACTTGTTTCCGCCATTTTAATTTGACGCATGGTCAGCGGGAAGGTAAGCAATCTAGAAAGAAAGGCTATCGCAATAATTGCCAATGCCAAGTCACCACCAAAGAGACGATAAAAGACTACTAGCAGGTTAAATATGGGCTCGTAAAAGAGAACAACTCCTAAATCCATGAGATTATTAAACGTAATTTAGCACGAGATTTTAGCAGAAAAACGGCTTTTAGACGTAATTTATTTTGTTGCCTTTGTAAAAAAGGTTTGCGGCCCGCTTAAAATAGATCTTCGTACCCACTGTACTGAAACCTTCATATTCTTTTCGATCAAGCGAAAAGGTTTCCGTTTTGGACAACTTCACTCCTTTAGAGTTTGTTGTACAAGCGTTCACGTCACAGATAATTACAATCTCTTCGGCTAGTTGATTAATGTTTATTCTACCTTGGTAAGCACGATCTTGTTTCTCGTCTTGGAAATAGAATTCGATATCTGTGTCTGGACTCTCTCCCTCCACCATCTCCAAAGTTATATGCCTTAACTCTTGTTTTTCTCGGCCATTAATAAGCAGTACTGAGTTACTTTTATTCAATAGAATTGGTACAAAGCTATTACCGCCGGCAAAAGACTGGAATTTTGGCTGATATGAGAGAATGTCTGCCGGTGTATAACGATCACCCGCTAGCATAATTCCTACTGTGTCATCGCTCGGTCGCAATTGTTCCACAGGTGTAAACCTATAAAGAATCGTAAGTAGTAGGCTCCACCCTACGAACAAGGCTACTATTACCTTCAATCCTAAATTAGCTAACTTCTTGTGCTCTGTATTTAGAATGTACTGAAAAAAATAAGCTACTCCTAGCGTAGAAAAAGGAAGGATCGCCAACATAAAGCGTTGTCCATAACTCCCCCCTCCCCACCACATAGGCCAAAATCCATATATTAAGGCTGTACCCATAATGCCAAAGATCACTACGGTATTTGTAAGTCTCCGTACAGGATTTTTTATATATTGCCAAATCAAACTACCGCACCCAAGTAAGAACAATGGGGAATAAACGAACCAACCTCTGTATGGGGAGAAAAGTAAGTTGATGCCATTCCACTGCGAAAACTGAAAATTCTGACCAGCAAATAATTGATCATAACCAGATGCCACAATGGACCCATATGAGTCGTAGTTATAAGAAAACCACAATAATGCGAAAGGCACCCCTCCTAAAATAAAAGCAGCTAATGCACGCCAACGTCTTGTAAACAAAAGATAAATGGCAACCGGTAAAATTACGATAGCTAATGTTGGTCGCGAAATAGTTGCCAAACCTAATGCCACGCCGGTTAAGCCCCAGTATCTAGTATTGATTGATCCAAGAGCCTGTTGCGCTTTCACAAATGCCCAGAAAAAAAGTGAAAGCGCAAACACTTCCACCGTATGGTTAAATCCAGAATTTAACAGCACATACCATATGGCATAAGAGGAGGCATAACTCGTACCAACTGCTAAAAGTGCCACTTTCTCTCCGAATCCCAAGCTTGTCAAGGTTTTATAAATCAATATTATGCTAGCAAACGAAAGTATGCTGGCCGTTAACAAAAACCCTATTCCCTGCCCAATAGTATGTCCCGCAGTTGCTAAAAACAGATCATCTTCCAGTTCTGGCTTCTGTTCCAAAGTTGAGATGACTAATTGTAAAGGAAGGTTTACTAATGCTGCTCCTGGGGCATAAACAGTCGCATACTTATTATCTTCTGTACGCACTACAGCATGCTCAACGTAGTCAGGGTAATAATCTGGGCGACGCTCACAGGCCCACTTCTGCTCATTGATCAGACATTGGGTGATATGGAATGAGCCAAACCCATCACTCTGAATGTAAGGCACTCCATTGAGTACAAACAGAATAGCGAAAAGAATGGAATATACTATTAAAGCGTAACGTGACATGGCTAATCTTAGCTAACTTTCCAAAATAATGGCATAGCTACTCACAGAACGTCGTAAAAAAATGGTGGAGATGAGGGGATTGAACCCCTGTCCAGTAATTCTTCATATCTGCAGTGTACAAGTATAGTTTAGTCTGGGGTTAGCTATGACATATCGAGACTAAACGAAAAGCATGTCATACGCTTCTATTAGTGCTTAAGTCCGTCACCCGAAGCCCGGATTAGGACTGCAGCCTGGCAATAGTGTCGCCAGCTAATCGTTGGCCAGACATGGCGATTAGTGACGCTCTAATGAAAGAGTGTTGTAAGCGCTAAATTATGCAGCGAAAGAAAGCATGGTGTTTAGACCAGCATTGAATTCGGCGATTGCAGTTTTTGCATTTCTTACAACGTTAGCGAAAGTATTATTGACGCTTATTGTTGTTAACCGGATATTTTACAGAGCACCGATTACGCTCTGACTTGCCACAAATACAAAAAGTTTACTGTCGAATCATACACCCCCCAGTTTTTCACCAGCTAAAGCTTATTGATGAAAATTTGGGGAGAGACGACGTTGTAAAAGAACATAGTAATTATAGACTAACAAACGTTTTCCTTCAAGTGCTGGCCAGATAGGTGTTTCACGGTGCACAGAAAAACGTAACATTAGGGGCTACGCGTGCATAACCTATCCTAACGCCAACACCAAACTATACACAACAAGGCCTGGGTTGTTACGTTTTAACTCTCTTGAGCAGGATTCAAGTGTTGCACCAGTAGTAAACACATCGTCAACAATCACTACAGACCTTGATTCGGCTACCAGCTGAAAATAATCTTTATCTAGCCAAATAGCATTTTGCAGATTAACTAGCCTATCTGCCCTATCTAGCTTTGCTTGCACTTTAGTACCTGGACTTTTTACCAATACACCCTTTACCACCCCGAGGCACAAAAAGTTAGCTAACTTTTCAGCTTGATTGAACCCCCGCCAGCGCTTCCGCTGGCGGGAAGCAGGAACAAATGTAATAAAGCAGCTCTCAGACAAATAAGGGTATTCGAGCACCCTTAGCGCCAATAGCTCTGCCAACTCCACAAGCACAGCTTCATAAAACTGATATTTGGCGGCCAGAATTAGATCCTTTAATACGCCCTCATATCTACCCAAAGCTATCACCCCGTCTAAATATGTGTACTGCTTACACTCGCTGTGCAACTCACCATTACCTGTCGGTAGATGGCACACATGGCAGACTTGCTCAAAAATATGATTAATCTTATATATTCGGCACCGCCCACACAGATAAGAACCCACTCGACCACAACCATAACAATACTTAGGAAAAGCCACCTGAGCTACTTTGTGTAAAAAAGTTGAACTATGCATTTGAACGAAATAAGATTTACATTACTGATACTTACATTCTGCTTGTACAAATTTATAGAACACATAATATATCTCGAAAGTTAAGCGGAGGTTAAATCTCCACACTTCTGGTAAAATTAGCTAATGAAGATACTTTGTCTCGACTACGGCACTAAACAAACAGGAGTTGCCATTTCTGACTCCAAACTTAAAACTGCTCTCCCCTTAACTACAATTAGCGCGAGAAAACACCATCTACTAATTAAGGAATTGACTAAAATTGTTAGTGACTATCATGTTGGTAAGATTGTATGCGGCCTACCGCTTACTGTAGATAATCAAGTAAGCGAGATGGGTAAACAAATTGAAGAGTTTAGTTCCCAATTAGCTAAAGCACTCTCCATTCCAGTTGTAATGTGGAACGAAAATCACACATCGCAACTTGCAGCTCAGAACTTTGATGCAAAAGACCCCCGCATCCATGCAGAGGCTGCTAGAATAATGTTGCAAGAATATCTAGATAATAATCTTATAAATAATGAACAAGACTAACCCTTATCAAAAAAAGAATACTCGATGGAGACTAGCTTTCGGTTGTGTATTACTACCTATTATTATGATTGTCGCTGCGGCCTACTTTGCTAACAACTGGTACCGAACCCAAGTATATGAACCTGTCGGCTCTCAGACTGAGTTTAGCGAAATTATCGTCGATCAAGGTGATACCTTATTTGATATTGCCCCTGCTTTGGTTGCTGAAAACTTACTCAGCAACACGGATGTCTTGCGTATTTACGTACGTCTTAATGAACCAGAACTAAACCTACAGGCGGGTACATATAGAATTAGTGGTGGAAAAAACATCCCCCAATTAATTGAACGTTTAAATGCAGGACCTGTGGTAAAGAGTGTTACTATCACTATCCCAGAAGGATGGCGATATGACGAGGTGGCCGACCGGTTAGCCCAAGCATTCGAAATTATCGAAGAGGCCCGATTTAGTAAGAGTGAGTACATCAACTTGATTGAAAACCCAGAAAGTACGGAGTTTTCTGCTCAGATAGAGGCGTTTTTGAACAAATATAAGCCTCAGGGTAAGAACTTAGAAGGTTTTATTTTTCCTGACACATATGTTTTTGGTACTGATGCTAGCACTAAGCAAGTTCTAGAGTTGCAGTTAAGTAACTTTATTAAGCGTTTAGAAGATAACGACCTTGACCCTGAAAATGTGGGCCGTGCCGACAATTTTTACAATGCATTAATACTTGCAAGCATAGTAGAACGTGAAGCAGGTCCTAAGCCGGAAAAGCCTACTGTTGCTGATATTTTTCTAAAGCGATACGAACAAAACACTTTACTTGGAGCTGATGCAACCGTTTTATATAAGTTTAAGGATTGGAAAAGAGCCCTTACAATCGCTGATCTAGAGGATACAAGTAATCCCTACAATACTCGCGCTTTACCTGGACTTACACCGACCCCGATTTCTAACCCAGGGATAAATGCCATTAAAGCAGTGTTGGAACCAGCAACTACCCCTTACTACTACTTTATCACCGGGAACGATGGGCGCAATTACTATGCCGAAACTTTTAGCCAGCACAGTCAGAATATAGCTAACTATTTGCAATAAGGTACTAAAACCTACTAAACTGTAGTAGATATACCTGTCTGAGCCTTTTATGTACAACGACGATTTTGCCCACAGTGATGTACAGATCTCTTTTATGCAGATACTTAGTGCTGCATTGGTCTTTATAGTGGTTTTTATTATCCCTGCTGGTTGGATAGAGTCTCAGCGTCAAAATTTTGACTCTGGCCCTGCCCCTTACACAGCAGATGCTCTTGCAGAACGTCAACAACAGAGCGGATCAAGCAACCAGAATCAGGATGTTAATGCTGACTCAGAGGGAGGTCAGGTAGCCGGAGAAACAACTGCCCCAAGCCTCACTACCGGTACAACTAATAATGCAGGTAAGCTACGCATCCCTTTTACTGCCTACTACATAGATATGCAGTCAAACGCTGGATTATTGACAATAGGCGGCATTGCTTTATTTGGTGTAGGCATTAGTCTAGTAGGTTTCGTAATCTTCAGCGATAAAGAGCCTCAAAGACAACAAAAATTATCTAATTATGAGTTAGGAAACTTAGACAGATGGAGTTAGGAAAACTAGATATTAAAAGCTTCTTCTTTTTGGTGGTTCTCGCTTTACTGGCATATTTGATGCTAACCATCTTTAGTCCTTTCGTAAATGTACTAGTGGTAGCACTGGTTCTGGTGCAAATTTTCTATCCATTGTATAAGTATGTCTCTGTCAAATTAAATTCAGAGGCACTTGGCTCTCTGATTGCTACTGTGGCTGCGATTGCAGTGGTTGTAATCCCAATTATTTTAATTATTGCTTTTACGATCAGCGAGCTTAGTAACCTAGTAGTAGGTAGTGGTAATGCTTCTGTAGATATTGCCAGCCTAGAAACCTCAATAAACGAACAGGCGGCGACTTTACTTAATCGCCTTGAAGAAAGTGGAATCGAAGCCTATCAAATCCTGGGTATTGAACGCAATCAGTTAGGTGAGCCTCAAATTAGAGTTTCAGAAGGTTTAACTAATCTTTTTGGTGATATGTTAGAAGGTATAGGTAGTTTAGCCGGTGGGATAATTCAGACTACAACAAGCGCCCTTTTTTATGGAGTAATTTTAATCATGAGTCTACTCTATTTATTCCATGACTATAATAAGT
>CAYUPY010000003.1:0-55801 GCA_964446595.1 uncultured Candidatus Saccharibacteria bacterium | reverse complement strand
TATCATTACTAGATTCTAAACTTTTGACGTCTAGTTATCTAGTCGAGACCCTAAAGGGATATAGATATAGTCGCGAATCCAATTAGATAGAGTAATATGCCAGCGCCGCCAAAAGTCCGCAGGGCTTTTGGCGATATAAGGAAAATTAAAATTAGTAGATAACTCTATCCCAAAAAGCCTTGCCACCCCACATGCAATATCAATATAAGCCGAGAAATCGGCAAAAATCTGTACTGTAAAGGCTAAAGCTGCTACCCAAATCAAAGGGAATGGCATATCTGCTGTCTTAAAGACTTGAAATGCCAGAATAGAGACATTATCTGCAATAACTAGTTTCTTAAAATAGCCCCAGATAATTAACCTTATTCCGCTTTCAAACTGGGAAAAGTTCAATTTACGCGTTGACTTAAATTGGGGTAGCATGGTTTCTGCTCTTTCTATAGGGCCTGCTACTAGTTGCGGAAAGAATGAGATAAATAGAGCAAAATCCAGGAAGTTTCTTTCCGCAGCTATTTTTTGGCGATAAACGTCTACAGTATAAGAGATTGTTTGAAATGTATAGAACGAGATTCCAGCTGGGAGTAGGATTGCTAGGAGGGGTAGATTGTCTAGCCCAAGATGAGCTAATAAAGTATTCACATTTTCCACAAAGAAGTTATAGTATTTAAATAATGCTAGTAAGCCAAGATTTGCAGTTACGGACACAAATAAAATGAGTCCTTTTCGTCGATTAGCTCTTTCGATTAATAGCGCTGCAAAAAAATCAACTAGAGTAGAAGTAAGAAGTAACAAAATAAGCAAGGGATGAGCGAATCCATAAAAAAAGTAACTAGCAAGTAAAAGAAAACTATTTTGAAGATTAATCCTTTTAGCGAGTAGCCAGTAGATAATCAATGTGCCTAACAAAAAGGCAATAAACTCGTATGTTTGAAAAAGCATTAGGTTGAATTAGCTAAGGTCTCTACAAAATTCTTAGTATATACCCATTTATATCTGTAAGCTAGGTGGGCCCCATCCTGAAGCCAATCTTTCTTAATCCATTGTTGTTCTTCCATGTTGATCAGGTTCACATGTTCAAACTGGGACACATAATTTTGCAATGTTGAGAGGTAAGCATTGAATTTATGTCCTTGATTATATGTATCATCAAGCTCAACATTTACTAATGTGAGTTTCTGTTCATATTTCTGAGTAAGAGATATTATGCGAGGCAAAAAACTTTGATCATCACTTTGATTAACTATTGGGTTAGGGGCAGCCAAAAATACAGGCGGGGCTTTTCTGTAACGAAGGTTTTGTTCCCCAAAGCGTTCATACAATAACCCTTCAAACTCCTTATATGGCAGAGAGCTGACAATGCCGGCAGAGAATTTTTGTAAGCTGTTTTCTATTACATCTCGCTTATGGTGATAGTCCACTGTGGAGAGAAACCACTGATCCATTTTTTGAAATACCGTTGAATGGTTAGCCAGCATTTGATCCGCGTATGGCTCGCGGCTTTTCTCAAACGTTTGCAGCCTTACGTATCTTTCTGCATCTAGACCTTCTGCGGGCTTCTCAAAAATATCTCGACGGAAAAAGATGATGATGTGTTTTGACCCGCTATCCTTCGCTAGGTTATTATAAATATTGTACCAGGTGGCACTATTGCTACCAGGGCTGTCTACTTTTACAGCTTTTTTATTGCTGTATTTCTCAAAAACCTCAAGGTCAATTCTACTTCCAAGCATACTATTTCCAATAAAGAAAACCTCAGGGTTAGTGGTTTCTACATTAGTAGCAAAATCTTTACGAAAAGGAGGTTTTTTAATACCAAAAATGGGGATGAAGAGGAACAGTATAATTAAACTGTACCACACAATTAACGCTAAAACCGAACGAGTTTTTCTATTCCTCACTTTTCAGATGCAAATCTGAATTCAGTATACTACGTTTCAATTACTTCGCGTACAAGGTATGGTTTTTCCCGACCTGTGGCAAAATAAGTACGGATTACCAAATCGATAGTAATGCCGAACACGAATAGTTGGGTTCCAGTAATTATTAGCAACACAGAAATTAGTGGCCAAATTGAGTCTGCCAGTGCCAACATGTTAAATAACCTTAAAATGCCGAGTAAGGCCAGCAAACCAAAACCAGCTATGGCGAGGAAAATACCTACCACACCAAATAAATGTAAGGGTCGATCATTGTACTTTTTCCAGAACCAAATGAGCCACATGTCCGCAAATCCGCGGAAAGCTTTCTTCCAGTTGTAGGAGCTCTTACCGGATTTGCGTGGTTCGTGCTTTACAACCACTTCGCCAACCTGGAACCCTTGCCACCGCAAAATTGCCACTAAATAGCGGTGCATTTCGCCGCTTAGGTCAATATTGTCGAAGCATTCACGTCGATAAACTTTTAGGGTGCATCCTAAATCGTGCACTCCTGGATCTAAGAAACTGCGTCTCATCCAGCTTCCAAATTTAGATAAGTTGCGAATAATGACGCCGTCTTTACGCTTTTTTCTCCAGCCAGAGACTAGGTCTAAATCTTCGTCGATTAACTTTTTGAGTAGTTTAGGAATTTCCTCAGGTGGATTCTGTAGGTCAGAGTCCAGGGTTACAATAAATTGACCTTTTGCCTCTTTAATACCGGCATCTAAGGCAATGGACTGTGTAGTCCTGCCACCAGCACCAATAGGTAAACGCAAGATAATAGATTTGGCATCTTTTAATGTCCTTAGTATCTCTACAGTGTTGTCAGTAGAGCGGTTCTCAACATAAATAATTTCAAAAGGTTTATCTAGCCCTTTTAGGGTATCAGTCAATCTTGCATGTAATTCTTCTAAATTCCCTTCCTCATTATGTACTGGAAGTACTGCGGAGATATAGATTTCCGGTGATTCTGTGGTGTGAGATTTTTTTACCATAGTTGTGAAAGAGTTTAGCCTGCAAACGTAGAATAGGCAAGGTTAATATGGGTTGAGCTTGTGTTTTATGGATATTTTTGTAAGTATGTAGTTGAATTAATTCAACTACATAAGTCATGAAGCGGTTAGCTTGGGCTATAGCCCTAGTTATTATTTTGGCCCTGCCAATCTTAGTCGGTAAGGAGCTTGTTGCGGTTCAGGCCATGAATGCCAAGGTGGATTCTTTGTTGCGGGCTGGAGAATATGTGCCAGGACAGCTATTAGTGAGATACCGCCAGCCCGCCTTTCAGCCCTTTGCAATTGGGAACACAGATTCTGATGGTAAGGGTGTTGGCTTTGAAATTTTAGTAGTGGAGCCTGAAAGCATAGATGATCAACTACGAGAACTGCTTAGTAATCCTGATGTAGAGGCTGCGCAGCCTAACTATATATACAAAACTACGGTATGGGATGAAACTACTACTACTGCCACTCCTGACGATTACAATCCTTCAAACCATTGGTACTATTCTAATCAAGATCTACCTGAAGCTTGGAAGCACCTTGACTGCCCTGACGGACCAGGTTGTGGCGGTTCACCCGATGTGACAGTAGCAGTTATCGATACGGGGTTAGCAGCTTTTGATTTTGATGATACGGGTGGACAAACTGGTGCTGTCTTTGTAGCTAATTCAGAGTATGCGAATATTAATCTTTATACGAATCCGGACGAAATACCAGACAACCAGCTAGATGATGACTGCAATGGAGTAGTTGATGACTACAATGGCTTAGATTCGTATGCCTTTTTATTGACTGGAAGTAATACTTGTATAGGTGGGGTTCCGCAAGTTGTAGATGAAAGCTATTATAAAGCTGGCATTCCTGTTGATACTTTCGGTCATGGCACATATGTAACTGGTTTGATTTCAAGTGCAGTGGATAACGGGGCAAGTTCTGTGTCGCCTGCATTTAATGTCACAATCATGCCGATAGCAGCTAGTTTTCATTTTCAGAATTCGTTTGCTTCCAGCGCACTTATTACCGCACTAAGTTACGCCGAGGCGTATGGCGCTGATGTGGTCAATATGAGCCTCGGCGGTCCCAGCGCAGACCCGTTTATGAATTCGGCGGTCCAGGATCTAGTAGACGCAGGTGTGGTGGTGGTAGCTTCTTCTGGCAATACTGGCTTGCAAGAGCAGATGTATCCCTCGGCTTTTGCCAATGTGGTAGCCGTTGGGTCCATTAATAATGATCAAGCGAGAAGTAACTATTCTACTTACGGCTCGCATATAGATTTAGTAGCCTATGTTGGAGCAGGCGCTAGTGCTGGAAACGCCACCTGGCAATCGAGCCTTAGTTGTTTTGGATCTTGTGATGCAAATAACGTAGATAATGGTTATTCCAATCGCTATGGTATTGGTACCTCGTACGCCGCGCCTCAGGTTTCGGCTTTGGCTGCATTATTACTTTCCTATGACAGTACCCTAACGAACGAGGACGTAGTTACTTTAATGATAGAGTCTGCGATTGATGTAGGGGCGATTGGCAGGGATAATCAAACCGGGCATGGAGCAATTAACTTTGATCGCGCGTTAGATCTGGTCGACTTCTATAGCACTGAACAGCCGCAAACTGATTTAGTTTATCGATTCTATAATGTTCAAAGCGGGGCTCATTTTTATACTAACCGTGAAACTGACCGTGATAAAGTACTTAGTAGTTTCCCCCAGTATCAATATGAGGGTGTGGCCTATCAGGTTTTTGATCAGCAAATTAGCGGCGTAGAGTTAACACCTGTTTATCAATTCTATAACCCTAAGACGCTTGCTCATTTTTATACTGCGAGCATGCAACAAAGAAACAAAGTTATTAATAACTTTCCAGATTTTCAATACGAAGGGCCTAGGTTTTTCGTGTATACTGAGAACAAAGTAAAGTCGAAGCCCATCTACAGATTTTATAATGTAGAGACCGGTGCTCACTTTTATACAGCTAGTGAGCAGCAACGGCAGAAAGTAATAAATACCTATCCTCAATTCGACTATGAAGGAATTGCATATTATGTACCAGACTATGGAAGTATTACAACACCTTAAAAATCTCAAAGCAATAGCAATCGCTGCGATATTAATTATTGTAGCGTTCTTTATTTACACTAACGTTTCAGCCAATACGGATGTAAAGACTAACGCACTAGGTGCTTTTAGTGGGCCAACACAGATCACACAGTTTTATCCATATGGAGAATGGGAGATTAGTGGAGTAGCCTATAACGGTAACCCTTATGATATTGATGCTACAGCGGTATTCACTGGTACGAGTGGAGCAGCTAATGGTCAAGTAAGGACAGTTAAAATGTTTTACGACGGCGATAGCGGTAGTACACAAGGTATATGGAAGTTTAGATTTAATGGGGACCTTACTGGTGAATGGTCCATAGCTACAACTAGCGATGACATTGGTACTGGGGATGTGAACGGTGACTTGGACGGCTGGGCAGGTAGTGTAACCGTGGTGGCGAATGCGAATAATGTGTTAAAGAGAGGTTTTGTAGTACCAAATACTGCAAATCCCAACAAATGGAGTAGGTCAGGGCTGGACGGCAATTATGCGTTTAGCCCTACGTTCGTGATGGCCGCCAGCCCCAGCGAATACTTTTTCACCCCTGGTAAGCTAGAAGGAGACCTTGACCTTTTTGTATACAACCATAATCAGACTGCGGAAGCACAAACGAATCACGGTTTTGATGGCTTTAACCTTCCTGTTTATTGTCGCTGGTTTGATATCGCCGCAGTAGATGGTGAGTGTGACACAACCGGTCCTAATCAATTCAATAACTTTAATAAACGTAATCCAGACAGACGTACCTTTGAAGCCTTGGAGCAAGTAATTAATCATACATATGAACGTGGCGGTATGACGCATTTATGGTTATGGGGAAATACTTTAGAAGATCAAAACCTAAATGATGGCTCATACTCAGAAGGTTTGATCGGCTCAACAACAGCAAACAGATTATACGAATACATTGTGGCCCGTCTAGGAGCCGTACCTGGCTGGACAATGGGTTTTGGAAATAATTTAGATGAATGGGCATTTAATCCTGAGATTGAGTATTGGTATGACTATATGGAATCTGAGTCTACCTGGATGCATCTACTTACATCGCAAGGAAAATATAATCCAAATACCCTTACTGCCGGTGATGCAACAGCCGACCGTATTGACGGCGAACTAAATAACAATACTGACCGGTTACTGCCATTAGATGATATCCCTGCAAACGACGACAATGGTACAACTTTTGATCGTCAGGTAGGACTAACATCTAATGAGTTAAATACATATTCATGGGCAGATTCACAGCCGAGTTATAATCTGTTACTAAATTTGCTAGGTAGCGTCCCACCTAGTGGAGGTGCTGTCCAGCCTCATTTCAGTGAATTAAGGTTTATGGTAGGTGACTATGATGCTTCGAACGCATATACGTACTTAATGGCAGGCCGTGGGCAAGCTTATTTGGCCATGACAGGTGGAATAGCCTCTATTTGGGGTAACGTAGGAAGTCCTTTTGATGAGAATATTATTGATGGTACCTCAACTTCTTTACCATTTGATTTAGCCAACCATTTTGCAGGGTCTGTCAGTAACGTTGACGCAGCACGCCAGCATCCTGGTGGTGATACTACAGCCTATTCAGCACGGCAGCACTTACTTAATCGTGCCATTATAGTTAATCGCTATCTTAAGGCCGACATGGTTAATTGTACCGCAAGTGTAATTCGAGATTCTGAAGATGGATCAGCGGGATTTAGCCTAAATGATGGTTCTGGAGTTTGTTTAGAAAGTCCGTCCACCGGTGACGAGCTTATAATCATTTACGAAGAAGAGGTAGGACCAGCAAATCCTGGCAATACAAACATTCAGCTAGATTTAAGTAATCCTAATTACACGGCAGTGAAGAATGCTCGTGCCATTGACTTAAGGGCTAGTACCTATAGCGAACTCAATATAACAGGTTCCATATCAAACACCGCAGTTGAGTCTTGGTCACCAGCATCAGGTGCTTCTGATTGGGTTCTAATTTTGAATGTCGATGATGGAAACTCACCCCCAGATCCTATTATAGATCTAACGGCTATTCAGCAGGATCAGGCGGTATTGCTTAACTGGACTGAGCCAAATGACCAAGGTACGTTGATTGATAATTATCAAGTTGAATATAGAGACTATACCAACCCTGGCTCTCCTGGTGCTTGGTCGAGTCCGTTCCTAACCAATAGTATCTCTAACACATTTACAGCGGGCAATCCTGATTTTACACTAGTTGTAGGTAATACTTACCAATTTCGAGTAGCAGCTATTAATAATGAGGGTACCGCAACCTACGACGACCCTGGTAGTTATGCTGAGGCCACTATTGTAACTATTCCAAATGATGTTGCTGATCTTGCTGCAGTAGAAGATGGTGCTAATGCTATCGAGCTAACTTGGTCAGCCCCGAGCAATGGAGGAGCTGTAATTACAGACTATATAGTTGAGTATAAGCTAACCTCTGCACCCGATACCGATTACACAATCTTCGACGACGGGATACTAGGTTCCACTGGAGCAACGGTAGCTGGCCTGCAGAGTAATACTGATTATTCTTTCAGAGTAAAGGCTCAAAACGTAGCTGGAGTATCTGCTAACTATTCAAATGTGGCTACTGCAACCACCGCAATTGGACTGCCGTCGAGCACACCTTTATACAGATTCTACAATCCATCTACAAGTGCGCATTTCTATACTAGTAGTGCGAGTCAACGTAACCGTGTAATTAACGACTTCCCCGCCTTTGACTATGAAGGGCAGCGTGGTCTAGTATTTACTTCAGGACTAACAGGGAACCCAGATATTGTGCCGGTTTTTAGGTTCTATAACGCCAGCACGGGAGCTCATTTCTATACAGCCTCGACAGATCAGCGAGATCGAGTAATATCTGATTTTCCCCAGTTTGAATATGAAAGTGTAGCCTTCTATGTTTATCGAAGTAGTTATGGGGGTACAGGTGCACAATCTGTTTATCGCTTCTATAATACTGAAGCTGGAGTTCATTTCTATACAAATAAAGTTAGCGAGCGGGATACTATTTTAAATGATCCACGTTTCGAAGCATTTGATTATGAAGGAGAGGCTTACAAGGTTCCTACAAACTGATATAGCGGCTGCCTTTCGCGACACCCTTCGATTTCCTGCCCAATCTGAAGAAAGAAACACGGCGCTTGATGGATTGCGCGGCTTCGCCGCGCTAATGGTCATAGTCGAGCATTCTGTGGCTTTTGGTGCATATGGAATCGGAAGGGTAGGAGTCTATATTTTCTTTATTTTAAGTGCATTTTTGCTTAGCTCTCAGTTCCTAGAGAAAAGAGGTAAAGCTTTTCAGCTAAGCGCGCTCATCAACTATTTTACCAAAAGAATCCTGCGTATTTACCCGCTATTTGCAATTGTGGTATTGGTTATAGGGTTGCTACGTTTTTGGTATTCGGCAGATATTCTACGCCATCTTCTATTAATACGAGGCGATGGTATTTTTTGGACTATCCAGCAAGAGGTTCTCTTTTACGTGTTCCTACCGGTGATCATGTTCGTGGTATACAGATTAACAAAATATCGCTTTTGGTTAACCAATATTATCTTGCTTCTATTAATTGCTTTTGCACATATTTTCGTTACCAAAGAGGTATTTGGTTTTCAGTGGCTGGTCCCTGGCACTGAGGGCGTCATAAGCGTGCGTAAATGGCATTTAGATATCTTTATTGTGGGTATTTTGGTGGCGGTGTGGGCTTCAGCACGACCACGTATTACTAAGTTGTTTACTTCTTCAAGATTAATAAGCATTCTTGCTGATGGAGTAGCCGCTGTGATGATAATTGCTTTACTTGCCTTAAATAAGAATACTTTATATGTTCTTTTTAATGGCGCTAGTGCTCCGTTAGACTTTTTTGGACTGAGTTATCCGTACGGGGACACAGGCAGTTTGTTAGTTAGTCTTTTTACTATGGTATTAATGCTACTATTGATTTACAACCGCCGCAGTCTTATATTCCGTTTGTTTGCGTCCTTTCCATTAAGATTTGTCGGTACAATTAGCTTTAGCGTTTACCTTACCCATGATTTCATTATTGAGTACTTTAAGGCTACTAATTTGGTGCCGTTAGGCGCCCCACTATTCTTAGTAGCTACCGTATTCTCCATCGCGGTATCTATTCCCATATACGCCTTTATTGAAAGGCCTTTCATGAATCTGGCTAAAAGCCTGTTAAAGTAGTCCTCCTAAACTCATCTTTCAGGCAAGTTAAAGGGAGATGAATTTAATCATCTCCCCGGGGAAGTTATCCTTTATCGTATATTGCTACTGTGCGGCTTGAGGACATGTGTAGCCTTCACTACCGTTTGGCCCGGCTGGTACATAGTACTTAACACCTTCATATTGGAATGCTGAGAACAATGGGTTGGTCAACAGTGTATTCCTTTGTGTAATTGATGCGGTGTAAAAGTGAGCACCAGTTTTCGCATTGTAGAATCTATATACTGGGGTTCCAGCTGCTTCTGCGTTTACATAGAATGCTGGTTCTCCAGTAATCGGTTCGATTTGATATACAGTATTGAATCTAGGGTCTTCTGTAATTGCTCTTTTCCCCTCATCTCCGCTCATGTATAGGTGGGTACCTTTACTTGGGTTGTAGAATCGGTATACAGGGATTCTTCCAGCACCTGGGTTGCCATATACATAGAATCCGATACTCTCATTCTGGAATGGAGGTACAAATCTTTCACAGACTCTTAATGCCTGTCCCTCATCTGGGGTAAAGAAGTGTGCACCAGTTGCAGTGTTGTAGAATCTATACAATCTAGAGATATCAGAACCAGCTGAGCTGCTAGAACTACTTGTAGTTGTACTTACTGAACTAGTTGTCGCAGAACTCGTGGTTGTAGAGACGCTAGTTGTTGTTGTTGTTGTTGTTGTTGTTGATACAGAGCTAGTTGTAGTCGTTGTAGCTGACGATGTTGTTGCTGTAGAGGTACTAGTGCTTGTTGATGAGCTTGATGCAGCTACAAGATCAAATCTCAGGTAATCGATATCAAAGTACTGTTGAATAACATTAAATCGGATTGTCTGAGAACCGGCGGCTAAGGTTACGTTATTATTCAACACTAGATCAGCAAATGTATTGTAGTTGCCTGTATTTGGTACTGTACCGGTCGCCACGTTAGACCCACCGTTTACTGCAACGCCAAGCTGACCGGAACTACTATCCATAGCGACTCGTGCAGTTACTCTGTAAGCACCCGCCTGAGGAACATTAACTGTGAAGTTTAACCATTCACCTGCACGGTTATAACCCACGGCACGTACTCCATTTACTGGAGCTTTTACATCAACAGTTTCACCTGAACGATAGTTTGGATCATATTCACTATCAGTAGCCATAGCGTCAAGATCATTGTATCCCACGCCGTTCCCGCCATTATTGAAGTCTTCAGCTTGCAATATAAAGTAGTTTGCACAGATCTGATGTGAACGTCCATTGCCTACTGCTGTATTAGCACAACCGCTAGCAGTAGATGAGCTAGTTGTGGCACTACTTGAAGGTTCAGGGAAGTCGACATCAAAGTCAGTATTGCTAGCTGCGAAATTCATACGGTTTGGGTATCCCCAAGTAGTACTATGGTCAAGACTAACAACGGTATCTGTCTGCTCTAAGGCTGCAAAAGTCAACGTTACAAGTGTAGTACCAGCAGGGAATTCGGTTACTGGTTGAGCCAAATCAATAGTAGCGCTTCCGTTTGAGTTGTTTATATTTTCGTTAAGAGCTAGAAGACTTGAATTAGCCTGCATGTCATCTAGCCTTAGTATTGTATTATCAAATTCGATCACCAATTCTGCAATATTTAAAACACCACTACCTGTAGTTGCCACAAAGTCATCGCTTGTGATCTCTACTACAACTCCAGTACCACCACCAGTAAGTGCAACATTATTGGAGACATTTAAGGCCACGTTGTTATTTCGGCCTGCGTTATTTGCTCCAAAGCTACTTAACTGGAAGTATGCAAATAAAACACCTATTAGCATAATGCTAATACCGGTGATGATGGCAAGTTGAAAGCGGTTGTATTGTTGTTTCACTCTGTTTTTGGCTAATTTATCACATTCAGTATAGGAAAATAAAACTAACATGTGAAGAGAAATGATATCTTTTATAAGATATAATGTTGAAGTAATGAGAATCGCAATTGACTTAAGCCAAATTAATCGTGACGGAGCAGGGGTAAATAATTACCTAAAAGGAGTACTTAACTCGCTGTTGCACAATTCTGAACATGAGTTTGTGCTATGTATGCGCCAGCATGAAGTCCTAAATTTTGATTTACCAGAAAACGCTAGCATTCTAGTACAGCCGTCAGTTCCCAAATGGCAAGGAGGTGGGTTTATCTGGTATTGGTTACTCGGTCGGCAGTTACGGGAGAAAGATGTAGACATCCTCCTAGAAGTGACTATGAACACTGCCTGTGTATTTTTTCCAACATTGCAGGTGATTCATGATCTATCACCGATTACCCACCCGCAGACAGTGACTGGAGGACTACGGTGGCGATTTTGGCTGAGTCTCTGGTTTGCACGGCTCTTTGCAACCAAAATCGCCGCACTTACCGAAACTACTAAATTGGCATTTAAAAAGAAATTTCCAGGCTATGAAAAACCGATAATTGTGACAGATGCGGGGTTAGCAGAGTGGACTAAAACTGCAATTGATTTAGACCAACAAGCCAAAGTCTCAAGAAAGTTAAAGCTTCCTAAGAAGTATTTTTTCAGCCTCGGTACAGTTCAACCACGCAAAAATTACCAACAGACTGTAAAAGCGTTTGCGCAAGCGATCAAGACTTATCCTGACTTAGCCGATTTTCATTATTTAATAGGGGGCGGAACTGGCTGGCTATATGGTCAGATACTGGCTGAGGCACAGGAGCTAGGGGTAGAAAAAAAAGTGCGATTTTTAGGGTTTCTTGAAGAAGAAGATCTCCCCCATATTTTTGATCAGTCTGCTGGATTCGTGCAAACAAGCATAGAAGAAGGATTTGGATTGCCCTTAATAGAAGCACGTTCCCGTGGTTTACCTATTTTGTGTTCTGATATTCCAGTATTTAGACATATAGAGTTTGATTCGGATCCTATTTTTGTAGACCCTACTGATATTAATGATATGGCACAAGGATTTGCTGAATTAGCAAAACAGCCTAAATCTCCGCCCCATCAAGCATTGATTGAAACGTACAGTTGGGATAATGTGGCTCAGCGAATTGTAGATTTTATAACCGCAGAATAACAATGGAGCAAAAGAAATTTGATCTCATAATAATAGGGGGTGGAGCAGCAGGAATGATGGCTGCAATATCAGCACGTCGCCACCATCCAGAATATAATATAGCTATTCTTGATCGTACTTTTGCCCTAGGGCGGAAAATACTAGTTTGTGGGGCAGGGCGCTGTAATATTACGAACATCAATTTGCACGAAAGTATTGATAGTCACTATTACGGGGCCCAAGATGACTTTATTAAGTCAATTTTTAATCAGTTTGGCTTTGATAATATTGTTAGTTTTTTTGAAGACCTGGGCGTGGGACTATATGTAGAAAGAAAAACAGATATCGGGAAGATGTTTCCCGTTACCAATCAGGCCCATACAATTACGGAAATGATGCTAGACGAGATTGAGCGTGCCAAAATCGCTGTATTTTTGAATACTGAAGTTACTAAAATTACTGCACCAAACCTCCCACAAGAAAACTTTCAATTACAAGCATGGGAGATAGAACGTGATGGCAAGCGTGTTCAAGAATATAGTTTTGTATCCAGCTATCTAATTCTATCCGCTGGGGGAAAAACGTATCCAGCATTAGGTTCAAATGGCTCAGGATATAGTTTGGTTGAAGAGTTAGGACATTCACTAGTAGAACCGGTCCCCTCTGCGCTGCCCTTAGAGGCTAAAAATCCCCTCTCGCAACTACTTCAAGGGCAGCGCATGGAGACACAAGTTACTTCTATCATTAACGGTCAAGAAATTAAAACCCGTGCTGACGACATGATGTTTACAAAATATGGTCTATCAGGCCCCGTCATTCTTAACGTGAGTCGTGAAATCAGCATTCATGTGCATCGAGAACAAGGCAGCGCTGCTGCGCTGAAACTTAATTTTCTTCCTGGAAAATCCAAACAAGAAGTGATAGACGAACTACAAGAAAGATGGCAGAAGAGACCTGATCAAGGGCTCGAAAAGAGCCTATACGGATTATTTCCAAATAAATTTGCCGCCGCTATCTTGCAGGTTTCCGATCTGCCTAACGCAAAGTTGGTAAGTGAAGTTACACAAGTAGAACTTTCCAGGTTGGCAGGTAATATAACCGAATATATCGTTAAAGTTGACGGGACTCGTGGCTGGAATGAAGCTGAATTTACAGCTGGAGGAATTAATAACACACAAGTAAAAACAACAACTCTAGAATCAAACTTAGTCCCTAATTTATTCCTGGCAGGAGAAATCCTTGATGTAGATGGGGACGTAGGAGGTTTTAATTTGTCATGGAGTTGGAGTAGTGGTTACGTGGCCGGAAAGCTTCAGGCTTAGTACATGATTAGCATTCTGCGGGCCATTACTTCCCAGCTTTGTGCTTCTGAAGTTTCCAAAGCATTCGTAGAAATATCATCGGCTAGTTGCGGGTTGGTTAGTAAATCTTTGATCCCTTGAGCAATTTGTTCGGGTTTATTATTGGTTATTTTGTAAACTTCTTGTTGGTGATTTAGCTCTGTCATCATTGGGATATCAGTTACAATTGTTGTAGTTCCAGATGCTAAAAACTTACGTACAGCCGCACTAGCAGATTCACCTACCTCGTCATAAACTAAAAGGCCAATATCAGCAACCTGAAGTAGTGCCATCACCTCGAGCGAATCTAAAAAGTCGGGGAAAAATCTCACATTTTCTTCAATTTCCAACTGCTTAGCCTTAGCTTGGACTTGGTCAAAAGTATCACTAGAAGAAATATTGTTAGGGCTAATAGCATTTACTGCCAGCCACAGAATCTGTGGATATTCTGACTTTAGTTGTGCTACTGCTTCTGCAGTTTGCAACAGTCCTTTGTGAAAAGAGTAAATACCGTGAGTAACGAGTATAGGATGATTATTTTCTAACTGCATGTTGCTTCGTAATTGGGATTGAGACCACAACGGATACTCATCAAAGGGTAGCGGGAACAACGACACAGCCTCTTTTGACACTCCCAGTTTTAAAAACAGGTCTAAATCTACCTGTTTGTGAGCAAAAATATGATCAACTTGCTTTAGTTCTGTCTTAATCTGGCTAAAGTCTGAACCTTTGCTTTGGGTATCATGTGGGGTAAGCAAAATCTTAATACCTGTGTCTGACTTTAGTTGAGCTACTGTATTTATGAGCTTAGCTAAAGCGCTCATCGGGAGGTACGAGGAATGGTGTTGAATATGCAAATAGTCAATCTGTTTTTCCTTTAAAAACCCGATTATTTTCGAAAAATCTTGTGAGCCTTGTTCCCAAAGCCTTACTACATTTTCTGCGTCCGCGCGGGTGCGATCGGCAGCATCGCTGTTCCCAATAAAGTAGAATTCGTTAAAGCTGTGTTGCACTGAATTATATAGATCGCGACAATACTCAGCGATGCCGCCGATCGTATTTATTTCTGACATCACTGCTACTTTTTGACTTTTTAAACTGGCGTAGTTTTGTATCTCCTCAATAAATTCCCATGCAAGTTCAGCACTATCTTTCCAAGTTAAGTGCTCAACATACTCGTAGGCTTCATTACCAAGTTCCTTTAATTTTTCACTGCCTATGTTTTCGTAAACGTAACGCAGTTTAGCTTCTAAGTCTTTCTGATCAGGTTCTGCCCACTTAGCACCAATATTAACCATTTCTGAATCTGAGGCATCCTGAATTTCGTAGTCTACTAGCAAGGCTGAGTCTTCGTCACAAAAATCCATATGGCCGCTATAGCCAGTTACGATAGTTGGACGCTTAAGAAACATAGCCTCAGCAATAGGGAGACCAAAGCCCTCCGCGCGAGTGGGGTAGACGCAGGCATCAGCCATCGCCGTTAAGTCAATAAGCTCTTCTTCACTTAAATTGGGATCAAAAATGTGCAGTACTTCAGGTCCGTTAGGGTAATCCTTTCTTAACTTGCCTAGCTGGTCGTTCACAGTGTTGTCTGGGCCAGGAAAACTCTTAATAATTAATACTACATCATCATCAGCTGTGAAACTGTTAAAGTAGGCGCGCAACATTACATCTACTCCTTTACGGATGCGCGCCGAACTAATATGCAAAAACTTTACTTTCTTTTTGGTTTTTAGTGGGTATGGTTTTGGGGTGTAACTTAAGAACTTGTCATCAAGGGCGTTCGGTACAACCACAATTGGCACTTGTACCCCGCTCCGACGGAGTATTTCTTTAGTGAAAGAGCTGGCCGTCATTACCCCATGTAGGTGCTTATTCATTTCGGTTACCCGGCTAGCAGGGAATACACTTTCCTCCCATGCCATATACATAAGTTTGATTCTGCCAGGCAAGGTCTCTAAACCATAAAATTCAGAGTCAGGTGTAAAGCTATTGTAAATAGTGATAGCGGTATCTTCTACGTTATTCGTGAGTATTTCCGCTAATCCAGGTAGTTTCTGTAAGTCAGCCTCGGAAGGAGCATAGTCTAAACCTACTGATGGTTCTCTCCAAATTCGCACAGAATACGATTTAGCTGTTTGAGCTAAACCTAAGGCAAGGCCGCGGTTGACTTTGGCAAAGCTATAGTTTGACGCGTAAGGGCCAACTACCAGCACTTGAGGCTTCTCTTCCTGCAAGCCAGCATTTGCTAGCATATTCTCTTGATTGGATTTAGTCGCGATGGCCATGATCTGAACTCCTGATTTCTGTTTTGATCTCTAGTAATGCTTGGTAGACGACCTCGTTATACTTCTGTTGTCTCATCACATACTTCTCTAAAGTATTTAGAATAATGTTTTTGAGCTTAAGCTGAATGAAGTTCTTTATTTTACGTGGCAGTCCTTTTCCCTGAGGAGGTTCCCAGTTATAAAGCGCGCTAGCAGTGTTTCGGCTGGCTGCCAGGATCTCAAAGATCTTCTCTAATCTATCTTCTGCTTCCACATTCTCGTTTAGTCCCTGCTTATGCAGAAATGTGCGGGTATTAGTTAAAATTTCATCACTACTTGGTGCAATCGGCATGTAACTTTTCTAAACAGGTTGAGTATATCAAGAAAAATAGATCTAATTAAGTATTACTTAGGGAATAGCTTTTCAATTAAAGCCGGAGTTCCGGTAATTTGGCCGTCATGGCTCACTAAAACCGCTTCATAACCCTTAGGGATTACAGGTAACAATTCTTTGCCTCCTACAAAAAGTGCAGTGGCCCAACCGTCAGCTAACATCGCTGTGGGAGCAGTCACAAATACGGTAGCTAACTCAGCTACCGGCTTCCCAGAGCTGGGATGAAGCAGGTGATGAAAATCTTTTACTTTTCTAGCCCATGATCCAGAGCATCCTAACGCCACAGGGCTTTCAGGTTTTTCAGCTTGGAACTTACCAATAATTATCTCTTGATCTTCATGTTTGTGTTTAAGCGCTAACTGCCAAGGTTCTCCCATCTCATTTACACCCTGGCAGATTAAGTCTCCACCAGCATTGATCAGGTAATTCTTAAACTGAGCTAAATGAGCGGCGGCACAATCCATAGCGTAACCTTTGCCGATGCCGCCTAAATCTAGGCGCTGTCCCTGGGCCAGCTTTACCTCTAGAGGCCTGACCTCAATTTCCCGCCAACTAGGGCGGGTAGAAGCCAATGTCGAGATCCTGCTAGTCAAATTGTCTTCCTCTAATTTTCTAAAGTTATAGTGTTTGTCATAGCCATACTCTTCTAGAAAGTCAATTATAGTAGGGTCAAAGGCTCCTTTCGATTGTGCGGCCAGGTCAAGCATAGTCTGAATTAGAAACTGAAATTCTTTACTAACCGGGTACCAACTAGGGCCTGTTTTGCTGGCTGCATTTAATTTGGATAATTCACTGGTATCATTGAAGCGGGTGTAAAGTTTTACGATGCGATCGAACTCGCCGAAGGCGAGCTCGATCGCATCTAGCGCATCTACTGTACTAACTTCATCTCCTATGGCGATACTCAAGGTAATACCGGTGTTCATAAAGTTACGGCTACGGCTGATTTTGCGTAAGCTGCTCATAATTCTAAGGCTTGCCCTTTTTTGCTTCACCTCTTAGTCGTGCACCTACTACTACGAGTAATAAACCAATAGCAAGCGGCAGTATTGCAAGCCCTCCATCATCAAAAATGCCTGTGTTAGGTATTTGATCAGGTGGTTGAGTTGGTCCGCTAGATGAACTAGTGGCGCTAGTGGTAGTCGCGTTTGCAGAGGTACTTGAGCTAGTGGAGGTCGCGCTACTAGTTCTTGCGGAGCCAACATTGAGAGTTAAGCTATTTAAGCTGGCGTCTATAACTACACCATTTTGATTAATTAGTTTTGTACCTTCGAAGGTAGCTACTGGTTCAATGACCGTTACTCCCTGTTCTTGTGATTGAAATGTGATTCTAGCTACAGCCCTGTTGACCTGTAGCGCGTTGCCGGAAGGAGTACGGGCAATTAATGTTATTCTGCCATCCTGGACGTTATTATCTCCTGGTTCTACCACGTATACTAAGTCTAGAAACTCAACTTGGGTTCCTGCGGTATCTGGTTCTGAATCAAGTACACTAAGCTTAGTAGTGTCAAAATCTACAATTATCTGGTACTCATTAATAGTAAAGTCTTTTGTAGAAATTTCCACATCCACAGTAAAGGTCTCACCTACTGCAGGAGAGGTGGTATCGGTGGTAAAGTTAAGTTCTGCCTGATTTTCACCTTCAGCGATATCAAGTAGGCCAAAGGTTGGCTGAGAGATACCGTCGTAACTCTGTGCTTCAATCTTGGGCACAACAACATCGAACAAATTGAAGGTCGGATAATCCATGTTTAATATATTAGTGTTTGGTGCTAAAATAAGCAAAATTTGTTATTCAGAATACATGAAATTTTTATACGAAGTGATAATAAACGCCTTGTTGTTTTATTTTTTCTTAAATTTTTTCAATGGCATTAACATTGCTGGATCAAATAACAATATCCTTATTAACATAGGGTCTGGTTTGCTATTTGGATTGCTAATCGCTTCTATTCCTTCTATTCTGAAGTTTTTTAAAGTACCTGTAAATAACGGGGCCACTTTCTTAATGGCTCTAATAGTAATTTTTATATTTATGTTTATTTTACAGCAAGGTATCTTTGGCTTGGGAAGTATTGGTCAAACAACCATTAATTTAAGACCTATTGTTACTTCTGGGGCACTAAAGTTTAATCCAGTACAAACAATGGTGCTGGCCACTGTCTTAATCTCACTTAGTGTACTAGGGCTAAAGTCTTTGCAAAAAAGTGGAGGAAAATAATGAATCCGGAGTTAATTTCACAAATCGAAATAATTTTAAAGTACTTAATTGCCGGTATTTCGGTAGCGATCATGGTGGTTATCTTACTTCAGGTAAGGTCTGGTGGCTTAGGTACAACCTTTGGTGGTAGTAGCTCTTCGGCTGAGGTTTATCGGTCTCGCCGTGGATTAGAGGCTTGGCTTTATAATTCGACAATAATTTTAATCACTAGTTTTGCTGTTGCCTCTTTTGTACTCGCCGCCATAGGGACTAACTAAATCTTAAAGTCCAAATATTATGGTTCCAATTGAACAACCTACTCCTTGGTATCAGAGGGTTTTAGCTCCTTTCAGGCTATTATGGGGGTTACTTGGGAAGATTGAAAAAGGTTTCTACATTCTTAGAGATGCTTTATGGAATTATCCAGATTATCTTTTCTTTGGGCAGAATTCGTTGTCGCTGATTGCTTATCGTATCTATCGTCACTTTAATCCTATTTCATATGTAATCTTCGCCTTTATTGCTATTGCTTTGCTTACATTTGTGGTGATTAAATTGGCTGCTAGCCCTGCATTTGCATACAGTCATAACACCTTAACTGAGGGGGTGGTGATGGGTGTAGATGAAACTGGTGCCGTGCAGAAACTTGCCAAAGTTAATCCGTTAATACCGTCTAGTATTCAATTAGAGAAGGATTTGAGTGAACTAATTTATGAGCCGTTGATCCGCTATCAGCAAGACGGTGAAATTGTAAACGTATTAGCCAATAACATTATTCGCCGCCAAGAAGGGGCTGAGTACATTTTCGAGTTAAAAGAAGATATCTTTTGGCATGATGGGCGTTCATTTGGAGTCCAAGATGTAGAGGCTACTCTGGCATTAATGCAACAGCTGACCGAAAACGAAGAGTTAAGTGAAAATGCGTTTATTAAAGCTATAGATCAGATGGGTTGGGAAGTGGTAGGAGATAATGCTATTGCGATTTGTACTCTTGATCAGTCAGATCTACAAGCATTTAAGGATAACCAGCTTGACCGCCCATGTACTAATTCATCGGGGCAAAAGCCTATTCTATCTAACTTTCTAGAGTTGGTGGCTGTGAAGATAATGCCGGCGCACTTAATTGGTGAGTTAAATGTGCTGAATATTAACCAACCAGAGCCGCTAATAAATAGAAGTCCAATAGGGACAGGCCCTTTCGTATTTAGCCGTAGCGAAGACGATGAAATAATACTCACTACCAACAAATTATATCGAGAAACTCACGGACAAATTGAGCGTATTGTATTTAAGTTGTTCCGTACTGAAGATGAAGCAATGTATGCTCTACAAGTAGGGGAAATTCACTCAGTGGTGTCTCCGTCCACAATTAACTTAAGTGAAATTAAAAATTATCCTAATTTACAAGTTCTGACTAGTGAAGTATTGACGTATCAATACTGGGCACTTTACTTTAACTTAAGGAAGAATCCAGAAGGAGAGCCATTGGGGCCAGCCTTTTTAGACAATGTTAGGGTCCGTAGAGCGATTAATTTGGCAATCAATAAGCAAAAAATTGTCAGTGAAGCGTTGACTATCGGGGAAGTGGCCACAGGTCCGATTCATAAGTCAAGTGAATTTTACAATGCAGAAGCCACCAGATTTGGGTTTGATCCTGTGCGCGCACGTCAAATTTTAGAAGATGAAGGATGGGTGCGCGGGAACGACGGAATACTAACTAAGAATGGTACACGGCTTAGTTTTAAGCTTTCTTACGTTGATAACTATGATCGTGAGCAAACAGTTAACTCTTTGGTAGAGGATTTAAAGGAGATTGGGATTGAAGTAACTCCTGACCCAAGACAGCCACGAGAGATGGTGAACGAAGTTGTTTCAAGTAAAACTTTTGATACCTTGCTTTACGGGATGCGTACATTTATCGACCCAGATAGATATGAGCTATTTCATAGTAAGGAAATGAGCCTCTCTAACCTCTCTTCTTACGTAGGGACTGACAATACAGTAAAAATTGAAGACGGCAAGAAAGTGACATTGCCCAAAATCGATAGACTTTTAGAGGTAGGGAGAAGCTTGGATCCTTTAAGTGCTAAGAAAGAGCGTCTAGATACTTACGCCGAGTTTCAGCAAGAACTGCTTTTAGACGTGCCGGCAATATTCCTTTATCACCCGCAGTTCATCTACTACACTCAAAATGAGTTAAATCAGGTAGACCTAACTAGAGCTGATGCTATTGAGGAACGTTTCGCCTCTATATCCTCATGGCGATTACAGTAAATTTGTCTTATAATTGTTTAAAGAATAAATTATCTATTATTTCATTAAGATGGACCTAATTTTTATTATTTTTCTCTGTGCCTGTGCTGTAATAGCTGTAGGGCTAGGGTTGGTAGGTTTTGTGGTAGCTATTTACAACCGATTACAGAGGTTAAATGTGTTGGCTGATGAGGCTTGGAGTGGCATTGACGTACAACTGAAGAAGCGTTTTGACCTTATTCCCAACTTGGTAGAAACAGTCAAAGGCTACGCAAAACAAGAGGAAAAAATCTTTACCCGCGTTTCCGAATTGCGCTCTGGAATGATGAATACAGATGATCCAAAGGAATTAGGAGTGATGGAAGGGGAGTTGCGCTCTACCTTAAAGAGTTTATTTGCTGTTTCGGAAGCTTATCCTGAGCTAAAGTCAGATAAGAATTTCCTAGAGCTGCAAAATACCCTAGAAGATATTGAAACTGAAATCGAAGGTGCTCGCCGTTACTATAATGGAGTGGCTCGTGATCTCAACACTCAGATTGTGGTGTTCCCTAACAATTTTATTGTGGGATTCTTTCCAAACATTAAACGACGCGAATTCTTTGAGGTAGCAGAAGGTGAAAGAGAAAATGTAAAGGTAAGCTTTAGCGATGAAAGTGCAAAAGCTAAAGAGTAAAAACATATTTTTAAAGTTACTGCTTATAGCGCTATTTTGCGCTTTGGGCTTGGTCGGAGCGGCTACCACTAGTTTTATTGAGGTAGCCGCTCAGTCTATTACCACTGACCAGCTAGACGTAGAGATTACAGTAAATAAGGACTCCACATTTGATGTGCGCGAGACTGCCACATTAACATTTAACGGGCAGTCTCGCGGTGTCCTGCGCGGTATTACACTCGAAGACCCACAACGTGACCGAGAGTGTGCCAGTAATGCTGGTCTTACATGTGGAAACTTTGAATACATCACCATAACCGGGGTATATGATGAGTCAGGTGCCCTAGTAGACCCGCAAGACTACGAACTTTCTATTCAAACAGATGAAGATTCTGGCAAACGCCATCTTGTAGTGCGCTGGGAGGTTTGGCCAGGAGGAAAATTTCTCCAAAATGAGCAATTTACCTGGACGTTAGAGTATAGGGTCTTAGGAGGATTGATCTACGACGATGACGCCACTTATCTTTACTGGAACGCTCTTTACGCAGAACGTGATGGCCAATTGGATAAAGCATCAATCACCATAAATTTCCCCTCTGGTACTCCGATTAATGAAAGTAATCTAGAAATCTACACTTTAAACTCACAGGAGTTCCGCACCTCTACCGCTGGTAGTACTATTAAACTTCAAACTCAGGACCTGCCACGTGCGGCCGGAGCTGTAACTGTAGCTTATCCAATTAATAAGTCTGCTGTGGATATGTTTGGTACATTACACTTTACGCAGCTTTTTCCATTTGGGGGTCCTACAATTAAGTTTCAAGATACAGAGTTAGTTGGAGTTGGTTCGCCGTTATTAGGGTTGCCAACTGGTGAATATGAAATCGAATTTAGTAGACCAGGTTTTCTCCCTGAAACATATGCGGCACGGGTTACTCCAGATGGTCAGATTTATTATACCTATTCGTTGACGCCAACAACTCCAATTATGATTGCAATTGGACTGATAGTATTGCTAAATATGCTTGGCTTGATTATTACTCCGCTGGCAGTCTATTTAATCTATAGTCATTGGGCTACAAATGGTCGTGATGAGAATATGCCGAAAACAATTATTCCAATTTATCAGCCCCCAAAGGGCATTCGTCCATATCTGCTAGGCTCGGTTAAAGATGAGCGTGTAGATCGGGAAGATGTTACAAGTAGTATTATCGATTTGGCTTATCGTGGTTTCATTAAGATTAAAGAACTAGATTCTCGTAAGAACTATCGCCTTACTCTATTGGATAAAGATCAGGCCGAACTAGATGATGTTGAAGCACAATTAATTGCAGATTTATTTGGTGACGCGAGTGAGGTGGAGACAAAAGACTTAAAGAATACTTTTTATGCGAAATACCAGTTACTCACAAAGAAAATTGCGCGTAAGATGGTTTCTGATGGGTACTTTAAGCGCTTACCTGAGTCAGTAAGGGGGCAATATTTTGGTATAGGTATTTTTCTATTCGGTATTGGAGTTTTTGCGGCAATTTTCCTATCTTTTCCGTTCATAGAGTTTATTAGTTTTTTCGGCCCTTTTATGTTGGGGGTAGCAGCGGTAGTTGCAGGAGTAGCTTATATGATTGCAGCGAACTATATGCCAGCTAAGACTTCTAAAGGGAGTAAGCTATTCGCCGAAATCCTAGGTTTTAAAATGTACTTAGATTTTGCTGAACGTTATCGCCTCCAGAACCTCTCCCCAGAAGAGTTTGAGAAATATCTTTCGTATGCTGTAGCTTTTCAAATAGAGAAAGAGTGGGCTCAGAAATTTGAAGGTATTTATAATGGACAGCCTGATTGGTATGAATCCGATCATATTGATGTGTGGGACGTCTACGTCTTAAGCCAGTTCACTAGGAATTTTTCTACTAACATGAATTCTGTGGTTTATACACAGGTTCAATCCAACTCTGCTAGTGGCGGCGGGTGGAGTAGTGGTGGATTTAGCGGTGGGTTTTCTGGAGGTGGCGGAGGTGGCGGATTTGGTGGTGGATTCTAATCTTACTCAGCTGTGTTTGATTGCGGGGTAGTATACGATGTTGGATAACTAGTGCTGCCGTTGGCTCCCATGTCTTCTCGGAACTGTTCATTAAAAGCTTCCCTTCCTTCTTCAATTTGTTCTAGTATGGCTTCTGTAATTTCTCCCAAAAAGGGGACATTCTGAGAACGAGAAATAATAAGTCCGATCAAGGCAATGATAATAGTTGCACCGATTACTGAGCCTACTCCCCAGGCAAGTCCTCCTAAGAAGCTATTAAAAATAACCTCTCTTTTCTTTACTGTAGCCAATTGTACATATTTTGGTGCTGCTGGAGGTTTTTGTTCCATTTATAAAGTTTAGCATGATTTAATTTTTACTTAACCTTGGCTAGATAGGATTGGTTATGAAACTGAAATCACCAAGAGACTTAGTCCACAGCCAGCGTCCCCGTGAGAAATTACTGGAAAGGGGAGCAGAGGTGCTTACGACTAACGAGCTTCTACAAGTACTTATTGGCTCAGGCAATGCTAAACATAATGTTGCCCAAATAGCTACTTATTTGGAGACACTTCTGCAGAATCAGCCCAGGCAATCTTCCAGCACCCTACAATTGGTGCCTGGGCTGGGGAAGGTCTCGGTTTGCAGGATATTGGCGGCGGCCGAAATCGGCCGCCGCATGCAAAACCAGACAAGGCATCGTTACACAACACCCCAGCAGATTTTGCCTTTGGTATCTGACTTGATGTCCAAGAAAAAAGAATACCTAGTTGTCATTAGTATTAACGGAGCACAGGAATTAATTAATAGGCACATAATTTCAATAGGTACCTTAAACAGTACTCTAATTCATCCACGAGAAGTATTTCTCCCAGCTATTAAGGACTATGCCGCTGGAATATTCTTGGTTCACAATCATCCATCCGGAGATACTACTCCCAGCCAGGAAGACATAAAAGTGACACAACATATAGATAAAGCTGCAAAACTAATAGGTATAAAGTTACTTGATCATTTGATTGTAAGCCCACATGAAGAGTTTTATAGCTTTAGAGTGGAGGGCAAGCTATAATCACCGGATGAAGAAACTTTCACTAATTATTCCAGTCTACAATGAACAGGCTACTCTCTCGCAACTTTTAAATAAAGTGGAAACTGTAGACTTTGGCCTAGAAAAAGAAATAGTCATAGTCAATGATGCCTCAACTGATGGCACAGCTCAGATCCTGGCCGACTTAAAAAAAGAAAAGCATTATAAGATCCTTGAAAATAAAAAGAATGTTGGCAAAAGCCAAACAGTCAAAAAGGGTATTCTAGCTTCTAGCGGCGATCTAGTTGTGATCCAGGATGCTGACTTAGAATATGACCCTACTGAGCTTGTTGAATTTGTAAAGCTGTTTAAGACTACCAATGTAGATGTAGTCTACGGTAATCGGTTCGGGCGTAATAATAAGGTCATATATTTGCAAAACTGGCTTGGAAATAGTTTCCTAAGTTTAGTTTCAGCTTTCTTTACAGGACTGAGAGCCAAAATGTGGACTAGGGATATGGAAGTTTGTTATAAGATGGCTAAGGGAGATATCTTCCGTGAGTTAGCTAAATCAATCGAATCAAAATCTAACTTCGGTTTTGAACCAGAAATAACTGCGAAGTTCTCCAAATTTCGCCATGCTGACGGGTCCAGAATTGCTTGGCAACAACTTCCTATTACTTATTTCCCTCGTAGCATTGAAGAGGGTAAGCATATGAAGGCTTTCAAAGATGGCTTTAAAGCACTGGCTGAAATTCTAAAGTTTAATTTGTTTTGACAGATTTTTCTTTGAGGTGTAATATATACCCCATGGGGGTATGCTATGGTCGCACCAACAGATATTAAAAAACGAGTAAGCCGGATTAAAGGACAGTTAAACGGCATCTCAGTCATGATTGACGAGAATCGAGACTGTAATGATATTATTGTACAGATCCAGGCTGTTCGTGCTAGTTTAGCCTCACTAGGGGAAAAACTGATCGAAAACGAAGCTATTTGTTGCGTAGAACAAAGCCAGCAAGATCCTGATTCACAAATAACCAAACTACGTTCACTAGTCAAAGACCTATTTAAACTATCTTAACTAAATATTAAACAATCATATGGCAAACAATATCCATAACGTAAAGAATGCAGAAGAATTTGACAATAAGTTAAAAGAACTTACAGACAAATTCGTGCTAGTAGATTTTTGGGCAGAGTGGTGTGGTCCATGTAAGGCTGCAGAACCAGTAATTGAGCGCCTAGCTGAAGGACTTGAAGAGCAGCTAGAAGTGGTGAAAGTAGATGTGGACAACAACCGTGAGCTAGCTGAGCGTTACGGCATTATGAGTATTCCGACAATGTATCTTTACGCTTCTCAGAAAGCGGTTGCAGAAAATGAGGAAAAAGAAGATGATGAGAAGGGTGTGATTTTTGCTGAAGATGAACATACAGAGAGAAAGTTCTCAGTAGCTGTAGGTTTTCGTCCAGAACCAATGATGTTGCAGTGGATGCAAGCTGTTGGTGTTGATACTGACAAGATGGCTGAAGCTGCTTAATACTAATCAAGGAGTACATGCATATGGCAAATGAAACTCACAAAGTAATTATTATCGGGTCAGGCCCTGCGGGCCTGACCGCTGCTATTTACGCTGGCCGCGCCGGTTTGGCTCCAGTGGTAGTAGCAGGCTATGAACCAGGCGGCCAGCTAATGCAAACCACAGAAGTAGAAAACTTCCCTGGGTTTCCAGAAGGTATTCAAGGACCAGCCTTAATGACAAATTTCATTAAACAGGCTGAACGCTGGGGAGCAAAGCTAATTTATGAAAATGTGGAATCTGTAGAATTGGCTGGAAGCCCCAAAAAAATAACGACCTCCACAGGTAAGCAGCTAACTGCTGAGGCCATTATTTTGGCAACCGGAGCCTTGCCTCGTAAGCTGACTATTCCGGGTGAGGAAGAGTATTGGGGTAAGGGTGTCTCTAGTTGTGCTACCTGTGACGGGGCATTTTTTAAGAACCGAGAAGTGGCTGTAATTGGTGGTGGAGATAGTGCCATGGAAGAGGCTACCTTCCTTACTCATCATGCTAGCAAAGTTTATGTGATTCATCGTCGTGATGAATTGCGTGCTAGTAAGGTGATGCAAGAGAGGGCTATGGCTAACGAAAAAATTGAGTTCATTTGGAATGCCGAAGTGCGAGAAGTACTTGGGGATAAGTCAACAGGTAAGGTTGATAGGTTAAAGCTTTGGGATAACCAAGAACAAAAAGAGTTCGAACTGAATGTGGATGGCATGTTTCTGGCAATCGGACACATTCCGGTGACTGGCTATATGAATGGCGTATCCTTAACAGATGAAGGTTATGTATCATCTATTGATGGAGTTCATACTAATATTGAGGGTGTGTTTGTGGCTGGCGACGTTGAGGATCATAAGTATCGCCAAGCAATTACTGCGGCTGGTGCCGGTTGTCGTGCAGCGCTGGATGCGCAAAAGTGGCTGGAACTACATTAGGCCTTTACTTCGTATTCTGTCATAACCAGCGGCCAGTTAAAACTGGCCGCTGGCGTTCGTGCATTCTAAGATTCTAATCCTAATTACGAGTATCCCAATAAATTCCTAAAATTCCTGACCTGCTCGGCGGGAGGTGTTTGCACGCTCTCCATTAATGAATCGGCTAAGTTAGTACCTGTTAGAAGCATTTGCATGTTTATACCTATTTTGAGGGAATCGTTTCTAGATGTCTGAGCTAGATACAATGGGAAATTCTGTTGGTTTAAACAAATGGTCATAGATCGAGTTCCGCTATCACCGCCAAAACAGGCTAAGCGCATATTTTCAACCATAGCTGGTTTCGATTTATCACCAAGGTTTAATCTTTCCCAATCTTTAGCTAACTCTGTAGAGAAACCTTGGGGCATAGGCGCCCGAGTATCAATTCCACTAAAAAGACTGGCCACAATATCAAATTCCTGCCTGTCAACTTTATACCATGTTGTACCCTCAAAATCCTTAAGGAAACTAAATTGTGGAGGAACATCGCCCAAAGCACCGGTTGGCATAATATAGAAATCACTACCATCGTATAACGCTTCGATAGTCAGTGTAATGATCTCATAACCGGGAACATTTAGTGTTAAGGTGCCGTCACCGGTATAGCGTTCCAAGTCTTTATTTTCATTATTCAGCTTGGCAAATCCATTCATATCGAGAGCCATGGTTAGGTCCCCTTGGGCAAAATCAAGTGAAATTTCGCTATGAAATCCATTGTTGTCTCCAATTAAATCCTTTACAAGGATTCCATAAGGATTAGTGCCGTCCTTTGTGCTGGTTTTGACTGCAGGTACAATATTCTCATTTATATGAGCTTTAAGCAGTTCGGCGGCATTTACATTTATGTTCCTTTCCCCACCTCCAAGAATAGCGTCTTGTCTTGCCACAAGAGCGGCTACAAATCCTAATAGCAAGATGATCACACCAACCACCAGCAAAGCCAACATTGCCGCCTTATTGTTTGTAAATTCAGTTATTTTTTTCATAGTAGTTATTTTACTTAATATTTGGGTTTAAAGGTAACAAGAAAACACTCCTTCTGCATCAGGTGCCCACCGTCCATTTGCGGCAATACATTGATAAGCAGTAGTTGGTGTCTGATTATTACTTCCTGTGTTAAAGCTAGAGAAAGTACAATATCCCCCGTCCTTTAGGATAGGGTTAACTATCCAGGCTCCGTCTGCTTGTTCACACGCCACTGATGTAGTAGGCGGGGTCTGTGAATTAGCAGTAGTATTACTTGAAGTTGCCTCAGGTCGATTACAGCTTACATAAAGTCCTTGCTCGTTAAAGGTTGGTGTACCACCAGAGTTCCGACAGTATAGGGTATTAGCCATACTTGTTCTTCTGACCTCTGGATCTAATGAGGTTGGAGTTAGATCAATTCCAAGAATATTATTAATGTCACCTGAGAACATTTCTAGGGTATATGCTTCTTCTCTTGGTAGGTCAATACTAGGGAATGCAGATAAAATATTGTTAGCTCTTGATTCTCTTTCTTGCCTTTCCCTCTCTTCTTCCTGACGTCTTTGCTCGGCATCAGTGAATTTTTCTTCTAGTTCCTGGTTACGCTGTTGTGCTCTAATGTCCTCTGTAGTTTCACAGTTGGGTAGTCTTTGGCCATAGTTTATGTAACAAGGACAGCTACCGTTTTCAGCTGGATTTCCAAATGTACAGGTTCTTTCAAAACATCCTTGTGGGGCAAGGGGTATAGTTTGGCCAGGTTTAAAGGTTCTATTTCCTCGTCTACACACTTGTGCGGAACTGCCGCCGTTGCTGCCGCCATTATTATCGTTTCCGTCACTCGGATCACTACCACCTATGTCATTTCCTAGCTCGTCACAGTCTTGAGGACAATTTTTGTGGCTTTCTCCTGGGCCACATATGCCATTAACTACACACTTAGGATCAGAAGGTTTTTTGTCTGGGTCTTTTTCACCACCACCGCCACCATTACCTGGGGGAGGATTATTTCCTTTTCTACATGCTTCGCATCCGCCTTTCTCACAGTCATACCAGCCACGGTCCCAGCCACCTTCAATGTTATTACAATCAGGATCATAACCATGCGTATAACAACAGTTATTGGTAACAGGTAAATCTGGGAAGCTGGCATCGGGCAGACTTGAGGCCAAGGCGACCGCAGTATCTACCGTTTGGTCAGCTGAATTCGTAAGTCGCGTTCCAGTATCTATCAACATGGCTAATCCTCCGAAAAGGAAGGCAAAAGCCATGACAGGAATAAATACCTTCCATACGAATGGTGATGTGGGTTTTGTTTCTTTAGAATCCATGGGAAAGTATGACTAAATATAACTAATATTGTTACATCCTATAGATTTAAAAATGTCACGTCAATAAAAAACGTGTTACAATTTACCCGTGAACCAGACAACAGCAAACCATATTTGGTCATATTGGTATATCTCCCAAATGTAGGAGCTTGACCTTGTATGGCCTAAATTTGCTGTCACAAGTAAGCTCCTGAAGGGAGCTTTTTTCTTTTTATTGTAATTTAAACCATTTTTTAAACTACTTATATGAGCGGTGTAAATATTAACGAACTAAAAAAAGTTCTAGCCGAAAATCGAATTCGCCACACATTAATTGAGCTGCCTCCGAACACACCGAATACCGTAGATGCGCATCTAGATGCCGTTCAGGGGACATATGATCAGAGCTGTGCCACGCTGGTTTTTCAAGTTGGAGATGAGGTGATGGCCCTGTTGCGGCGTGGCGACACAAAAATAGATAATAAGGCCCTCCGCCGCGCCGCCAGCACCAACAAACTAAGGTTCCTAAAGCCAGAGGAATTGATTGATGCAACCGGGATGGCACCAGGGAGAGTGAGTCCTTTTTTAATTCCAGACATGCCCATTATGATCGACAGCCAGGTGCTAAAGATGAAGCAAATGTATGTCGGTACAGGTGGCGATGAGTACATGTTGCTTGTAGAGATTGAAGATTTACTGAAATATATAAAGTCTAAATTTCGGAATTTGCAAATAGTAGACGTCACAACACCTGATCAGGATAAACAAAGTCGACAGCGACGAATCCTGTCAGGCGTGAATCCCACTTCCAGCAAGGGTCTGCACCTGGGCAACTACCTTGGGGCGGTAAAGCAGCACGTTGAATTCCAAGAACAGGGGGAATGCTATTACTTTATTGCTGATTATCATGCGTTGAATACAGTTTTTGATCCATCAGAGCTGCGTAGCAATATTCGCAATACGTTTCTGGAGTACCTGGCTTTGGGGATTGATACAGACAAAACAGTCTTTTTTGTGGAGTCACATGTGCGCGAAATATTCGAACTTACTGAAATATTGAACAATATGACCACTGTCTCGCAAATGATGCGCATGCATGCTTATAAAGACAAAATGCAGGATGAAAATACCGGCCACGAGTCGATCAATGTCGGCCTCTTTACTTACCCAATTTTAATGGCGGCCGACATCTTAATCTTTGAGCCAGACATCGTGCCAGTAGGCGAAGATCAAAAGCAGCATGTAGAAGTAGCCCGCGACATTGCCCAAGCCTTTAATAACCGTTACGGCGACCTCCTAAAAGTCCCTGACGTTTTTATTAAAAAATCAGTCGGTCGCCTACCCGGAACCGATGGCGAACGTAAAATGAGCAAGTCACTAGGCAATACCATAAACATCTTTGCTCCAGAAGAGACGATCAAAAAACAGATAATGGGTATAGTCACTGATCCGAACCGTATTCACAAAGATGATCCAGGCGATCCGGAGAAGAACGTCACTTTTAAATACATGCGTGAGCTTGGGTTTGATCAGGCCAAGCAAGCTGAATTCGAGGAACGTTATCGAGCAGGAAAAATAGGCGATGTAGAGATTAAGAAAGCTTTCTTTGAACACTATCTGGACTATTTTGGCCTAATGCGTGAACGTCGTGCCCGTCTTGAAAAAGACGGCGATATCATTGAAAAGTTAATGTTAAAAGGCTCCGAAACCGCCAATGCCATCGCCCATCAAACGATGGACAAAGTGCGAGAGGGAATAGGGGCATTTGTAATTTAGTAATTTTTAAGACAACAAAGTGGATACAGAGTTCGAAGCAAAATTTTACCCAGTAAATAAGGCAGAAATTCGAGAGCGCTTAAAAGCTGCAGGTGCAGAGCTAGTTACACCGGAAAGGCTGATGCGGATTGTGCTTTTTCAAAATATCGATAACCCAGGTATGAAAGTCCATTATTTGCGCATTAGGGATGAGGGTGACAGAATCACCTTTAGTGCCAAAGTGCATGCTAGGCAGGGAGAGGAGTTATCCGCCCAAAAAGAGGCACAAACTACAGTTACTGATTTGGACGCTACTGTTACTATTTTAGAAGGGGCAGGGCTAGTAGCCAAAGGTAGGCAAGAGAAATATCGTGAGACTTGGCATCTTGGTGGATGTGAAGTTGAAATTGACACTTGGCCTGAGCTCGAACCTTACATTGAAATTGAAGGTCCTTCAGAGGCTTTAGTGCAAGGTGTAGCAGAAAAACTTGAGTTTAACTGGGAGAACAAAATAACTACTTCTGTTGCGGAGATATATGCGCAAGAATTTAATTTGAGCTTTGAGGCTGCTTTACGAGCCATAGAAGTTTGGAAATTTAAGGACTAGTCATGAAAACATACAAACTCACAATCATCGGCATGGGACGCTTTGGTAAGCTCTTGTACGATGAATTAGATAAACTAATGTTAGATCAGCTGGAGGTATCGGCAGTAACTTCTCGTCCAGAGGAATTTGAATCTTACTTGACGATAGATTTGGAGGAAGCAAAAGAGGCAGACATTATTATTCCTTGCGTTCCCATCTCTCAGTTTGAACAGAAAATTAAGGAATTAGCTGATGGCATTAACCCAAATGCGGTGGTGCTTGATGTTTGCTCTGTGAAAATGAAGCCAATTGAATGGATGCGTGCAAATTTGCCTGAATCTGTGCAGATTCTCGGCACGCATCCAATCTTCGGCCCCGATAGCGTAAAAATCAACGAAGGACTGCTAGGACTGCCCATTGTAATTTGCCCTGTCCGCACCAGCCCCACAACAAACAGTGTCATCATGCGTCTCTTGGAAGAAACTGGCCTCAAGGGCATACAAATGTCAGCCGAAGAGCATGATCGCAAAATGGCCTACTCCTTGCTGTACTTTCAGCTGGTCGGTCGTATCGGGGAGGCTGTTGGCATAAAAGATACTGGCATCAATACAGTTGGCTTCTCACGTTTGCTAGACTTACAAAACAACTATGCCCTAAACGATACCTGGCAGTTGTTCGAAGATATGAATAAATACAACCCTTTCGCTGCAGAAATGCGCACAAAGGTTAAGCAAGCGTTAATCGAAATAGAAGAAAAACTTTCGAGAATTAATTAATACAGAAAACTAACCATGAAAAAACTATTCAGATCAGATATAAACGAGCTAATTTCTAAAATAGTAGTAGCTAAGATTGAAAACCTGAAAAAACACGAAGGCGCAGATAGCCTTTGGATTACTCAGCTAAACGTTGGTGGCGAGGCTGACCTGGTGCAAGTAGTTACCGCAGCTACCAACATAAAAGAAGGCGATTTAGTGCCATATCTGGCTCCCACTGGTATGGTTCCAGGGCCATTCTTTGCTGATGGCACTGAGTTTGTGTTGGAAAGCCGCAAGATGCGAGGCGAAGCCTCGCATGGGATGATCCTAGCCGCAGACGAGATTGGCTTGAGTGATGATCACGAAGGGATCTTTGTCTTGCAATCAGGCTTGCCTGGTCAGTCATTGTTAGAGGTATTGTCGGAAGCAGAGCTGGAAAAGATCTACTCAAGGGCAAAAGCAGTAGAAATAACGCCAGAGCTGCAAGCACGAATTGACTTAATTACCTCCATTGCTGAAGGTGGCGAGATTGTAGGAGAAGATGAATTAGCTAGGATTTTACTTGAGGCAGAGGAGAGTGGCGAGACGCTTTACACCTATGATGGGTTCGAGCCATCCGGGCAAATGCACATCGCCCAAGGAATTATCCGCGCAATCAACACTAACAAAATGATTAAAGCAGGCTTTACTTTCCGCATGTGGGTGGCCGATTGGTTTGGCTACCTAAATGGCAAGATGGGCGGAGATTTGGAAAAAATTAAAAAAGTAGGGGAGTACTTTATTGAAATCTGGCGAGCTTCAGGCATGGATTTAGAAAACACTGAATTCTTGTGGACGTCAGATTTTGTCAGCGACGGCGACTACTGGGAGCTCGTGATGAAAGTGTCACGCGCGAACAACTTAAAGCGCATTTTGCGCACCACTGAAATCATGGGACGAAATGAAGACGATGCGCTGACCGCATCCCAAATCATTTACCCTTGCATGCAGACAGCGGACATCTTCCATGTAATGAAGGCCAAAGTAGTGCAATTAGGGATGGACCAGCGCAAAGTAAACATGTTGGCCCGCGAAACGGGCCCAGAACTAGGCTTCTGGAAGCCGGTAGTGGTGAGTCATCATATGCTTCAGGGACTAGGCAAACCAGCAGCTGAAGATGCGGATGCTGTAACACGTGCAATTTCAATGAAGATGTCCAAGTCCAAGCCAGATACGGCCATCTTCATGACCGACACCGCAGAGGACGTTGCCAGAAAAATCCGTAAGGCCTATTGTCCTGAAGGCGAGGTTCAAGATAATCCAATCCTTGAGTACTGTAAGTACATCATTTTTGAAGCGCATCATCTGAAAGGACATGAAGGCTTGTTAGAAAATGGATTTGTAATCAAAAGGCCAGAAAAATTTGGGGGTGATGTTGCTTATAAAACTTACCAAGAGCTGAAAACAGCATTCCAATCAAAAGAGTTGTTTCCGCTAGATTTGAAAAATGCAGTAGTTGAATACCTAAATGTCCTACTAGAGCCTGTGCGACAGCATTTTCTAGAGGATGCAAAAGCAAAGGAGTTATTGCAAGAAGTGCGAAGTTTTAAAGTTACTAGATAAGTTCAGATTAAGACCTAAACAGTGATACAATGTGGTTATGACAGTCATCATTTCATCAGATCACGGGGGTTTTGCCCTTAAAGAGCAAATTGAATTTGCTTATGATGTTAAATCTGATCAACAAGGGACAGTGCCACGTGATGCGGAGCTAATCAATATTATTGATTTGGGTCCCCATGAGGTAGTACCACAAGATGATTATCCTGATTTTGCATTTAAATTGGCGGAAGAGTTAAGGACGCGTCCGGGATTCTTAAGTACCCCAGGAGATGACGTAGGTTTTATAGATGAGACAATAGGAATTTTAGTTTGCCGCAGCGGTAACGGGATGGCGATTGCGGCAAATAAGGTACAGTACGTTAGGGCTGCACTTTGCTTTAGTGCTGAACATGCTATCAAAGCAAGAGAACATAATTTTGCCAATGTTTTAGTGCTTGATGCTGATTACAACAGTCTGGAAGAAAGCTTAAGTATTGTGGACGCATTCCTCCACGCCCGCCCGCAGGCGGGCGGGCGTCATGAGCGCCGTGTCCACAAAATTCTTTCCTGGGAAAAATCTTAAATTTTGTGTTACTATTTTGTTATGGTTAAAGTTGCCCCAGCTATTTTGTCGAGTGATACAGCAGAATTTGCTAGTTTACTAAATCAATACATCGCAGCCGATTTTATTGATTTTGTAGACATTGATATTCAAGATGGTGAATTTGTTGACAGTAAAACTGTTACTGTAGATGAGGCTCTAGAGATATTAAAAGAACTAGATTTGGCGGGCACTCATATCACTTGGGATCTAATGCTTAAAGATCCTAAACCCGCGATAGAAAAAATCACCGCTATGTTCCCGGATCATCATATTATAGTACACCAAAGTGCGAATTTGGATTTCCTAGAAAGCATGTCCCAGTCAGATATTGAAAGCCGCCATATTGGAATTGCTATCAATGGTAAGGAAAAGCTGGCTAAGAATTTTGGCTTCTACGAACGGTTCCCTGTTATCCAACTTATGACTATCCAAGCAGGGGTGCAAGGACAAGAGTTTATACCACTGGCTCTGGAAAAGTCTATTGAGCTACGTCAGTTAGGTTTTAACCTGGAAATTGTGATTGATGGAGGGGTAAATTTAAGAACAGCTGAAATTATCCGCCTTTATGGACAAGAAGGCTTGGTGAATAAGGTTTCTGTTGGTTCTTATCTTCAAAATTCTAACGACCTAGAGTTAGACTATCGCAAGTTACTACTTGCACTTAACCTGCATTCTACAGTAGATTAGAATAGTAAATTTTTAATAGCAGCTTGTGAACTTGAAGTTCTTAACCGGTATTTTAGTGTTTGGTTTTGCGTTGGTGGCAGTGGGCTTGATTGGTTACAATATTAGTACGAATTTAGATTTTCCAGGCTCTGGAACTGACGTAAACGAAAGTTCTAGTAGTCTGGGTGCTTGCCAGGCTGATGCTAAGGCTTGCCCTGACGGGACTTTTGTATCTAGAACAGGACCAAACTGTGAATTTGCACCATGTCAGAGTGATGAAGATCCTTCCCAACCTATAGTTAGTTGTTGTAACCAAGGAGACTGGTATTCTTGTGAATCACAAGCAGAGTTTGATGCCGGTATTGCTGCCTGTGGTCGTGGTGAGTGTGCTGCCTGTCAGCAAAAAGCCACTACAAGTACTAGTCAGTCTAGTCAAGGCAATGTTAGTGGTCAGGGCGGGGCCGGTGGGATCGTATGTACTCAAGATGCAGCTTTCTGTGCAGATGGAACCGTGGTATCTCGTGACCCAGCAAACAATTGTCAGTTCCCGACCTGTCCAGATGGCAGTAGACCTGAATCCGGAATTTCTGTTCAATAATCAGCAATTTAATGGCAAAGTATATTCCTAGACTACCAAGTAGCCCTGATGTACCTACTTCCTTGCAAAAGGAATATGATCCTGACAAGGCGATCAAATACATTACCTTCTTTGGAGACGCTTCTATTTCTGAGGATACAGAACTATATAAAGAGGTATATCAATCAGCACGTCTGCTGGCTGAAAATGGCTATGGGATAGTGAATGGCGGTGGACCCGGGGTAATGAAAGCTTCCACTGATGGTGCAGAATCTGTAAATGGCGATACGATTGCTGTTTACTGGGAACCAAAGTTGGCGGCAATTTTTGAGGGAAAGAACTTAGCAAACGTTACTGATAAATCGGAAGCTTTTTCTAACTATTTAATGCGGACTTTGGGATTAATTGAACATGGACAGGTGTTTGTTGTTTGTCAGGGTGGCACAGGTACCATGTCTGAATTTGCTATGGTTTGGGCACTCGCTAAGCTTTACTATGGCAGGCATAAACCAGTTATTTTGTTTGGTGAGTTTTGGCCGAGTCTTATAGAAACTGTGAGGGAGTCTATGATTATCGATGATAATGAACTAGCAGTACTTCATTATGCAAAGAATCGCTATGAGGTGCTTAGCCTAATTAAAACTTTAGAGAAAGAGGTAGAGTCGCGAATTAGGAGGAATTATAGTGGTGATGAGGTGCCTTTTATTTTGAGCCCTCAGTTCTCGGAGGCCTATTTAATGCAAGCCCAAGCTAAATCAGCTTCACACCATGAGAATAAACTAAGTAAACTGACTTTACAGCAACTTGATTCGTTCCGCGAGCAGGTGAAGGCACCTGCTCGCGTACTTGTCGCTGGAGTAGGGGCAGGACACGATCTTAATTATTTAGCTCAATTCTACTCCGTGATTGGCGTTGAACCAGATCATCGCTTCCTTCATCACATTAATTTACTCAACCCCAATGCGGATCTGGTCGACATGCCCCTCGTGGATTATGAAGTTCAACAGAATACGTTCAAAGGGATTTGGGTGCGAGAATACTTGCATCACTACGAAAATCACAAGTTGCAAGAGGTGTTTGCAAAACTGGCTCGTGGGTTAGTGCCCGGTGGAGTTATGCATATTATTGTGCGAGAAGGGAATGGTGAGGGCTACGAAGAAGAAACGACAAGTGAGGGTACTCAAACTCACTACTTTAATTACTTTAATGAGCTAAAGGTGCGCAAACTAGCCACTCAAAACGGTCTGGAGATAATCAGTTTAGAGAAAGTCCAGCGCAGCCATCGCTGGCTAGCTGTAAAATTTAAGAAAACTAGTAATTAATTGTCTTTACTTTTTGTTTGCTTTATCCTTGTATAGTGAAAGAAAAATTGTACATTAACCTACCCAAGTATTTACAAATACCACTACTATTAGCATCTATTGGTTTACTAATATTAGTTTCCTGGTGGATTAATGGCAACTTTTCCAACCCATCCCCCGTTAATGATTCAGATGTGCTTGGTTGTGCTTCTCAACATGAAGACGTAAATGGGAATTTTGTGCAAAACTCTAGTTTTGAGGATGGAATTGTTGGGTGGACATCAGGTGGCGGTACAATTACAGCAGTTTCCAATCAAAAGAATTCTGGTTGTCAATCACTACTAGTATCTAACAGATCTGAGACCTACCATGGTCCAGGTCAAAACCTTCCTACCTCCAGCTTTCAACAGGGAGGTATTTACGAGGTTTATGCTTACGTACGATCTGCCTCCGGTAGCCAAAGCCTGAAGCTGACAATGCGAAGAAACGATAGTTCTACAAGCTATGTTGGGATTGACACCGAGACTGTAGGTTCAGGAAGTTGGGTGCAACTAAAAGGCACTTATAATCACCAGCAGTCGGGTAGTTTAAGTGGGATGAGACTTTATATTGAAAGCTCAGGTACATCCACCGGCGATTTTTATGTAGATGACGTGGTGATGTATAAATTAGGTGGTGGTACTGGCGACTGGAAAGCGGATGCAAACGCCAGAATAGAACAAATTCGGAAACGAGACCTGCAAGTCAGAGTAGTGAGTGGAAGCGGTAATCCTATTTCGGGTGCAAACGTGGCAATTACGCAGACAAATAACGAGTTCGCTTTTGGTACTGCGATAAATATTAATCAAATTCAAGATTGGAAGAACGGTACACCTTCTTCGCTTAATACTTATGAGCGTTTTGTGGTGGAGAACTTTAATTGGACAGTGGCCGAAAGTAGACACAAATGGCCTGCTTTTGAGTACTCTCGTGATAGAGTGGACTTTGAAAGAGCAGATAATTTGGTTGATTTTTCACGCAAGAATGGTTTAAGGATGCGCGGACACTCACTAGTCTGGGGAGTTACCTACCGTGATTTTGATCCTCCATGGGTACATGCCTTGTCAGATAGAACTAGCCAACAAGAAAAAGATGGAGGAAATTCAGAATTAGAAGCTGAGGTAATGGAGCATATTAATGCTGTTGTTCCTCGCTATGCGGACTATTTAGAGCATTGGGATATTAATAATGAAATGACGCATGGTAACTTCTACGGTATTCCAATGACCGCTAGGATGCACAAGCGTGTGAAGCAGCTTGATCCTGATGTGAAGGCAACTGTGAACGACTATCATGTAATTTCTCCTAGATCGTATAGTGGAGGTGATAGATTAGATGCATATATTCAGTTAGTAAAAAACTTAAGAGCCGCAGGTGGACAGGTAGACTTACTTGGTGTGCAGGGTCACTTTGAAGCCAATAAGCCAATTAATCCTAATGATGTCTACTATCGCTTCGAACGACTAACTCAGGAGCTTGGCAACACTCCAATTTGGGTGACAGAGTTTGACCAAGATTACCAAAATAAAAATGAAGCTGCAGATAGCCTAGAAAATCTTTATCGTACTGCGTTTAGCCACCGTAACGTTGGCGGTATTTTAATGTGGGGATTCTGGGATGGGCAGCACTGGCGCGATGATGCCGCAATTGTTGAACAAAACTGGACAGTTAACGCTGCTGGCCGTCGCTATCAGGCATTGCGTGATGAATGGAGCACTGAGGTGACGGCCACAACCAACGCTAGTGGCGTTGCCAACTTCCGTGGCTTTCACGGTGACTACGATGTGCGAGTTACACTGCCAGGAGGAAATGTTGTAAACGGTAGTTTCAATCTTGCATCTGGTACGAATGATGCTTTGATAGTGACAATCAATTCTAGCGGTCAGCAGCAGACGAGTAGTAGCTCAGTCTCTACCTCTCAAAGTAGCAGTAGCACATCGACAATTGGAAACCCAGGTACGGCATACGGCGGCGGAGTTAGTGCCCCTGGTAGATTAGAGGCAGAGAATTTTAATGAAGGAAGTAATGGCGGTGCATATTATGATAAGAGTGCAGGGAATGGACTAGACGCCACAGTCACATACAGAGGAGGAGATGTAGATATGAAGCGAAACGCTAATGGTACCGGATACGTGATCGGTCTATTTGAGCAAGGAGAATGGCTACACTATACAGTGGAAGCAAATCTGACTGCGGATTATGAGCTAATAGCTCAAGTAAGGAGCATTTACGCTGGTCGGCAATTAAGAATTTATGTTGACAACCAGCTAGAAGCTACCGTGAATGTACCACAAGTAGGTTCTTGGGAGGAGATAGCTTTTTCCGAACCAGTTAATATCAGTCTAGAAGAAGGCGAGAACATAATAAGAGTTGAGATGGCTGGCGGTAATTACGCGGACTTTGACTATTTAGACTTAGCTATCCAAGATTCAGAGGTGACAGCATGTGCAGCAGATTATACTGGTGATAGCCAGGTAGATGCTGGAGATTTATCTGTATTTGCACAGAACTACCTCCGAAGTGATATCAACTGTGGACTGGACTTATCCGGAGGAGACTGTCGTCTAGATGCAAACGATCTATCCGTATTCTCAGCTGCATACAAAAAAGCTGGTTATTGTAACTAACTTATGTCCCGGCATGGCTGGGTCTTTTGACTAGGCCATTTAATTGCTTAAAAGCATTATCTCTGAATTAAGAGCAAAAAATCCTCAAATAGTACTTTTAATCGCACAGATTATCCCTCATAATAAGAGTGGAGAAGAGGCGATTGAACCCTTTAATAACGCCATTCCGGCTATGATCGCTGAAATTAATACAGCAATATCGCCAGTGATATTAGTCGATCAATATACAGGGTTTAATTCTTCAACAGACTTACGTGACGGAGAGCACCCAAATGTAAGTGGGGAAAACAAAATGGCACAGAAATGGTTTGAAGCGCTCCAAGAAATTTTATAGCTTATTTATGCCCGCTAGCAAAAGGGAAAGATTATTAATACTAGCAAAATTATTACTGTTTTTAATTGCAGTACTAACACTGTTGTTTTTCGTCTTGCAAGTAAATCAAGGGGCAGTACTAGGTATAATTGATGCCGGAACTCCGTTTAATTCCACTCCTTTTAACGTCAATGCGGGACAGCTAGAGTCAGAGAACTTTAATCGCGGTGTAAACGGCAGGGCTTATATAGATGACACCCCAGGAAACGGCTTAGATTCTACTTATCGTAGTGATGAGAATACAGATGTAGATATTAAACTTCATCCGACGCAGTCTGGGAATCATGTTGTGGGACTGTTTCTTCCCGGTGAGAGTCTAAGATATACTATTAATGTTCCTGTAAAAGGTAGATATGGTATCAGGTTACACACTTATAGTGCTGATGCTGGTAGGCAAATAAACTTTCTCATTAACGGCTCCTCAGTTACAACTATACCCGTACCGCAAGTAGCAAATTGGAACACACCAGGGGTAGCAGCACTGCAGGAAATAAATTTGTCCTCAGGCGAGCAAGTTCTCAGTATTGAACCACTCGGTGGTTATGTAGACTTCGATGCAATAGAATTTGAACTTCTAGAGCAAAGCTACAGCTTCCGCTATTGGGGTGACTATGACAATGATAGTGCAGTAGACGTATCGGATTTGAGTCTTTTTGCCCAAAACTATCTTGCCAGTAATATTAATTGTACCCTGGATTTAATAGGAAATAATTGTCGGCTAGATGCCGCAGACTTAGCAGAGTTTGCACGGCTTTATAAATCTGATAGTTTAGTCATTAACCCTGACTGGGAAGTTCCAGTGGCCTCTTCCTCAAGTTCTTCACCTAGCTCAAGCTCGACAGCAAGTAGTTCTTCGTCAGGTGGCACAATTGCACAGGCTGCTTGTGGAGTAGTGGTTGCCTGTCCTGAGTGTGTGAGCGAACCTACGCCTACAGAGTCAATTAATGTTGTTAAGGAGATGGAGTTTCCAGCCGACGATATTATTCAAGGCGACTATGCCGCACCAGTAGTTACCGATACAGATGGCACAATTTATGCAATTTATATCGAGAAAGTTGGTAGTAATTACCACACCAAGATTGCGAAGAAGACGCCAAATGGCACCATTACCACAAATACAATTCTCGATAGAACTGAAAAAAACCTTTACCATTCAATTGGTTCTGTAGCACTAGATAAGTATGGGTACATTCACTACATTGGAAATATTCATTATGCACCATTCTTGTTGCAAGATCAGACAGGATACGAATATAAAGATTATCCTTGGCAGTATTGGATCTCCAAGCGTCCACGCGACATTACAGAATTCGAGTTCGTAGGAGATGAAGGCCCTCGTGGGACAGTAGAAAAGAGCTGCTGGGCAAACTTCCCAATCCCAGAAACAACTGGCAGCAGAACACCTGTTTCTTGCTTTGTCTCATATCCTTTCTTTGCCAAGGATCGTAATGGCGAACTTTATCTCTCGCATCGTGAACGGGTCCGATTCGACGCAGGAGATAATCCTCAAAATATGGGAGCTGATGTAAATAAATACGTTGCCAGTCCAAATGGGAAGGGAACGTGGGTAGAGTTAGGTGGTAGAGACTACGCTTATGAAATGTCGACTCTATTCTGGTCAGCTAAAACCCCAGATTCCCGCATGTATCAGCCAATGAAGCCGCGTGTTATTTTTGATAAACACAATCGTATGCATGTTTCTACCGGTGTTCAAGCTTTCGGAAAAGATGGTGATGGTGGTAACAATAACTCAATCACACATGTGCTATATGCGTGTTCCGATGACGGCGGTCAAACCTGGAAAAACTCCAAAGGCCAGACATACAACCAGCTACCAATGACCGACAAAACTGGAGAAGTAGCGCTTACCGATCCATTAACGCCTAAAAGAGCGCATAATTACACGGGACTAGGTATTTACCCAACTGGCCAACCTTTTGCCACCCTTGCGATTGATAGCACTGACTGGGAAGTAATCTGGCGCACTTATAACGGAAATAACTGGACGAATGCCGGAAGTTACCCAGGAAGGTACCCTGGTCATATCGTGATTGATGATAGAGGGATTATCACAGTATTTGAAGGTGCAGCGCTGCACCGGAGTTATGATAAAGGCGCCACCTGGAGACGTTACACTATCCCTGCAACGGCCTCCGCTACACTGTTGATTGATGTACGATACACACAGGAAACCGGGAACGTGAGGTACCTAGGGTATAAGGACGGGAAAGCTTCAGTCTATACAGCAAAATTTTATTAACTAACTTGCTATTCCCTCTGTGAATGGATAAGATGAAACCATTATTTATAGTTATTATAAACGGACAAATGCAAAGTTACTCTAGGCTAAGATTTGTCGTACTTACACTTGCGTCGATTTTATTGCTAGCTTTTGCTTACATTCAATTTAGCGTTGTAAATACAGAGTTCAATCCCGATATTCTTGGAGTTTGTCAAGGTGAGTCGGATTGCGAAGATGATAAAGTCTACTTTAACAATTTTGAGCACCACTCAGCAGGAGTTTACACTAGAAGCAAATGGAACGATGATTGGGATTCGCCTAGTGCTAGCCCAGGCTTGGACAATGGGTGGTTGAGTATTGTAAACGATTCTACGCAAGGGAAAGTGCTCAGGATGTTCTACAATAAGGATCAACGTCTACCCCAAGGTGGGGGGATAGATTTTAAGCATAGTTTGGGTAAAAAGTATGATGAGCTCTACTTTAGCTATAAAATAAAGTTTGACAATACGTTTGCTTGGTTTCCAAACGGCAAATTAAATGGCTTGTGTGGGGGAGAATGTAATTCAGGAGGTAATGATACTGATGGGTACAATGGTTGGAGTGTAAGGTTGCATTGGCATGATATAAGCTGCAGTTCGGGTAGTGCTGGGTGTGCGTGCTACCCCGGATTTGAATGTGCACTGACTAATCAAGGAGTTGCTTCAACATATGTCTATCACGCAAACACTCCTGGTGATTATGGCCAAGCAGACGGCTGGGATGGGTTTAGATATAATAAAGAGCGTTGGTACCAAATAATTCTTAGAGTTAAAATGAACGATGTAGGAAAGAGGAATGGAATTGTAGAAACATGGTTGGACGGAACTAAGGTACAGAGCAAATCTGACTATGAATTCAGAAAAACTGATTCTTTATCTATCGATAAACTCTTCATGAGTACATTCTTTGGTGGTAGCTATCCATCACAAACAGATACCTACGTATATTTTGATGAAATTCAGGTAACTAGATCTTATCCTGCAGGGATAAGTAGCTCCAGCAGCCAGCCAAGCACAACTACCTCAACGACAACTTCGCAGCCAGTTGAGCCTGACAATATAACTGTAGACAGGGCAGTGCTTGTTAATATTGAGACTGGGGTTAATATAAAAACACTGGTTAATGACGATATCATAGATCTGACTCAAACTGGAAACAACCTTTCTATTTTGGCTGAAGGTTTATCCCAAGAAGCAGCTGCAGTGGACTTTTATTTTAATGATCAGTACATTCGTACAGAAGGTAATGCTCCACTAGCCATCGGGGGGGATGGGGGAGCTGATAATATCTATAACTTCTCTCAGTTAAGAATCGGAAACCATACGCTGCGCATCGTCCCCAAAGATGAGCAGGGAAATATTGGGGTGCCACTGGAAATTGACTTTCAGATCATAGAAAGTCAAAGTGTACAAGATAACTTTTGTTTCGGAGACTATGATCAAGACGGTGCAGTAAGTACTAGTGACTTCACTGTCTTTGCTCAGAATTATTTGCAGGATAATATTAACTGTACACTCGATTTGGCAGGTAATAATTGTCGACTAGATAGTGCTGATTTTGCAGTGTTTAGAAATAACTATAAGAATCCAAATTGTGCTGAGGTTGTCGTAACCAATTCAAACGGTAGATTTTCTGATAAATTAGCCTATACAATTGATTTTAACTAGTACATAATTCGATAAAGTAATGTATGTCCTCAAAATGACAGCAGATAAATTTGAAAAGCTATTTGGAAAATATTGGTGGGTGCTTGGTCTACTTGTATTCTTTGGTTTTTATTTAGCAATAGTAGTCATTCAGCTAGGGGTAAGTCAATATAACGCTATACCTGTAAGTGCTGCTACACCGTCAGATCCTCAGGGCTTAATCCTGACAGCAGGAGATACCGAAGTTAGCTTAAGCTGGTCACTGCCGGCAGATGATGGTGCGCAAGATAACTGGTATAACAGTAATTGGCTCTATCGAAAACCAATTACGATTGACCCCAGTATGGTAGTTGGCGGGGTTGATCTTCTGAACTTTCCCGCGTTGATTAATATTACTGAGGCCGATTTAATCGGAGAAGCACAGTTAGACGCCGATGATATTATTTTTACGCTGTCAGATGGAACTACCAGATTAGAACACGAAATTGAAAGCTTTAATCCTGCAACCGGTGAATTACAAGCTTGGGTACAAATACCAACGTTGAGTGCTAGCTTGGATACTGATTTGTTTATGTATTATTCGAATCCAAGTGCGACAAGCTTGCAGAACCCTGTTGCACTGTGGGCAAACTATGATTTTGTCTATCACTTTGGAGAGGGTAGCGGAACAACAGTTGCTGATAGCTCGCCCAATGGCTACGATGCCACTTTAGCAAATACGAGCGGCTGGACCAGTGGCGGAGTGTTAGGTAATAGCTTTGATTTTGAAGGCCTACCTAGTGCAAATAACCCAACAATTTATACTATAAAGGAGACGGGCACTTTCTCCGCCTGGTTTAATCTCACAAATAACGCCCTATCAGGAGAGATATTTTACGCAGAGGGTACCCGGGGAAGGGTGAGGTATGTGAGCGGAGAAGTTAGATTTGAATTAATGTGTTTTGGCTCAGCCACAAATGAAATAACAGGTGTAACATTTAATAATGGCCAATGGTACCAAGTCGCCTCCCAGTATAATCATCTGGGTTTTGGGCAAGCAGATTTTAATAACTACTTAGATGGAACACTTCATGTAGGTGGCACTACAAATGGATGTAGTGCTGGTCCACATTTTGGGACTATGAACCTTGGAAACAACAATACTAACACAGATGATTTTGCTGGAGTAATTGATGAGGTTAGATTCACGAACGATGAGCTTACAGCCGACTGGATTGCCACTGAATACGAAAACATGGCAAATAATACTACTCACATTTCCATAGGGACAGAGGAGCAGTATGAAAGTGGAGTAATTACTGATTACGTAATTGAGTATCGCGTTGTAGGTGCACCCAGTTACACTACTTTTAGCGACGGTGTAAGTGCTGCCACAACTGCATTGGTCACAGGGCTGGCAAATGGTACAGACTATGAATTTAGAGTTGCAGCAGTAAACTCGACCGGAACAGGTGCACCCACTGCGGCCCAGCAGTCAACGCCGTCCGGCACGCCATTAGCTGCTTCCGATCTGAATGCTGTCGCAGGAGCTGCTGAAGCATCTTTGACTTGGAGTGCACCAAATAATAACGGTAACACAATCACAGACTATATAGTTGAGTACAAAGAGACAGCCCAACCGACGTATAGCGTGTTCAATGACGGGGTTAGTGCAGCTACTGGAGCTACAATTACAGGGTTAGCTAATGGTACTAGTTATGACTTCCGGATAGCAGCTGTAAATGCACAAGGGCAAGGGGCCTATTCTAATGTTGATAGTGCTACACCAGTCGATGTGCCTTTGGCTATTGGAGACTTGGGTGCATCAGGATCAGATTCCGAAGTTGATCTTTCTTGGTCAGCTCCTGGCAATAACGGTAGTGCTATTACTGACTATATAATTGAATACAAGGAAACAGCTCAGCCAACCTATAGCATATTTGCTGATGGTACTAGTGCATCCACTGCTGTTACAGTTACGGGATTAAATAACGGAGTGAGCTATGATTTTAGGGTAAGCGCCGTAAATTCCGTAGGGCAAGGTCCTATATCTAATGTAGCAAGCGCTACACCAACACCCGCTGCGACTGCTCCCAGTGCTGTGCAGAATTTGGCTGGGGCAGTGGGAGAAGAACAAGTAGTCTTAACATGGAATGCCCCGGCAAGTGATGGTGGTGCGGCAATTACAGACTATGTGGTGAGTTATCGCGAAACTGGTATGCCAGGATACTCTTCTTATGCAGATGGGGTGACTTCGATTACAGGAACTACTGTAACTGGACTAACAGCCGGTACTAGTTATGACTTCAGGGTTGCCGCAGTTAACTCAGTTGGTACTGGCCCGAATACGGATATAACAGGATTCACCCCTTACCGTACTCTGGGTAGTGCAGACATCCCTGGGTTAACTATGGCTTGTGCATCAGCGCAAATTAATAGTACTACAACCTGTTCATTCAATTTAGCCACGCACATATTGCTTCCAGGTGATTTTCAGGTATCAATTGGAGCAGGTACTCCGGCTGGTGGGTGTTCACGGGTAGGTACAACTGTGACGTGTAATAATATCCCTACAGGTGTGAGTGTGGGAAGTCAGGCGATTTATGGTTGGACAGCTTCTATACAAACCAACTCAGGGGAAACAGTGAATATTACTTCTGTTCCAGGAGCTGTTCAGAATTTAAACGGTACAGCTGGTGAGCAGCAGGTAACATTGACCTGGAATGCTCCCGCTACCAACGGCGGATTAACCATTACTGACTATAGGGTGAGTTACAAGGAGGATAGTGATAGTCTCTACAGTGTATTTGCCGATGGTGTAACTGCCACAACTGGGGCAACTGTAACTGGACTTGTTGCTGGAATAACTTATGATTTTAGAGTAGAGGCTATAAATGCTAATGGCGCAGGACCTGCCGCAGATATTAATGGCATCACACCTTTTCGGACTTTAAGTACTGCTGATATCCCTGGATTAACCTTTAGTTGTAATCCCGCGCAGATAAACTCAACTACCACATGTACATTTAGTCTACCTACACACATATTGCTTCCAGGTGATTTTCAGATATCAATTGGTAGTGCCGCGGCAGTAGGAGGATGCTCAAGAGCAGGAACTACAGTTACTTGTGCTAGTGTGCCAACAGGTAGCAGTGTAGGTACGCATACTATTTTTGCTTGGACTAGTTCGACTCAAACCAACACTGGAGAAACTGTCAGCATAACTGCAGTTGCAACTAGTAGTTCCACCTCATCAGCAACTAGTAGCTCTGCCACTACAACAACATCAAGTAGTACAAGTACTACCACAAGTACAATTTCTAGCACTAGTAGTACAACTACAGATATTCCGGTTTCAGAAGAGCGTCCGCAACTGGATGAGGATGATATAGATCGTACTCAAGTTAGTTGTGGCGAAGTCCAACAGTCTGGAACTACTGATTGTGAAGTAAAGATGCCCCCAGATGTAGCACCTCCTGTCTTAGGAATAAGTATTAAAGTTGGTGAAAACGGTGGTGAAAAAGAGTGTGTGTACAATAGTGAAACCAATTCATATAACTGTTATGACGTTCCTGTGGGTGATATTATTGGCTCCATCCCTATATTTATTCGAATAGGCACGGGAGACTTAATTAACACAGCCGCTAGAGTTATTGTGCGTAGTGTTCTTGCTGTAATTGACTTTAGAGATATTAAGATACAGATAATTACAGATGATGGAGAGCCTGCGGTCAACTTACTGGAAGAGTTCATTGTAAAACTAGAAATTCAGAATAATACTGATGAGATTCAGACTCGTCTTAAGTTGACTCAACAACTGCCATCGCAAATAGTGGTAGTGGATGGCTCTTTGACCAGTCTAAGCCAGGTGTTACCTGCTGACGAGATTCGTGTTTCAACCGATAATGTTTTAAGTACAGGTGAGTTTAACCTTGCCCCAGGACAAGTAATGGGGATAGAGTATCGGGCTCGCGTAGTTAACGATGACACTTTACAATTGAATCTTTTCGCCCAACTTCAGTCCAACGTAGGGATAATTAGATCGGAGACGGTTGAGTTATTAGTCATCAGATCGAGTAATCGTATTTGGTGGTTATTTGTAATCTGTTTGCTATTATTGATAGTGGGAGCAGGTGTCGCCATCTATTTGTATCTTAAAAACCGAAAAAACAAAGACAAGTAAATTCCCGTCTTTCGGTTCGCCTAAATTTATAACATCTAAAATGTCTAAATCGACAACTTACAATTTACCGGCAATAGCTAACGAGGTAAGAAAAGATATTCTTAAGTTAGTTCACGCTGCTGGATCCGGTCATCCTGGAGGGGCTATGGGTATTGCTGATATATTAGTCTATTTATACTTTAAGCATTTAAATGTTGATCCAGCCAACCCTGCAAAAGAAGATCGTGATAAGTTTGTGCTATCACCGGCACACCAAGTGCCGGGATTGTATGCTGTGCTGGCGGCGCGAGGTTTCTTTGCAAAATCAGAATTGAAAACCTCGCGCCAATTCGGCTCTCTGTTACAGGGTCATGCTTTTCGCAACCTAGACATAGGGGTAGAAACGACAGGAGGTTCTCTTGGCCAGGGTTTTTCGGTGGCCTGCGGGTTCGCCTTAGAATCTAGGTTCCGTCGTGAAAATATAGGCTCGATAGCTAAACCCCCATTTCGTACTTACTGCATTGTGAGTGACGGCGAGCTTAATGAAGGGCAAACTTGGGAAGCCATTATGTTTGCGGCTAAAGAACGGCTGAATGAGCTCGTGGTAATTTTAGACAATAATGGTATCCAGCTTTCTGATGATACGAAGAATATCATGCCCTTAGAACCGGTTAATCGTAAGTTTGAGGCTTTTGGGTGGAATGTACTGGAGATTGATGGTCATGATTATGAACAAATAGCCTTCGCCCTAGGGAAGACGACACTTGTACAACATAAACCTACAATAATTATAGCTAATACGATTCCTGGCAAAGGGGTTAGCTTTATGGAAAATAAATGGCAGTGGCATGGAAAAGCTCCAAACGACGAAGAATTGGCGCAGGGCCTCGCCGAATTAGATCAGTTAGATAAGGACTTGTAAGATTATGGGAGAATCAAAAGAAAAAACCATTCGTGACGGATTTGGTGACGGTTTATTAGAATTAGGTCATAGAAATAAGGACGTAATTGCACTTACTGCGGATTTAGCCAGCTCAGTAAAGATGGTAGCCTTCGCTCAAAGGTATCCCGAAAGATTTATAGAGGTAGGGATTGCTGAACAAAATATGGCTGGTATTGCTGCAGGGTTAGCACTAAGCGGTAAGATTCCGTATATTGGTTCTTTTTCCTCTTTTCAGCCAATGCGCAATCTTGATCAGATACGTACTTCCATTTGTATTATGAACGCGCCTGTGAAGATAGTCTCTTCCCATGGTGGCTTTAGTTTTGCCGCTGATGGAATTCAAATTCAAGCTCTAGAAGACATCGCTATTATGCGGACTCTGCCCAATATGCAGGTAGTTGTGCCAGCTGATTATCATCAAACAAAACAATTTGCTCAGGAAATTGCTGAAATTGATGGAGCAGTTTATCTTAGAATTGGACGCTCAGCAGCACCTGACTTAGAAAGTCATCCTCTTGTAGATAAAAGTATTTACCAGCCGCCGCGATTTGGGGAGCTGCAAAGGCTGCGCGGCGGCGGTGATGGCGTAATTTTCGCCTGTGGCTATATGGTAGATCTAGCTCTTCAGGCCAGTGCGCAACTTGTAGAAAAGGGGTTTCATTTCTCAGTCGCCAACATACATACCATTAAGCCCTTGGATGTGGCTGGTGTTGTGGAGGCTGCCCAGGCCACCGGCCGGGTAATTACCGTAGAAGAGCATCAACGTGCCGGCGGCCTGGGCAGCGCAATTGCGGAAACACTCCTTCAGCACAAAGTTGACTTTAAAATGCAGATGATAGGGGTGGAAGATACATTTGGCGAGACGGCGAAGTCAAGCGAAGAGCTATGGCAGAGCAGAGGCCTAACTGTAGAAAACATCTTATCTGCCTGTCATTCTTTGTTGTAATGCAAATTAAGTACACTCACCGACGCTTGGGGGATGTGTTGCGCACCCGATTTAAAAAATATTTTAGTGTGCGCAACATCCTCACTGTAATAGTGTCGTTAATTCTTTTAGGGTCAATCGCCCCATTTGTCATTAACTACTTCGTTAGCGATACTTACTTAGACACCACACTTTTCGGTGGGTCAGGGAAAAACATATCGGTTGCAGCCCTCATTTACCCCGCAGATACGAATGTATTGATAGACTTTGACCGGGCATATCTTTTTGCCCCAGATACAACAACTCTGCGTGACTACTCTTCAGGTTTAGACGCGTCCTATCCAGATGTAATGTTCACTCCTGACTATGCAGCTACCAACGTAAAGGAATTTTGTGGCAATCTGGTTGACCTAGAACCAAATTTAGAAAATGTAGCCATAATAGGTAAAAGAGGGGATGTAATTAGGATGGCCTATGCCTGCGATAACGCTGGTTTGGAAGTAACAATTCACATTACGGAACATGATACTCTAGCTGAGACTTTTCAGACCGGAGTTAAACTGATCGAACTTATTTTTCAGCTTTGATCATGCTAGACTAAATCGATGCCGAAAGTAATTGCCTTTAAAAACATTGGGATTGGATTGGCTGCACTCTTTGTTGTCAGTTTACTCTGTATTTTAAGCTTAGCCTTATTCTTTCCCTCTTCCCCTATCATGAACGGTAATGGAGGCAATAATAGTAGCAGTAGTATCACTACCAGTACTGCAAATACCCAAATCTTGATTGATCGTAATTTTCAATATGCAGGTATTACGGACAAAAGAATGCTTGATCTGCTTGGTACTGAACGAGAGGGTTCAGTAGAGCTGGAACTGGAGTCAACTATAGATTTAGATAATCAAGATTGGCGGGAGATTAAATGGTCACCTGGTCAAGATTACGTAAGCGTAATAGGGAAGGTGCGTGAGGGAGCTAAGGATGATCTACTCCTATACACCCCTAGTCGGGCTAATTGGCAAACTTTAACTTCGTTTGCTGAGTCAGAAGCAGGTATAGATAATTACTTCTGGGAAACCAATTCCACGATTGTATTCACCCAAGGAAGTGGGGCTAATAAATGGATGCATCGCTACGACTTAAAGAATTCTGAGCTACGTAAAATTTTCCAGGTACAGGGGGAGTTAAGTGATTACTTTAGTGATAGGTATGTTACTACCCAACCTCTGGGTAACGGTGTGATAGCTTATAATATTTACCAAAGTGCAGCTCAAAATGAAGGTAGTAACTTAGTGGCAACTCTAACGAGCGATCAACTCGATTTATTTGCAGAAGTTTCCGCAGTAAATCTTGGCTTTGGCAGAAACGAGATATATGTGAGCGGGAAAAATGCTGATGGTGCTATAATTACAGCACAACTGAATTTAGAGACGAGTGAATTAACATTAATTAATCAAACTGGCAGATACGAATTCTTATGTCGTAGTACAGACACCTTAGCTTATATGCTATTGTCAACTGCTGAGAGTGGAACTAAAGTAGAATCATACGACCCTGTATCGGAAATCAGTACAGAAATTTTCAGCAGACTTTCCAGTAACCGCAATACAGTCGATAGTAATTCTGTTGAATGTCGAGACGGTGCTGTTTTGTTAAAACTAGTTGAAGAAAGAACTCCAAACTCAACTGTTTTTAGTTGGGTAAGAGTTAGTGAGGGTGATTTTGATGAGGTGACTGAAGCCTTCAACTATCCAGATTTAAGTTATCGCGGCGTGCTAGAAGAAGAGTAGCACGCCGCCAAAACGAAAAAACATATTTTATTTTTGAAACGAAAAATTATGTCGTTTTCAATTAAATTTTTGGGGGCAACCCGTACTGTTACGGGCTCCAATTTTCTTGTCGAGGCAGACGATGTTAAGTTTCTAGTGGACATGGGTATGTACCAGGGTCCAACTGTAGAAGAAAGAAACTTTGAGCCTCTAGACTTCAATCCAGAAGAGATTGATTTTGTTTTATTAACCCATGCTCACCTGGATCATACAGGCTTATTGCCTAAGTTGTTCCGTCATGGTTATCGTGGTGACGTATATGCAACTTTGCATACAGCCCAGATTGCCGAGATTATTATGCGTGACTCCGCCAAAATTCAGGAAAATAACTATGCAGAAGGTATTCCATGGAAATTTTCTAAAAGAGTAGAGCTAGTTTATGATGCGAAGGATGCAGATGATGCGGTGCATGCATTAAAGGTAGTTAATTATGATGAAGAGTTTGAACCAGTACCAGGAGTCAAAGTAACTGCTCGAGTTGCAGGACACATTTTGGGTGCTGCAACTTATGAAGTTGAATACAACGGTAAAGTTGTTGTCTTCTCTGGAGATATTGGTCGTTTGAACCAGGATCTGATTGAGGGGTTTGATACAAACTACAAACGTGAAGTTGACTATGTATTAATGGAATCTCTATACGGAGGTGAGACTCACCCTAACCGCGCCGAATCCGTTAATGAATTAGTAAGGATCATTAAGGAAACAATTGAACGTGGTGGCACTGCTTATATTCCTTGTTTCGCAGTACAACGTACTCAAGAAATTTTGAATGATCTAAAGCTAGCCAAACAAGGTGGGGCTTTACCAGAAGACTTACCTGTATGGCTGGACAGCCCAATGGCTCAGAGAGTAACCGATATTTACAGTGCCGCTTTGGATCACTCACAGGAGTCCAACTTTAACTTCCCTGGACTAGGTTTTGTGCGCCACCATCGTAAGTCGCAGAAGCTATCCAAAAAGAGAGGGCAGGTTGTAATTGCAGGTAGCGGGATGGCCGAAGGTGGACGCATTCTAATGCATATTATGAATAACATCTCTGATGAGAAGAATAGTTTTATCTTTGTGGGATATCAGGCAGAAAAAACTTTAGGACGGGCTTTAATTGAAGGTGAGACTCAAGTGGAAGTAGATGAAACTCAGGTTCAGGTGAAGGCCGGAATATATCATTTACGTGGTTTCTCTGCTCATGGTGATACTAATGACTACGTGCATTGGTTAAAGCGTTACAATACACCAAGGCTAAAGAAAACCTTCCTAATCCACGCTGAAATGGACCGTGCCGATCGTATGCGTGATCATATGAAAGACATTAGTCTAGACCATCCATATATCCCTGATCGTGGCGAGAAGGTAGAATTGGAGTAATCTTCAGGTTGTAAGGGAACCAACGAGGCCCTACTGGTCAGCAAAGCTGACCAGTAGGGCTACTTGTAAACATAAATCTGTGGGTCAGAGTTATCAATTACTCTAGCTAAGTTCAAGCTAATTACTGTTTGTGTAACTTATGCTAAACTCTCCTCATGGCGAAAATCACTAAACAGCAAGTACAAAAGATCGCAGACCTTGCGAGAATTAAGTTAACTGACAAAGAGCTGGGCAAGTTTGCCACCGAGATTTCCGACATTTTAGATTATGTGGGGCAGCTGCAAGAGGTTGACGTAGATGATGTAGAGCGTGCTTCGCATGTGGCGGATTTTCAGGGACAGATACTGCAGCCAGATCAACCGCAAAAAGGTCTTACTAATCAACAAGTTTTCTTAAATGGAGAGAAGAGAAGTGGAAATGGATACTTTAAAGTTAATCAAATTGTAGTTAAAGATTAAAGATGAGTAAGAATAAATCAATAATTGAAACAGCAAACGATGTACGTTCAGGCAAGGTATCAGCAGTTGAGTTAGCCAAACAGCACTTAGAATTAGCAAAAACACGTGGTAAGGAACTAAACGCATTCATTACGGTCACTGAAGAGTATGCGCTTAAACGTGCAGCGGAGATTGACGCCATGGTGGCTGAGGGAAAAGACCCCGGTCCTTTGGCGGGTGTGCCTTGCACGGTGAAAGACGTAATTATGACGAAGGACATTCGCACAACCGCCAGTTCACAGCTGTTGCGTGACTTTGTAGCACCATATTCTGCCACCGCAGTGGAGCGAATTGAGGCAGCAGGAGCGGTGATGATTGGGAAAACAAACTGTGACCCTTTTGCTTACGGCGGAAGCGGAGAAAACTCTGGTTTTGGACCAGCAAAGAATCCTGTAAATGAAGAACATGTGCCAGGTGGTTCTAGTTCTGGTGCCGCGGCCGCTCAGGCCGCGGGGATAGGCTTGTTTGCCTTGGGAACCGATACTGGCGGATCAGTACGTCAGCCTGGAGCGTTTACCGGCTTGGTTGGATTTAAGCCAACGTATGGTCGTAATTCTCGTTATGGCTTGATTGCAATGGCTTCCTCCTTCGATACGGTCGGAGTTCTGGCGGAGACCGTGGAAGATGTAGCAGTTGTTGAAGGTGTGTTGGCTGGAAAAGACCTGCGTGATGCCACCACTTACGAAATTGAAGTGCCGGATTATGTGAAGGCGCTTGGCGAAAAATTCTCATTCAAAGGCCTAAAGGTCGGAGTCCCCGCCGAATTTTTCGCCCAAGGCATCGATCCAGAAGTGGAGCAGAAGGTTAAAGCAGCAATTGAGGCGATGCAAAAAGCTGGAGCCGAAATCGTCGAGCTTGAACTGCCAATCTTGAAATACGGAATCGCAACTTACTATGTATTGGTTCCTTCCGAAATCTCCTCAAATATGGCCCGCTTTGACGGTGTCCGCTATGGTCACCGCGAGTCAGATGACTATTACGAAAACATCGTTGAGACTCGCGGCAAATACATGGAAGACGAGGTCAAACGCCGCGTTATAATTGGAACTTATACCCTAAGTGCTGGATATGCAGACGCATATTACAAACAGGCTACGAAAGTTCGTACTAAACTTACGCAAGAACTCGACAAGCTTTTTGCACAAGTGGATGTGATTGTAGGACCTACTTCCCCCACACCAGCTTTCAAGCTCGGTGAGCGCACAGATGATCCGATTGCAATGTACTTGGCAGATGCCTACACGGTAATTGCTAACCTAACTGGCGTTCCGGGTATCAGCGTGAATTGCGGGGAAAACAAAGACGGCCTGCCAATTGGCTTGCAGTTTATGACACCGAAATTCACAGAGGACAAATTATTTAAAATTTCTGCTGCCTACTCAAGTCTATAGGAGGTTTTGAAGTGGAGGATGCTTTCGCTGGCAAACAGTCAAGGTTTTATTACGAACTTAAGCAGTTTTTTCCTGGGTTTAGCATTCTTGCTGTGGGGCCTGCGCTACGTCAGACCATCGAGGAAGCATTTGCAGAGAATCCTTCAGTTTCTGCTGAATGCCTATGTGACGCCATCGACTATATGCGCCAGACAAAATATGCAAGTGATGATGTAGACCCAGCTTTCAACCTTGCCTGGAAGACTCTAACCCAAAATTGGGACAAACAAGCTGCAGTGAAAGCACTAGAACAGTTGGCTGAAGCCGAAGCATAAGCTACAATCACTTACTTAATTTCTTAAACAACCTTTATGGACTTTATTCAAAAATACTTCATTGACGTAATTAAGAATCACTATGTTGACTTTGACGGCTTCGCTGGCAGACGTCAGTATTGGTATTTTGTCCTAATAATGATCGGAATCTCATTAGCATTAGGTTTCGTTGCTGGATTCTTTACAGTTATTGCTGATGTTTTCGGATTACTTTTCAACTGTCTAATTAGTCTAGTTAACTTAGCACTTTTGTTACCATCCGTAGCAATTGCTGTCAGAAGACTAAGAGATGCCGGATATCATCCTCTATTTATCCTATTAGCGTTTATTCCTGTTGTTAATATTGCATTATTAGTATTACTATTAATGCCAACTAAAATTGAAGGAAATGAATTTA
>CAYUPY010000002.1:12433-56998 GCA_964446595.1 uncultured Candidatus Saccharibacteria bacterium | reverse complement strand
GGATAGCATCCGGTGCCGCCGAAGGGTTAAAGCAAGGAGGCGGAAACTTCGGCGGCGAAAAACCCGATTTTAAGATAACGCTTAAACCACCTAGTAGCCCTGCAACAGCAAGAGCGTCTTCTGGATACTTAGGTGCTTCTAGTATTACTATTAATGAGTCAGACTTAAGAGCTGCTCCCGTGGGCACAACAGTTGATATTAAAACTACTATTGAATTTAGCAGGGCTGACAACGCTGCTATTCCATCAGGCACCATTGCCTTCGAGAAGCTTGGTCCAAATACAGGGCAAATTCAAGGGTTTGCTGCTGGACCTGACGTAGGAGTATTCGTGGAGCCAAGATTTATTGCCAGAGAGACAGGTAACACTGTCACCACAACCCTAAGCATGAGCATTAAGAATGATAGGGTTTACGTTCCTGTCATAATTAAAGTATCTGGTGGTGCGACAGCAGGACAGAGTTTTGCTACGGATGGTAAGCCATTGAAGGCATTTGTGGGTATGGATCTCAGCAAACCAATGGAAATATCTGTAACTGTAGATAGATAATGGCACCGTCCCTAAGTGAACTTGCAGCTCAAGCTGCCTCTTCTGCGGCAGTAGGGGCCCGAAAAGCCGGAGAGCAGGCTGTACGTGGAGTTTCTAACCAAGTCAAAGAGAGTCTATCCCAAGCATCTGGTGCCCAGGATGATCCCGAATATCTGGCAGCTCAACAAGAGGCTGCTGCTCAAGAAGAAGCACTAAACGCCCGTCCTGTTGCTATCAGGAGAAGTGCAGCAGGGGCTTTAGGCTTAATCAAAAATTTCCGTCGTAACTTCTTTATTGCACAAATAGTGTTGGGAATTCTGCTGGTTTTAGTTTTTATTGCAGTTGTATTCCCAGATATTTTTAATATTTCTAATCCTGCGAATTCTGAGCTTCAGCAGCCAGGGATAAACAGCCTAGCCTATGAGAATGCTGGATGTGCAGTTGATGACAACGACTGTTTAATTGAGACGGTGTGTCGAGCCGGTGTCTATGAAAATGCCTTGGCATCTTTTGGACAATCTACTGCTAATCAACTATTTGATCGCTGTAAGAGTAGTATTAAAGATAATAACGTAACTTCTGACTAAGACTGTACTGGCTGTGTCCAATCAGTATTTTGAGTGTTGCTGTCGCTATTACCATCCGTTGGATTCTCTGTTGGTGAAGCTGTATATAAGTCTGAGTAATCCGGAGTAGTATTTGGAGTAGTTGTACTCGATTCAGGCGTATTAGCCGGTACTGCTGTATTGCTATCTGTTGAGTTAGCTGAACCAACAGCTGCAAGATAATCCTCATAATTATCGAAATTTAATGGATCTATTGCACCCGTTTGTTGCCCTGTTCCAGCAGTAGCTGTGGAGGGATTCGTAGTGGCGGCATCTGGAGCAGCACTGGGTTGCTCAACCATAGCTGGCACCTGAGGTTCAGGTGTTGTTGGTTCTATAATAGCTGGCGTATTGTTATTATTTGTTCCAGAAAGATCCACGCCATAATCAGGCACATCTATTGCTACATAAGTACTATTGGGATCCTCAAAGTCTGAAACATCTGTAGTAGCTGCATCCTGACCGTATTGTTCGGTAATTGGGACCAAATAGCTTACATTTTCATCACCTCCCGTAGAGGTAGCACTGGAACCGGAACCACCATTATCACTGCCGCCGCCGTTATTTGACGTTTGCTTGCGGCCTCCATCATCTCGTCTTCTCCAAATCACGTATAGAATCCAAGGTAAGAGCAATAGGATAATTAAAGCTCCACAAATAGCTAATACTAAAAACAAGGTATTAACTGGTACCACTAGTCCTAGAATTGTGACAGTTCTATCCTCATCAACTTGCCCATCTGTATTCGGGTCTTCTACCTCAAATGTCCACAGTTTGGCCCCTTGTCTACTTTGATTATCTTGTACACCTATCTGAACATTTTGCACCCCATCGCGCAAGTCTGTGTCTGGCACACAAGTAAACCCTTCCTGAGTTACTTCACACCAATTCCTTTTAGTATTATTAAATATTAATTCAAAACTCTCTAAATTAATTGTTGCACCTTCAGCTACTACAAATTCCCCCCTAATAGTAGGTCTCAGCTCAGTGGTTATAGCATTCTCTTCTGGCTGAATATTTACAATTAGCGGACGGGAGTCGGTTTCTCCTCCGTTATCGCCTTCAGCCACGACTGAGAAATTAGGAGATTGAGCTGTAAATGTCTGTGATTCGGTCACAATATCTAGTTGAAAGCGGTAATCAGTAGGTCCAAATCTAGTAGCATCAAAATTATAGCTAGTTGCAGTTGGTTGCAGATTCTCTAAAGTCTCGACATTATTATCGTAAAGTAGGCTAATTTTTATTTCTGAAATTTCCTCAGTTGGCAGACCTTCCACCGTCCAAGCTACTACGTTCTCACTTCCAGACAGCTGAGCTCCAGCTTCAGGTGCTGTAAAGTTAATCTTTACATCATCGGGATCAATACCGTCTGAACTAGTACTGCTGGAGGTCTGGCTTGTGGTCTGACTGGTTGTTGATTGGGCACTGGAGGTGACACTCGATGTAGCTGAAGAACTACTTGAGCTGGTAGGGGGTGGGGTGGGTCGGGCAATTACTTGAATAGTAAACTTTTGCACATCGCTGCCTCCAAACCCATCAGTTACGCGCACTTCAACCGTATGGCTACCTAAACTCTTAGCATTTCCATTTGTAGAGATTAGACCAGTATAAGAATTAATGGACAAGAATCTAGGGGCACGAGTCAATGAAAAAGTTAATTTATCTCCGTCAGCGTCACTCGCATTTACATCGTATCTAAAAGTACCGTCAGCATATATTGTCCTTCCACTAGGTACATTAGTAGTTATCCGAGGAGCCGCGTTATTGTTTCGAATAATTACATAGCGCGAGTTACAAGCTGAGTAGTTTTTATTACCATTACGCATAGTGGCACAAACCTCCATACAGTAAGTACCGTCGGCCACATTTGCTACACTTGGTAGAGGGCCTGCTGAAGGCCATGTCACTGTTTTCTCTTGACCGCTTACTGCATTTCCGGAGTCAATCACACTTATTGTAGTGGTACACCGGTTGTTCTTAAGACTTACTTCATAAGGTATATTATTGCGATCATCATCAACCAAAGTGAATTTTGTATTTACGTTATTCTTGACTAGCTGATTAGGCCTTGGGTTAGTAACCCGCATACTATCGTTGGGGTCGCTTAGCGGCACCTGTGCAGTTATGCTAGTTACAAACACCGCCCCTATTAAAACTAACATTACTGGCAAAGTATACTTAATCTTTTTCATGAAATCATTTTAACAGAACCAAAATCATTATCCTACTATTTAACCAGCTGGTAATCTACCTGCTTGATCAATTACTCTTTGAACGGCATTTTCAGCTGTTGACACATCGCTGGCACTGCCAGCTGATTCAATTAGCTCGGCAAAAATTGCCTTCACCTCTAGACCATTAACCATGTACCAACTTTGCGCAGTGGGCAGAATGCTATTGTAAGTACTTAAATAATCATCTCCTAGCAAATCCTGTTGCATATCTGTGCGAGGGTACAAAAATCCGAAAAACTCACGCTTCAACGACTCATTTTGCCTTAGTTTGCGCAACTGTTGAGGCTGAGAGAGCCAGTTAATGAATTCCCATGACTCTTGCGAATTAGGACGATCGCGGGACACTACATTTCCCCAGTAGGTAGCCCAATCTATTCGTTGCGCTTGTGACTGTACTTGGGGTACAGACGCCACACCAATATCTAATCCCAGGTTATACCTTTCGTTCCAGTAGAGAATGTCATGATATTGCCAAGATGAAGCTAACATCATCGCTAAACGGCCTTCAGTAAACTCCAAAGCGTCGTTTTCTAAATTATCACTCCAAGAACCACCTGTACTAGCAAATGCTTGATAAAAGTTCACAGTTTCTTCTGCAAATGCACTAGTAGAAAAGCTTGCAATTCCATTGCTGTTAGTCATCTGCACACCATTTTGCAAGAAAAGTAAATTTAAAGCCTCCGAGCTAAAGCCCACATTATTTGCCTCACCTGCACTAAAACCAGCTTGGGTAATAGTGGCACCTGTGCGCTGAGTCATTGCAAAAGCGAGATTACGGAAATCTTGCCAGTTGTCTGGCGGTGCTGATGCTGACGCCTGATTCAAAATATCGCGATTGTACAGCACCGCCAGCGCATCCATCCACAAAGGTAGACCTCTGACAACATCCCCTTGGGCAAAATCCGTAGCCACCGCCGGGTAATAAGAAGTACGGATCGTCTGAGCATCTACTACATTATTAGGAGCTGGAGCAATGTAGTCGTCATATTCACCTACCCAGGTATTATGCACCATAAAAATATCAGGGATTTCTGCTGAGTTTCGGTCGCGCAACACCCGATTCAGCTCATTTTGATAGGCTGCCTCAGAAAGATTTCGGACACCAGGAGACCATTTATTTACATATTCTATTTTTACGTTTGGATTTTGTTCTTGATATTCCACAATCAAGGACTCCACTACGTCTGCATCCCAAAACACTCCCCACCATTGCAGCACAATTGGCCCTGAGGACTGATTGTTATTTCCGCTATTATTATCTCCTCCTCCTGTACAGCCTACAAACACAAATGCGGCTAATAATATAATAGTAACTAACTTTAAAGCACTCTTACGATTAAGCATAAATTAGTATACAATGCTTATACTTAGTTTGCACTAAAGATGAATTCACTGACCAAAACAGCAAACCTAATCCGTCGTATAGCTCTTATTTTTCTAGTCACAGCTAGTATTATTTTAGCTATAGACTTTGTAGTTAAGCTAATCGAAAGTGCGCCTCAGCCGCTGCCACCCAGCAGGGATCGGTGGCTTTTTGCGGATGAAGGACTAGGCACTATTCCACCTCCAAAGATGGACAGTATTGCCATTAGTAATGAAAGCACTCCGATATTTGCCGTAGAAGGAGACTTTCCCACGGGACCAGAAGCCCCAAGTACTGTGCTTACTTATAGCGTAAAACCACCGATATTCTCTTTAGGTTCAGAAGATCAGGCAATTGATACTGCAGAAGCGTTAGGCTTTTTTGCTGAATATGAACAAGAACAGCGTCCCACAGGCAGCCAACTATTTACTTGGGAGCGTGAAGGAGGAGTACGACAACTAAGTTATGAAATATTACCTAATAAGTTTGAGCGCTGGCGCCTTATTACACAATTTAATTTTGACGCCAGCGCTCAACGTCCCAAATCGGTGAATTCAGACACTAGCTTCTATGCAAATAGGGTAAGTGATATCCTCTCAACTCTAGGTTTTTCGGAAACGAGTCTAAACCGGGGCATAGTTGATGCCACACCTGGCAAGTTAGGTGCTGATGGCTTATTGCGGCAACCCGTTAGCCTCACTAGCGCCGATTATGTTGATATTCAGGTGTATCACGAGTTAGAAATTGCTCGGCCCAGCATAGTCGCCCGCGACCTAGGCTACCAACCTATAAATGGGAGAGTATACCGTAATAATCCTCGTGTTGGATCGCTAAGTATGACGGTTAGTGACGACCTCGGTGACATCACCAATGATATATACAATATTGACTATCGTCGATTCTCTATAGATCAATCAGATCTTGGTTCATACTACATAGTTTCTTTTGCCGAGGCCTGGGAAAGAATCCGCCGTGGCGAGGGCTCTTTGACCTTGCTACAACTTCAGCCTTTCGACCGTTTCCGCGAAAACCAACCAGGCTTAAACATCAACCAGTTCACTGCCGATGCAGATAGTACTAAATTGGGATTTTTTATTCCTGACGAATGGGATGGCAATCTCTACCCGATCTATATTTTTCAGGGTAGAGTGGATACTGCTGACGGGCGCGTAGGGAGATTTACGTTCTTTGTTGACGCACTAGAGAGATTTTAGCTATACTCCAGATATAAAGAAATAAATCTGTATGGATTTAAATGATTTTTCAGCGCAGGTGATAGATACCGCACTGGAAATAATGCAAACACAAGACCCGACTCTCCACGCCCAAATTACTTCTGTAACGGACTTAAGTACATGTCCGGAATTACAGGAGTCTTTAGTATCTTTCATCGAAACAAATCTCTTAAGCATTTCAGCTCAACTACAACTAAAATATTAATTTCTTTACATGAGTATAGACAACCTTGGAATCAGACAAACTGTCTCTAGTCCTAACTACAAGTCTACAAAACTACAACAGTATTTTTTAGAAGTTGCAGGAATCAATATTGTTGATGGCGCTGGTAAGTTCAGTCTTGCGAGCCTTCAAACAGCTATTGCCATCATTATGCAGCATAGCGAAAAAAGGACACAATTTTTAGCTGATCTTCACAAGTTCTTGCCTAGTTTTTCTATGCCAACTAGTAGCGTAAGCTCCAATGCCGCACATGAAATGCTGGCTGGGAGATCATCTGTCAGTTTACGTTTCTTCAAAATCATAGCCTGCTTAATCTTATTAAATATTGTGGGTTCTAATGCCGGATCAGTCTCTGCCAGCGAAGCTCAGGTTAGGGCAATGCTTGAAGATGACCCTACTACCGAAGCTATAGATAATATCTCATTGTGGGCAGACTCCGACGTAGAGCAAATAGGAGCAGGTGGCCCAGATCCCGAAGCTTTACCTCCCATAAACTTTGATAGCTTGCCAATCTCACCAGAATTGAGCTCATTCGCAGCGGAAGTGTATAAATCTAACATCCCAGCTATCATCCACGTAGAAGGTATACTGCCTAACGGCACAGCAGTGCTAATTAACATTAATACTACAGCTGGAAACCCTAATGAATATAATGTAATCGTGGTTACTGGAGATGAATCCGAAACTTTTAACTTGTCTCAGACTCCTAATCTACCCCAAGTTGTAAGTAGGTATTTAGAGTCTATGCAAATCTCTCAGTTCTCCTCTCAAATTGAAGTCAAAGCAGATTTAGATACAGGAGTGGACTTACTCGGCATAGATGATTCTAAGATAGCTAGAACTATTGAACAGGCAACTGCAGAAGTGCAGGGTAACTATGATCGAATATTTATAAGTACTCGGCTCAGATTGGTTCCCTTCTTCACTACAACCCGCCCAGAGATTGGGCAAACCCTAGTCTTTAAAAGCGGCGATCAATCCCTAGGCAGCATATTAATCGGGAGTAGTATACCTGGCCGCGCAGCAGACGAATTAGATACCTATGTAGCCTTTGCCGAATTCAGGGGTAACTATCCAGTGCTTAGTGTGGTGGAAGAATTGACTGATGAAAGTATTATACCGACTTTTACTGTTACTCTAAGTGGTAACGGAGATAGTGATAACGGCCATACAATCCTGTCCGCTCCTGAGATAGATACCCCCATTGAGCCGATTCCGGAAATCCAGGTAGTTTCACAAACGGACGGTACAGTTACAGGTTTAGATAGCATTATTGCTAGTCCTTCAATTAACAACAGTATGGAAATCTTCAATGGGCTATTGGAAGAAGCAAACCAACCAGGAGGCGTCCTCTATTTAGAAGGATACTCGGCTGATGACACTCTGTTTAGAGTGAGTGTGTTTACTAACAACGAGGGAACAAAGGCAGTAGAATATCGCTACGGGGATACAGAATACCCTTGGGGTGGTTTAACCTTTGAAGTGGAGGGACTAAGTACGTTAATAAATGGATTTGCAGCCGGTACTACCCAGATAACCGCTATTCGTACGAACCGCCTTGTTACTGTAAATACTGACGAGATACGATTCGTTGTACAGGATTTAACAGGAGAAAGTGAGGAAAACGGTAGTGAATATTCTCAGATAATTCTAGAGAGTATTGAAAGACAAATTGGAGATCTACAAGATGAGATCACCCATATTGGAGTTGAGAACACCTATTCCAGCCAAAGAGGAGGGCTTTCTCAACACAGATATACCATGATTACTTACTTCAATGCAGCAGGAGAAGTTATTGGAGCCATAACCTATGAATGGCAAGAAGTTGGCATTCCAGGAGAACCTACGCATGGTTGGCAGCTAAGCTTTAGTGAATTGGGAGCTTTTAGTGGCTCTCTAAGGCGAGATGACGGAAGTACTCAAATATATCGCCAGCAAACGGGCGGCGAACCAAACGTATTCATTAATGTAGAGCAAGAATAATAACCTACCCGCCAGGGCGGCCTTCGGCCGCCCTGGCGGGTACCCAACTAACTCAGTTCTTCTAAAGTATCTGCCATCGGTTCATCCGGTTTACTCACCTTCAGCAAGACCTGCACCGACACTACAGAAATCACAAATAAGATTGTGACTGCCACCAAATCTACAGACGACATTTCCCATGGCCACACCTTCGTATATTCCGCCAGAGAGGGATGAGCACTACCTTCATGTTGATTAGTGCGAATCGATAAATCAATAAATGGCCACAGTACCCTTAAAGAACCCACCATCAAACCAGTAATTATTGCCATTAGTTCATCTCTCCATCTCTCCAATAAAACTTTCAATAACTTCACAGAACTTACAAATCCAAATATCAAACCAAGCACAAATATCATCAATCCTAATATTTTCTCCATATTAAACTGTAGTTGCGTTAGTTCTTTAATTGAGCCGGTGATAAATTCATACAATCCTAATAATAATAAAATAAAAGAACCGCTTACCCCTGGTAGAACCATCCCAGTAATCCCTACAATGCCACCCAGAAATAAAGCTAAGTACGTAGGTGATTCTATTGCCTCTACTGGTCTTAACCCCAGGATGACGAAGACTACAATAGTAGATACAATCGCCAGTAGAAAAGTGTTTAAGTTCAAATTCTTAATCTGACGCCACGGTACAGCAATTGAGGCCACAATTAAACCGGCAAACACTGCTAATAAATAGTGGGGAACCTCTACAATTGCATATTCAATTATGCTCGAAGAAATCGCAATTGCAATTAGCATACCGACAACCAGGATAGTGCCAAACTGCCAGTCAATCGACAGGAACTTTCCTTTTAGGTCCTTCAAGCTACTACGTCTAGCTACAAATTTAACCAAAGTCTGGAGGAATTGACTGGCATTATGCAAAAGGTCAATAAACCTTTCATAAATCCCCATAATAAGCGCCAGCGTAGAACCGCTCACCCCCGGAATAATTTCTGCCACCCCCATTAACATGCCTTGCAATAAAGTAGTTATATTTTTGTTTTTCATTGCAAATATTATACAGAGTTTTATCTACCTTATATCCATTTTTCCTTGTATCTTTAGTTTTATTTCTGATAAAATCCACACAAGAGATCCCAACGCTAGTGCAAGATTGGGAAAATTTATGCCTACAACCGAATAAAACTTGAGTAAAATTCAGGTGGTACCGTGGCGTAAGGCCGCCCTGCAACATCAAATTCTGGTGTCGTAGGGCGGCCTTTTTCATTTTTAGTAAGAAATATATAAATCATTAAATAAATAAAATGCTTAACTCAGATACAATCAGACAACGCTTTTTCGACTTTTGGAAGTCAGACCCTCGCAATCACAAAGAGATCCCTAATGTTTCTCTTGTCCCAAATGTGGACTCGACTTTACTATTCGTAAACTCAGGCATGTTCCCTGTAGCTCCATATTTAGGAGGACAGCCTCACCCTGCAGGAAATAGACTGGTCAATTTTCAACGTTGTCTACGTACTAAAGCAGATGAAATTGAGGAAATTGGTGATAATCGCCACACTTTAATGTTTGAAATGATGGGGCAGTGGTCATTGGGGGATTACTTTAAGAAAGAGCAAATTCCATGGATGTTAGAGGTATATGTTGAACAATTTGAGTTAGATCCGCATCGACTTTATGTATCAGTCTGGGCTGGCGATGAGGTAGTGGGTCGTGACGATGAGGCAATTGCATTGTGGAAACAAGCCTTCGCTAAATATGGAGTGGAGGCCGAATTTACTGAAGATCTGACAAAAGTACCAACCAATGTAGAAGAGAGCGCTAATCATAAATACCGCATCTTTCCTTATGGCGCCAAGGATAACTGGTGGGAACGTGCCCATGCTCCAGGGGAGCTAGGCGGCCCGACTACAGAGATTTTTTACGATACGGGCCGCATAGAAGTCCCACAAGATTCCTACGATATAAATGATGATTCTGGTCGCTTTTTAGAAATTGGAAACTCCGTTTTCATGACATATCAGCTAGACCAAGATATGAACTGGCAACCATTAAAACAGAAAAACGTAGACTTTGGTGGCGGATTCGAAAGAGTAGTCATGTGCGCTCAAGGAAAAACGGACATCTTTGAAACAGACATTTTCTTCCCAGTAATTCAAAAACTTGAACACATTTCCGGAAAGCCATATAAGCAATCTAATGGTGAAATAAACGAATACACTAAGGCTTTCCGGGTTGCAGCAGATCATGGACGCATTGTTACCTTTCTGATAGCTGATGGCGTACAGCCATCCAATAAAGATCAAGGCTATATCTTGCGCCGTTTTATCCGCCGGTTAGTACGATTTGGCATGGATTTAGGTATTGAGGAGAATTTTACCGTTGAAGTAGCCCGTGGTTTTATTGACCGAATGGAGCAGTCATACCCTCACTTACGTGAGCAGGAATCAAACATAGTCCAGGCTTTAACCGAGGAAGAAGCAGCTTTCCGTAAAACTTTAAAAAATGGGTTGAAAGAATTAGAAAAAATAAAGCAGAGTGGAGAGAAAATTGATGGAAAAACAGCTTTCTACTTATATGAGACATTTGGGTTTCCATTAGAAATGACTATTGAAGAAATCGGGCTGTCCTCAGAAGACCCTTTGGCTAGTCAGATCAAGGACAGCTTTGAATCACAAGAAGAAGAGCATCGCGCGCAGTCCCGAGCCGGTGCAGAACAGAAGTTTAAAGGTGGCCTGGCCGATCAATCTGCAGAAACTACAAAGCTGCACACAACTCACCACTTACTGCTGGCAGCACTTAGGCAAGTCCTAGGAGAACATGTCCACCAGCGGGGTAGTAACATCACTGCTGAACGCTTACGGATCGACTTCAGCCATGACGACAAACTAACCGAGACCCAAAAGGCTGAAGTCGAAAACTTAGTAAACGAATGGATATCTCAATCACTTGCAGTGAGACGCATTGACATGCCTAAAGAGCAAGCAGAGCAGCTTGGCGCAGAAATGGAATTTGGACAAAAGTACCCAGACACGGTGAGTGTCTACTTCATTACTACAGAAGTCGATAACGATATCCCTCATACCTGGATTTCAGCTGAATTCTGTGGCGGACCACATGTCAGTAATACGTCCGAAATAGCTGACAATAATAGGAAGTTTAAGATCCAAAAAGAACAAAGCAGCAGCAAAGGGGTACGTAGAATAAAAGGGGTGCTAAATTAACACCTCTTTTCCTAACATCATAGTAATTTTTACTGCCAGTCTTCTGCGGCGACTGCTATACTTGTCGAGGTGGCTACAGATAAAGCAATAAAAGTTGAAAACTTAGTTAAACGCTATAAAAAAAGCGATCGAAACGCTGTTGATGATATTAGTTTTGATGTAAATCAAGGCGAATTTTTTGCATTTCTTGGCCCCAATGGAGCTGGGAAAACTACGACCATTTCTATCCTCACTACTACCTTATCGCTCACAAGTGGAAATGTTGAGGTAACCGGTTTAGATATCGAAAAAGAAGCAAATAAGGTAAGAGAGAATGTGGGAATAATTTTCCAGAAGCCTAGCCTAGATCTTAATCTCACGGCTGAAGAAAATATCCGCTTACATGCCGTGCTATATGGACAGTATCCTTTCGCTGCTACTTTTAACATGATGTCTCAGGACTACAAAAAGCAAGTAATGGAACTTGCCGAAGTACTTGGAATTGCCAGTGAAATTCGAAAGCCAGTAAAGACATTCTCAGGGGGAATGAAACGCAAACTAGAAATTGTGCGCTCCTTAATGCATAGTCCTAAAGTACTGTTTTTGGATGAACCAACTACAGGACTAGATCCAGAAAGCCGTCGCAATCTCTGGGATTACCTCCAAAAAGTTAGAGCAGAGCAGGGAACTACTGTATTTCTCACGACACACTACCTGGATGAGGTGGAGGGAGCAGATAGAGTAGCTATTATAAGCAAAGGGCAAATTGTGATTAATGACACACCTAACAAGATTAAGGAGCAACTTGTTGAAGAGTATGTAGAAATGACAACTCAGCATCCGGCTGAATTAATGGCCGAATTAAAACAGTTAGGATATGATTACAAACAAGTAAACCCAATTAAAGTAATCATTAACGGACATTCGCTTCAAGATATGATTAAGAAAATTCACACGAAAATTGACAGAATTGATGTTCATAGACCTAGTTTAGAGGAGGCTTACCTGAAAATCATCGAACGCGAACATGAGGAGGAACAAAATGAAGACGCAAACTAAACCGATTTTGTACAATATAAATGCGATAATCACTATTGCTTACCGTGACTTTATTAAGTTTGCCCGTGATTATCGCCGCGTAATCATATCTTTAATATTTCCTTTCATTTTTGTAGTGATTCTCGGACAATCTTTTGGTGCTTTTATTAGTGCAGAAGGGGAACCAAGTCTAAACTATATGGCATTTATTGCCACCGGAATTTTGGGTCAAACACTTTTTCAGTCTACGGCATCGGGGTTGATCTCATTGGTGCAGGATAGAGAAGAAGATTTTGCACAGGAGCTATTTATTGCCCCGGTACCACGCTACATCATTTTGCTAGGGAAGATTATTGGAGAAGCATCAGTTGCTGCGGCCCAAGGGATTGGGGTACTGGCTATGTCATACTTAATTGGGGTAAGGTTTACACCTGAACAATGGATCGGTTTGATACCGGTATTTATTGTGGCTACTATGTTAGGCGGTGCATTCGGAATATTAGTCTTGTCTAACCTAAACGGACCTCGCGCCGCCAATCAGATCTTTCCTTTATTACTTTTACCACAATTTTTCCTGTCTGGTGCTTTCAACCCTATTGTACCAGAAGCACCTCTGATTTATGCTTTGTCTAGGATCACCCCCATGACTTATGCGATCGATTTTGGACGTCAAGTACTCTACCCAAACGGGGAAGGGCTTTATTACACAGATGCTATTCAACCAGTGGGTAGTTTACCTGTGGTTTCTTTGGTAATCGTCATCATGTTTGTCGTCTTTTTAGGTATTGGAACTTTTATTTTCGTCCGAAATGAGAGGAACCGTTAAGTTTGCTACCGATGCAACAGAAGCTGTATTAATCTATCCCCATCAGCTTTATGAGGAACATCCAGCAATACACAAAAATCGTCTACATCTTCTAATCGAAGATCCGCTGTTTTTTGGTGACACATATAACCCGCTGAAATTTCATAAACAAAAACTAGTTCTTCACCGAGCTAGTATGAAATGGTATGCCAAAGAAGTTCTAGGTGCTGGAAGATATGAATACGAATATATTGATTACACTAGCTTAAAAGAAGGAAACGAGAACCTAGAAAATCTGCTGCAAGCGTTGCGAACGGCAGGTATAAAAAAGCTACACATTACCGACCCTACAGACTATCTCTTGCAGCGCCGGATATGTCGTTACGTGAATAAGCTAAAGTTTGATTATGAATGGTATGACACACCCAACTTTCTTTCTACTCGCAAGGCCGTAGAGGACTACCTAGACACTGCTCAAAAGTACTTTCAAACAGATTTCTATAAATGGCAGCGCCGTCGCTTAGATTTATTGCTGGAACCTGATGGTAATCCTACCGGTGGGCAATGGAGTTTTGATGCTGAAAACCGAAAACGTCTGCCCAAGGACGAAGTCGTACCAACCCTAGAATCAACTTCTAATGGTGAAGAAGAAGAGTATATTGCTGAAGCTAAACAATATATTAACAAAAACTTTCCCGATAACCCAGGTAGCACCGATGTTTTCAATTACTGTATTAGTCATGCAGCCGCAAAACAATGGTTTAAAGACTTCACAACGGAGAGGTTAGGGAAGTTTGGTCCTTATCAGGATGCCATCACTACACGTTCACCTTTTGTATTTCATTCAGTTACCTCATTTGCATTAAATATTGGGCTTTTAGATCCTCATTGGCTACTAGACCATACAATGGAGTATGCCATGCGGCAGGTAGATGTAGAAATGAGATCAGTTGAGGGATTTATTCGGCAAGTGATAGGTTGGAGAGAGTTTATGCGCGTAGTTTATATCCGAGAAGGCAATAGCATGCGCCGTCATAATCATTTTAAGTATCACCGCAAAATCCCCAAGAGCTTTTATACTGGTGAAACTGGAATCCTACCAATAGATAATGTAATTAAAAAATTACAGAAATACGCTTACGCACATCATATTGAAAGGCTTATGTTATTAGGAAACTTTATGCTTTTATGTGAGTTTGATCCAAATGAAGTTTACAATTGGTTTATGGAGATGTTTATCGACTCCTATGACTGGGTGATGGTTCCCAATATCTATGGAATGAGCCAGTACGCAGATGGTGGTTTGATTGTGACTAAACCATACGTAAGCAGCTCCAATTACGTAATTAAAATGAGTGATTACACCGGCAATCAAGAAAAAGAAGGTGAATGGGCTAATATTTGGGATGCATTATACTGGTGCTTTATTGAAGACCACAAATCAGAGTTTAATAAGAATCACCGCATGAAAATGATGGTCCACTTGTTAGAAAAGAAGACCGATCGGGAAATGAATCAATACCGCAAACTAAAGGATTCTTTCCTTAAAAACCTTAATTAAGTGGAAATAAATCAGCTATACTGACTCCAGCGGACTAGTTCAAATTACTTATTAGCAAACTTTTTGTGAAAAAACACACACTTACTTTACTATCCTTGGTGCTGGTAAGCGCATTCATTTTTGTCGGCTGCACACCGAACACTAATAATGCAGATGAAAACAACACCAATAACTCCACAAGCAATGCAAGTGTTTCAGAGGGAGCAGAAATCACAGCCGAAATGGTGGCCGAACACAATAGTAGTGAAGATTGTTGGACTATAATTGACGGCAAGGTTTACAACTTAACTAGTTATATTAATAACCACCCCGGTGGAGCAGTCAATATCTCCCAAATTTGTGGTATTGATGGTACTGATCTTTTTACAGGTAACCCTTCCCACGATCAAAGAGCTAATAATGAACTAGAGGCTCTGTACATCGGTGACTTAGCGAATTAAACTATAGATATGAATATCGACCTGGCCGAGGTTTTAATAATATTGGTTGCTATTATGGGTGCTTTTTCTGTGCCTCTTCTGCTGGCGCTTGCTTCGCGTAGCAAGCGCCAGCCACTTAGACCTAAGCCCGAAGATTTAATTGAAGCGGAACAACTAGTGGGGCAGGGGAATTATTCACTCTCCATCATTAAATCATTTATCGCCTTAGAAGTATGTCTAAAATTCCGCCTAAATGAGAAGGAATCAAGTGTAAAGGACTTAATTGATCTAGCTCGAAAAAGAGGCATTATCAGCAATGAAGACCGGAAAATAGCTCAAGAGCTATTAGAAACTAGGCATCAATTAATCCATGAAGGTAATGTTGCCCCTTCGGAACAAGAAGCACGTGGTTACATTCAGAAGTGCGGGGTAATCATCAACTCGCTCGGCTTTGCTACTGACTAAACTATCAATATACTGTATTCTGTTAGGGATGAGAAAACCACTTTTTGTCATTGTAAATTTTGTTGTGGTCTTAGCGCTAGTAGCTAATTTGTTCCCTTCTCAAGCAGTTGCAGAAGTTACGCAAACTGCAATTAGGGAGCGGACTAAGCAATTATTAGATAACCAGGGCAAATCGGCGAAGCTCTCAAAAGCCGAAATAGATAAATTGATTGCCGACTTCCAGGAATTACCAGAAACAATTAAGTGCGATGAGCGGCGCTTAAACCTAGCTGCCCGCCAAGAATTTTATCGCGTAAATCATAATGAGTTTACTGATGCTTATGAGCAAATATATGAGAATGCAAAACAGGCTTCTGCTAGATTCTTAGATTTGAGATTTGACACTAAAAAACTCGATAATAAAATCGCCAACCTTGAAGACGATATTTTCTCATTTAAAAGCAGCTATTTTTCCCTGATCGATAATCTAGAAGCAAACTTAGCTATTGCTTGCGATGATAATTTTGGCAAAACAAACACACTTGGTGATGGCAAAACATTTGTAATTGAGATGCAACAAAAGGCAAAAGAAATTAGAAAACAGGCCCTAGAAGTACTTAGCGAAATGCAAAATCTTAAAAAGATTAAAGAGTAATATAATCAAATGGCACAAGAAGAAATAGACATAGTAACAGAGCTGGAGTCAGAAGAAGCAAGGAGAGTAGTGGGTGACGGAAAGCATCAATTTGATGAACATGGGTTGCGCTATGAGAAGCGTCGCCACCTGATAATCTGGCTATTAATATTTGTAGTAGCTGCCATATCTTTAGGCTACTTCCTTTTATATACTGAAACTGGCAAGGATTTATTAAATCTTAACTCAAACGAACAAGGAAATAATAATTTTCCGGTAAGTTATAACTTTTCCTCTAGTGGCTCTAGTAGCAGCAGTGAAAATTCAGCTACAAATTCTGATTCTGGAAGCGATGCGACACGAGAACTCCTTGAAGTACCTGATCGCGAATTTACAGATAAGCCTGCCGAACAGGTTTTACAAGAAATGCAAGATGACATTAGTGAAGCCAATAATTATGCCGAGGAATCAGTTATATTTGAAGATTTCTATCCAAAGTTTGAAATGGGAGTTACCCCCAACAAATCTAAATCCTAGTATTTATAGCTATCAATTATTTCCTGTAGTGGTTTAGGCTCAATCCCTAACCTTTGCCAATCTCCTTTATCAGCAGTCGAAAGTTGCCAGTCTTTATCTCGGCCTAATTTCAACATTACTAACTGCTCATCTGTTACTGGAAAAGAAGGTAAATAGCGAAAAATCTTACCCATCAGTTTCAGTAGTGCAAAAGGTACATTTACGTATATGGCTCTGACTTCACCTTTTGAGCTTTTAACCAATTGAAGTAGTGCTTTAAAGGTAATGAGATCTCTGCCGGTCAATGTGTATATTTCCAAAGCTGATGCGTTATCAGCTTTACTGTTAACAAGTATGTTGGAGACCGCCTGGCCCAGCTGGCGCCGCGATAGCGGCGCCAGCGTAAATTTTCCACTCCCCACCACAGGTACCACAGGAAATTTAGTCAAATCCCTTAACACCTGCATAAAATGATACTTACGACTTGGACCAATCATTGTTGCTGGCCTAAATATTGTCGCCTTCAACTTTCCCGCAGCTGCAAACTCCTGTACCAAATTTTCCCCCATCAACTTAGTCCTTTGATAAGCAGTCTGTGCCTTTTCCACTCCTGCCGCACTAATTAACACAAAACGAGGAATATGAAGCTCTGTCGTCAGCTTTAAGGCACTTCCCACCCATTGATGATGTGCCTCAGCAAAATATATGCCCTTTGCTGGAAATTCACGGATCAAACCGATAGAGTAGACCACCGCACTTAAAACTTCATCCTTTTCTAGTGCAGCCTGGATAATTTGCGCAAAAACTTTGGTTTCCGAGATATTTTTAGCATCTCCTTCAATTACCCGAATTTTGCCATCTACAAATGCCTGTTTAACCTGAGGTATTTCAACCCGATCTTCCCAATTGTGTCTCGCTAATACTAGTACTTTGTATCCGGAAGATAATAACTCTGCCACAATCGCCTCCCCTACATAACCAGTTCCGCCTAGTATAAAAACTACTTTAGTCATGGAGCTATAACATTGCAGATAATACCACTCGATCCATCATTTCTAGAATGTCGCGGTTAATACGACCAGAAAGTACCACCCGACTTGGCCCTGGCACAAATCCAGAAAAATAATCGCCAGTGCACAAGTCTAAACCAGCTTCTTCATTTATTCTTACAGATTGCTCTTCACACTCAACCACATCTACGTAATACCATTTATCTAGATCTGTTGACTGATAACGTAAGAGATTACCTTTTTCCCCTTGAATAATCTCATAATTCTTTCTTTCTGTTGGAAACCTACTGCTATTTTCTTCTAAAGGCCCAAAGAAATGTACAAATTGAAGTTTAGTGTTTTCGTCAGTAACTATCACATCTAGTTGCGCTAGGTCAGGAATATTACCAACGGAGACTTTTGGATCTTCATAACTGCTGTCAGTGTTCACATTTGTATTTATTGCCCATCCTGTAGGGTATTGAAAATTAACACCTAACTTCTCGTCCACAAAGTTTAAGAAAGGCTTCTCATCCGTATCCAAATTCATTTGACGCTGGATTTCTGCGTAATCTTGCATTGCTGCGGCTAGGAGTAGGATAAATACAAAGTTAATTACAACTGATGCTGCCAATGATAGTTGCAAAAAATTACGATCCCTCATCCTTTCTACAAAATGATCTCGCAAAGTCTTTTGATGTTTTTTCACACTTCACTCTAGCGTATTTTTGCCACTATGAAAACCTATAATCTGCGCGCTATAATTACACCACAGGCCATTACTCAATCTACTAGTGCGAGGTTAGTACAGAGGTAGTACGCTGCCTTCCCAAGGCAGAGACGCGGGTTCGATTCCCGTACCTCGCTATTTAACGCATATCGTCCTAGTTAAGTCTAACTATTACTTCACAGAAAGCTGTTTGACTAAGTTCAGATATCTGTCTTTTATTCTTAATTAACGCCAATAGTAATTCGGCTTCTGCAATACTATCTACGAAATACTTTACTTTGTGGCCATTGGGTTGATTTTCTACCATAGGCTCCCAACTCAGCACAAAAGGATTCCCTGACTGCACAATATTATTGATGTCATCTGCTAATTGCTGCAATTCTTCTAGTCTTTCTCCTGAAGTTAAATTTATTACGCTCTCTATATCGAATTGGTACATTTGGCCAGGAGTAAGAGTCAACTTAACTACGAGCCTATTATGATAATTGTGTTCAATTGATAATTTCCATTCGAGATTAAGACGGGTGGCAACGTTATTAACATATGTCTGAAAGTCCATGTATTCCATGAGCGGCAAAGTAAAATCCATACTCAGCTCACTAATACTTAACCCAAAATTCGGGTCTCCTTGCTGACCTACTAACCCACTAGTAAGCTGCACTACTCCGTATTGCCAGCTTATTAGGATATTTTCCTTTGCGGTCTGATCTATTTCTACTACCATCGTGCCTTCGGTGAGAACTTTACTGTCTATGACTACCCAACTGGAATAGGGGAGTCTACCAAGTACGGACTCTGCCACACGGGCACTTGGTAAAATCACTGCTGTGGTGCCTCTTTTTGACTCTACTTCTACACCTAACCCAAAAGTGAATAGACTTGTGGTCTTTAGCTGTGTCTGAATATAAGCTGCAGCACCATCAACTTGGTTTATCTCTGTTAAGGTAAGTGGTCGAAGTCTACAATCACTAACTCCGCCTTGAGTCTTACCGCGATTCAGCATAAACTCCACCACTATAAATGATGAAGGCACCCCATCTACCTCCGCATAATATTGGGTGGGGTCCAATCCCAGACCTCCTAACGCTGGAGAATAGCTGAGCAGATTTCTAATCTTATTTAGCAATAACTTAACTTGCAAAACATGAAGCTCTTCTACTGAGAAAAGTATTCTAGGAACGATGTTATAACCAATATCATTACGTTGTCGTAAGTATTCTACGTACGAGCTAATAGCCTTCTTTAATTCCAACCACTTTTTTTGTGGAAACTCTGAAAACTCTTTAAGCTCAAATAATTCATCATCCCTAAATCCAGGAGGCCGATTCTTCATATGGAGCGATTATAGCAGGGTCGCCGAAATGTATAGCTAAATCACTGGCCATAATATCCGGTGCTTCAGCGTCATTTCTACTGCATTACGAATCATATGATTTGGTCCCGAGTTGGCGAGCTGGCGAAGCTTGTTTCGGCCAATATTCTGCTGAGCCAGCTCGCCAGAGCTTAAAAACTGCAAAGAGTAGAGCAGGTAGCGCCCTAAGCCTTGATACACCGGCTCCAGCTGTAGTTCGACAACTTCTCTAGCTTCACTAAAAGCCTTAGCAAAGTTTTCTTTAGCTTTAATATGCAGCAAAAACAGCTTATTTTTACTAAAACTACTGTCATTGCTTGACCTCCGGAAATTAAGCTCTAGGGATCGAGCTTTAGCTAACAATTTCTCAGCTTTTTGATATTCCCCTGCAAACAGCATCACAGCACCTAAGTTTTCAGCCACATAGCGCTGTTCAACTAAAGAAGACTTTACTAGTTGTGTATCATAACTTAACTCTAACCTGGCAAAAGCTGTAGCTAAATCCCCAATACGGATATCGACTAATGCAAGTCTATTATTTAATCGCGAAAGCTCAATTTCGGATAAGCCGTTTGACAAACCGGCTATCTCTTCTTGCAGGGATTGGATTTTCACATAATCATGCTGAAGAGCGTATAGCCCAAGCAACCTAAGCTTTAGTTCAATTAAACTATTATTGTCATTGATACATTCACATGATGCCTGTTGATAATACAATGCACTAGTGATGTTATCATCTATATCTGCTAGCACACCCAGCTGGGAATTTGCTTGAGATATAAGATACATATTTCTTTGGTGTGTGGCGTGCTCTGCAGCTTGAAGCAACAAGCGCCTACTGTTTCTCAATTGACGTCTATGCCTAGCTAATGACCCACGCAATATATCAACTGCGATTAAATCTGGATGGGCGCGAGGTTTAGATAATAATCGGCTTTCAAGTAAATCGACGACCAAATCAGTCTCTGCCAATTCACCTTTATTTATGAAGTTTTTAGCTTTATTGATCAATTGGGTGTTATTGAGTGAATAAAGACTATTATCAGCACCAACTTGTTGCAACTCTGTAAAAACCATACTTCCCTTCACACTGAATTTCTCTACCAATCTTCTAATTACTTCAGTTTGCGTCAAACCTAGCTGACTCATAGTAGTCTCTAACGTAAACAAATCATTGTAAGTCAGCCGCACATCAAATATCTTCCAGCTTTGAGCCGTCTTATATAGTGGAGTAGGGTTAATCCCGGTAATCACCTTTGCCCCTTGAAGGTCCAGTTTTTTAATCCAACGCCTTAACAACACAGATTGCTGTATGCCTTCTTTTTGAGCCGCCTGTTTAAAATTATTAGCCAGACTAGGTGTAAGTCGGAAACTGACGCGCTTGTATTTCAATTTATATCAACCGTTATATTATGCTTGTACTGACAGCATAGCGCGAGCCTTTGCATATGTGCAAAGTTACATCAATTTTACTTACAACAGTGAAGATCATTACTAGTAAACCCTACAGTTCTTACAAGAAACTTACATTTGGCAGGGCTGGCGATTGACTTTGCCAAATCATTGTATTTAGATACAAATTCGGAAGCCTTTTTGCTATAATCGTCGGAATTACTAGTCCCTGTAATGGTTTTAGAAGATACAACTCCTTCTGCCAGCCCTCAAGTTGCCATCGGAAGGCGACTTAAACACTTACGCAAACAACGAGAATTAAGCCAGCTAGAACTAGAATCTGCAACATCAAGCTCTCCTGGCAGTATTAGCCGTATTGAGAACGGGAAAGTGAACCCCACCAGAGAAACGCTCGAATCAATCAGCAATGCACTACAACTAAATGAGCGTGAAAAAAAATATGTTTTTGGGGTTTCCAACCTACTGCCTTCAAAAGATGAAGTTGAAGCCGCCATAGGCGCGGTCAGAAAATACTTTGATCAGCGCACAACGTTTGCCTATCTCCTTGATGATCGATACCGACTCCTACATGTAAGCCAAGGCTTTAAAGAACTATTTAAAGTGACTCCAGCAATCGAGGAAAAAGCAAGAGGCAGACATATACTGGATGTCGCATTAGATCAAGATTTGCCTGTGTATTCTCGCCTTGACCCCGATAGATTTGATGATTTCTTAAAAGTCCAGTTTTCTCGTCAGATGGCTGACTTTCAGCTTCACCAGAATGAGCAGTGGTTTAAGGAACTGATGGCTCGGCTAAATCAATACCCTGAATTTAGGAAAATTTATCATGACTTGAAACCTGGAAGTCTAGAATACTTGTCTCCACACTCCCGCACTGTTAAATTTAACTTTGGCGGGATTAAGGTTCGTACACTTTACACCCGCGAACCTCTAAATGAGCACCCTAGATTCGAAGTAATTGAATATATGATTGCCAATCCCCTAGTAAATAAGCTAGTTAAGTTCTTAAAAAGTTAGCAATGACACCTGCTCAGTCAAAAGCTAAAACAACAATTGGGCAGAAAGTACGCTCACTGCGTAAAAATGCCTACCTCAGCCAGCTAAAACTAGAAGCCGCTATCGATGCTGCTCCAGGTAGCATCAGCCGTATTGAAAATGGAAAAGTAAACCCATCCAAAGAAACGCTTCATGCAATTGCGCAAGCGCTCAAGCTATCAACTCGCCAAAAAGTAGAACTTTTTGATATTACTACTCAACTTCCAACCGAAGTTGAAATCGAAAAAGCAAAAGAAGAGTGTAGTAGTTATCTTCAAAATGATAACCGTTATGCCTACTTATTGGACGAATGGGGCAATATTTTTGCTGCCAGTCCTAAAATGCTCTCAGCTATAAATATCACACCCTCTCAAGCTGAAAAAATATGGGGGAAAAACTTACTTGAACTATTACTCAGCCCCGATCTTTTCGTTCGTAATGCTATAGATCCTGACTATTTTGAAAAAGTGATAACAATGGAAATAAAAAGAGCCGTAGTAGAAATGCAAATGGAGGAGCTGGAATCATTCCAAGAAACGCTTAAAAACCCCGAATTCAAACATTTCTATGAAGCAAGTAAAACACTACCAGATGAAATCGTATTTTCCCCTCTGGCCAAACAGACATTTCTAGTAGTAAATGGACAGAAACTTAAATTTAACCTTAGCCGTGAAAATTTGAAACGAAATCCACGTTTTCGCATAATTGAACTCTTTAATCCTCAACCCTATGAATAAGGAGGAGGTAGGTAAAAAAATCCGTCACCTTCGCAAAATATCTGGCCTAAGCCAGATGCAGCTTGAAGTCGCGGCTAATGCTGCCCCAGGCAGCATTAGCCGCATCGAAAACGGCAAGGTGAATCCTTCAAAGGAAACATTGAATAATATTGCCAATGCCTTAAACCTGACTCCTACAGTGAGAAGCTACCTATTCGGTGCCAGCTTTCGCGAACCAACAGCAGAAGATATAAGTAAAGCTATCAACGAAGTCCACCCAATTCTATATTCAAAAAACAGTCTATCTTATCTACTTAATCTCCGGTCTCAAATACTCTGCCTAAGTGAGGGTTTTAAACAGCTATGTAAGGAACATGCTTTAAATCCGGAAGATTTAATTGATAAAAGTGTACTAGAGGTTTTTTTTGATCCTAAACTAGCAACTCGCGAATTTTTTACGCCACGTTATTTTGACTCAATGGGAATACATATTCTGGCAGTTGTTATTCAAGAAAGAAACTTTCTTTTACATGAACCTTGGTGGAATGACCACTTAAATCGCCTCTTTGAGTTTCCAGATGTTTCTAGACTTTGGAAAGAAGCAAAGAATACTAGCCCAAATCTATACACCAGAGAAGCACGCACTATCTATTTTGAAACAAATAAAGGAACACTCAGGACAGAACTGACAATTTCTTCACTTTACTCGTATCCTGATATCTCCATTGTACAGTACAATCCATACTAACTCTCAAGATCGTTAGTCTTCCTCCAAAAACTCAGTTTCTGTATTAGTATATTAGTCATACTCATAATTTTCTTAGGAATCTCCTTCAAGTTCCTCTTTGTGTCCCAAACTAAGGCGTTTCTTAACCATCTATCTTCTACCGCAAATCTTAAGAAAGGGGCTATTACATACCCTCCATCAAAAGATGTAGCAAAACTAGCTAAAAGTGGTAAAACTCTATTTTCGAAAAAGGATATTTCTTTTGTTTTTTTTGACGAACCCTCTAACGAAAGTGGAATACCCATAGTTACAAGAAAATAGACCGCTCTGACTAAACTCGGACCACCACCCAACCCAGGTATTGCTTCGAATGCAATAATACTAGCTAATAAGGCACCTGCCTCTTCAGGTCCAACAGTAGTACCCAACCAAACAGTTATTGCTGGATACATTAGTAAATACGTAAATGCAAGCGCCCCAACAGAAGAAACTAATGTATCCACAAAAGAATCCTTAAATTTTTCATCAAGATATTCAGGATTTTGGTTTAGCTGTTCTAGCTTTAGCAGTACAGCATCCCCCTCGGATTCTTTACCCTGCTGCCTTAAATACAAAGCGTATTCCGCCAGTAACTCTGGCAGTCTGACTTTTGCTTTCTCTGCAATCATTTCTACTCGTGCTCGGGTGGCGGCCATAATTTGGCCAACAATTACTAATTGACGCTCTACAACAATCTTTTCAGTATCATCACCCTCAATCTCTGGTTGTATTGGATGCTCATTACTCATAAGTCTATGCCTTTAAAACTTATGTATTTATTATAGCACAAAAAGTTAGGTTATATAATTGACTATATAGACTTTTTTGGTATAATCTCCTAACTCTTACACCTAACTATAGGATACAATGGACATAGCAGTCACAAGTATTGCAAGCGGTGGTGGTGAAATAATATCTGGCGGTGGAATCGACCAGAGTACGGTACGTAAGGCCTTAGACAGACTAGAAAAGCTAGAAGCTTACTTGGTTGAACTAGTGCCTCAAATATCCACAACAAAAGATATGATTCTTTTATTAGCAAATGAGGATCAAAAACCGTTTGAACGTTATGGGTCAAGCGTGTTCTTACAGATAGATATATTTTGGAAGATTATAAACTTAGTTCTCAGTAAATTTGATAAGACTCTAGAATCTGAAGAGAGAATAAGAGCCGTATCATCGAGCCTCGCAGTTTGGCTTGCATTAGGTAGTGAGGATAACTTAGTAGCAACTGTACAACAAGAGGTAAAACTATTGTTAGCCAAAATAGAAATCGATCTGGGTCCTTTGGGTGATTCACTAGTGGAGAATTTGACCACAGTAATTGTGAAAACGATTCAAGACATAAATCTAGACTTAGACCACGTTAATCATCTACTAGAAAATCAACATAGTACAGAGCTTTTTAAGAAAGAGTTTAAAGAAATTCTTGGATTCGATAGTATTATGATAGAAGGAGAAGCTGAGCCAGTACCCGTAGAAGTCGAAGTATTTAGTATTTATAACTCAGACCCTGAGGCAGGTACGGGCATGTTTGATCCTGAACTCATAGCCGAATTTGCAAATCAGTTTCATTGGGCCTGGGGATTAATTTATAGAGAAGGTTTTTTACTACTCCCTGAATTTTGGGACAATGAGACTATACCACTAACATGGTTACTAGACCCTCCAGCGGAGAACAAGTTCACTAGAGGAAGAGTCCCTTTAGATGATAAGACCAGAAGAATAGCTAGAGATTTCCCAGAAGAGTTTGCAGAAAACGATGAAGATCGACTAGCCAGACTTCAAAAACAAGGTAATTATATCCGAATGTGGAACCCTATCACAGTTCGCAGATGGTTTGAATATATGTACCATAAACCTAATCCGAGAGTTGTAGTCGTGAAAGTGAGAGGGGAAATGATGGGGTGGGCAATTAGCCACGAAGATAGTCCGGAAGAGATTTTAAGTGGTAGGTGTTTACAAAAAAAAGATGGACAAAAAGTGCCTTCTGTAACTAAAATAGAAACAATAGGTTTCTCCTATAAAGCGAGAAGACTTCCTCAAGAAACCGGAAGGATTAAAGATAAAATTGGAAGCATAGATACAATGAAAGCCATTGCTGAACTTTTGGCAACCCCTACCCAGGGAATAGCAATTACACGCATGAATACTAACCATAGTGCACTAATGAGCTTTGCAGCTGGAGGGGTAACTGGACTTCGACCTATCATGGTAGCCGGTCAGAATGAATTGCCAGATGTTCGTCCACTAACTATCAGAGAAAAGTTAAAGCTGACGACTCTAAAAGATGGACTATTGGTCTCGGCAGCCGACCGCGAAAGAGCATTCTTTCTTAGATCTCCAATAGATTTGGATGTTATGACACCATTTGTAAACTCGAAGCAGGAAGTCTTTGAGCACCAAGAAAGCTAAAATAATATGACAGTTTCCATAGAATACGCCCATACTTATACTAATGAAGTCTTTGGGGAAGAACAAAAACGAAGTATCGATTTGATGCTCAAGAAAGAGCATTCTCTACTAGAACAAGATGATACTATCGTTTATAGATTGATAATGGTTGATGACTATTCAGTTATTAATAGGTTTTTTGATTATGACTCTTTCGAAAACGAAATATATAAACATGGGGGTGACCCACATGTTTACATTAGAGAAGGTCAATTGAGAGACTTGGCGCGGGATTTTATTGATAATCACAAAAAGAAAAGTAAGCGACGCAGCTATAAGCGTTATATTGAGAGCCGAAGGGGTTACCTACCTTGCTCACTCTTTATTGCCACCTGGTACTTGGTAAGACTTGGATATCTGGAAGATCCTCTTATGTTTAGCAGGCGATTCGTGGCAGACCGCACCGTTACTATTTTACCCGCAAGATTTAAACATGTAGAAGATCTGGGCGTTGATTTAATCCGCAAATCCCGTTATAGTGAAGCTGTTGATAGAATAGAACAGATTTACTTCGAAGATATTACAAGTGGAAACAGCCCAGAGCTTTGAGAATTTCTTACTAATACTTTCCAGTATTTTGCAATTGGGCTTGGGATTGTTTGTCCTTTTTGCAGCAAAAAGAAGCAAATCAAGTATCGGCTTTTTCCTTCTAACCACCGGACTGTCACTATGGGTCGCGGCTAATTTCTTTATTGACCTATTAAGAGATCCTAACCTTTCCCTGTTTTTTGTGCGCTTAACTGCTCTGGGTATATGTACTTTTGTGGTAGGCCTAGAATTATTCTCATCTCATTTTGGAAGAAAAGATCAAAAAATTACTCTTTATTCTGCCCTCGTGATAGGAGTAAGCTACACATTTGGTCTACTTGCTATCCTAACTCCATTTGTTTCAGTTTCAGTAAACGTAAACAGATTCCCGGTAACAGTGGAACAGAACCCAGTAGGATATCCCTTACTTGTGGCCTTGATGCTTTCTTTCATTATCATAGCTATCCTTAAATTATTAATCAGGATTACAAGGACGCAGGGTTATGAAAGACTCCAACTAATAACAGTCACGTTTGGGCTTTCTATCCTTACTATTGTGGCCTTGATTACTAATATTTTATTGCCTTCCTTAACGGATTCAGCCGAGCTAGTGCGAATCGGGCCTTCAAGCACCATAGTGTTCTCACTGATGATAGGATACCTATTATTAAGACACGGATTCTTTGATATCCGCTTATTGCTTGGGAGAATTATATACTTCCTATTAGCAGGTCTTATTCCCTATATCACGTTCTTTTCAATTGCTTCAGTATTTCTGTTTGTCTACGGTGAAGTATTCAATATTGCGACTTTCACCTTAGCTATACCTATAGCCATAATGTTTGTGATTGCTTTCAATGCCTTTAATGATTACGTTAAAAACCAAGTAACATCAAGATTTATTAATCCTGGTTACAACCCATCGGAAGTAGCTGATAAGTTCAACAATGATATTAGCTTCTTGATAGAGATTAATACTATTGTGGACAGGCTTATTAACGTAGTAACGCGGACAGTTAGGCCTCAGATTATTCAGGTAACAATTTTTCCAGATACAGAAAGACAAATAAGTCAGCAGAGTTATTCAAGTATTGAGGGTAAAAATTACCCTACAGAAGAGGTTGAAAGAGTAGTTCTAGGGCTTTGGAAGGCCATAGGCAGGCATCCAATATCAGTAGACGAATTTGAGACTGAACTAGAATACAGAGGGCGCTACAGCTCAGTACAAAGCTTAGCAATTGACGTGAAAACTGTGCTCGAAAAAAGGGGTATTAAGCTTGTGTTACCGATAGCCACAAAAGAGGATATCAAAGGGTTAATCCTTTTTGGCAGGAAGGAAGCAGAATATCCATACACTATTTCTGATATAGATTTTCTAAGATCCATAGCCAGCTCAGCCAGTGTCGCCTTAGAACGTTCTATGTTGTATGCGGAGGTTCAAGAGTTTGCTAATACACTACAAAAGAAAGTAGAGGTAGCAACCGCAGATCTAAAAAAGGCTAATGAGGACTTGCAGGCGGCTCTCAAACAGGTTCAAGAGGCGCGCCGCCGCGAAAGAGATATGATGGATGTAATGGGTCATGAACTACGTACTCCTATCAGTATTGTCCGTAATGCACTTGCTATGCTGGACCGTGAAAGTAAATTAGTAGAGGCAACTGGAGGTAGAGATGGTCGCGGAATTTCACCGGTAATCTTGAAAAAATATGTAGATATGGGACTGGAATCAGCACGCCGTGAAATCAGACTAATTGAGACTTTACTGAGTGCTACAAAAGTAGATGCTTCCAGGTTACAACTATACCTTACCCACGTTGACTTTAGGGATGTGATAAACGACGGTATCGAGGGGCAGCGTTTCCATATTGCCAAAAAGCCGTTGGATATTATTTATGAAACTCCGCATGCAGAGGTCGGTGTCTACTGCGATCGCACTAGAGTTCAAGAAATAATGGATAACTTCTTGAGCAATGCAGTTAAGTATACAATGAAAGGGAGTATCACGATTAGGACTTGGGTTGACCAGGATTTTGGGTGGATTTCAATTACAGATACAGGCATCGGAGTCACAGAAGAGGATCTACAAAGATTAGGTAAAAAGTTCTTCCGTGCTCGACAGTATTTAAGTGGTGAGGATGACACTAAAGTTGTACGTCCCGGAGGTACCGGGCTTGGGCTTTATGTTACTTTTGAACTAATCCGAGTGATGGGCGGTAAATTATTCATTAATTCAAAACTGCACGAAGGTACAACTTTTACTTTCTCTATGCCTAAGTACATGGGCCAACCAGACAAGCAGTTCGATCAAACTTTTGATGAGGATAGTAATAAGGATCGTCGCCACATTACTATCAACGGTAATGCCCCAATTCCTCCTGCGTAACCATAACCCTATAGTGCTTGCAGGTAGTATATAAGCAGTGATATAATCAGCCATTACATCTTACGCTTATTGTATGAAAAGAAGCGAAATAGAAACCACTAGAGCGAACAAACTCAGCCCCTTCACTCAGCACCCTATAGCAAGAGAGGCTTTACTGACTATTCTAGGGATAGCACTTATGATCTCTACTGTAGCTGGCGCAGAAAAATTTGTAGAAAATGTCACCGAAACTATGGGGGAAAATGTAGCCACTTTCATAGAGGAAGGCGGTTTCTTTGCCGAAGGCTAGGATTCCTGGTGGCCTTCTGACTGCTCATTCAGTACCTTTTCCACTATAACTAATGCTTCATCTGCGTGAGCAAGTAAAAACAGGCCTATTTCTATGCCTAATTGCTCGTTTACGGGCAAATTTCGCATTTTTGCGAATCCATCTTGTAAATCTTGATCGTAAATACACTCTGTGAATCCTTGAATAGCTTGGCTGCGAAACCGACTAACGCTAAATTGAAAATCTCCTTCTGCGACAGGGGAATTTGGTGGATAAAGCAGACTTAATTTGCCATCCCAACTGCTCTGATAGGCATAAGCAAGACTATGACAAAGCAACCAATAAATAGAGCCTACGGTCTGAATATCGACATTACTATATTTAGGGAAATAGCAATAAAAGTCCTCAATGGTTAGTGTTGGTCGATGATGGTAATCATCCAGTAGATATACGACGTAGGGTCCAATTCTTGAAGCTATCTTTAGGAACCTTTGATTAATCGATTCTAAAATAGGGCCTTCCGTACCGGCTTGCCTCGGACTTCTAGCGCGCGCATTAGATTCAGCACCCTTCCCATGTTCTGATGCCGGAAAAAAAATAATACGCTTTGATTTGCCGTCTGTTTCCAAACTCTCAGGTTTTTAGCTATAGCTATTGTATCAGAATTCTCTGTTAATCATGTAGTCAGCAACGGCATCCAGGAACTGACGTCCTTCATTAGTCCAGGCGGGTCTGGCCTCTAGTGCTTTCTTCGCTTGTCTTACATAAGAAAGTGCAGTATCAATCGAATATTGTAGTGAACCTGTCTTCTTAATAATTTCTCGCACATCATCTGCTAACTCTGATGTCAATTGGGGATTACCGAGTGCACTTCTAATTGTAACTGCTTGTGCATCATTCGCCTCTTCTAAAGCTTTCAAAATAAGTAAGGTGTGCTTTCCTTCTTTTAGATCTGAGTCGTTGGCCTTTCCTGTCTTTTCTTGGTCTCCAAACATGCCAAGAATATCGTCTTGAATTTGAAAAGCAATTCCGGCAGGTATCGCATAGTTTGATAGAACTTTAATATCTTCCTCACTGGCGCCAGCTAAAGTAGCGCCGATCATTAAGGGTGTTTCATATGTGTATACACCTGTTTTATATTTGTGAACACGCATCACATACTCCTCTGTAACGTCTTCATCTTCCATAACTGTGCTCATTACATCTAGCATTTGACCGTACCCGACGGTGATAATTTGCTGGTGGAGTTTGAGGATGGCCGCCGTCTTTTTGTCTGAAGGAAAGTCGGCGGCGGCCAGTGCCTGCATCGCATAGTGACAACCAACATCTCCAAGACAGATTGCCATCGCCTCTCCGAAGTGGGCTGGATCATATTTTTTGTACAGGCGACGATGCTCATCTGTATAAATTTCGTGCATCGTCGCCTCCCCTCGGCGCATTGCATCTTCATCCATAATGTCGTCATGGATCAGAAGATACGCATGCAAAATTTCTGGAGCAATTGACGCTTTAATTATCTCTTTCTCATTTTCACCTTCAAATAGCCTATAGCCGTAGTACATCAGTGCAGGCCTAATTCTCTTACCTGGTCGTAAACAGTATGCTGAAAGCCTCTCCAGCGCGATTTCTGCCACTGGAGAAACCTCCCGTGCCTTTTCACGTTCATTTTGGAAAAAACCCTCAATCTCTACATCAACTAATAATTGAAATTCTTTTAGTGCTTGCTTAGCGTTCATAGTTTATAATTTGATAATACAAACGGATATATTATAGCTTATATAACGACACTATGTCTCTTAAAAAAATAGAAAACCTCCTATCAGAGAAGATTGGAACGTATACACTCAGCGTCTCCGCATACGACACAGCCTGGGCTGCAAGGGTAAGGAATAAAGATGGTGAGCTTACCTTCCCTAAATCTCTGGAATGGATACAGAATAACCAATTAGAAGACGGATCATGGGGAATAAGTACAGTTGAATATTATCATGACCGTATAATTTCAACGCTCGCTGCTGTTGTGGCTTTACAAGAATTAAAATCAGCAAGTAATTCTCAGATAGAACTGGGAGTACATTATTTAAACACTAATATGCCTAAGCTTGCTCAAGATGAACAAGTGACTATCGCCTTTGAGATGCTTTTTCCTTCCTTACTAACGCAAGCTAAAGCACTTGGACTAGAAATCAACTACCAGGACCCAATAGTTAACACCTATCAGGCTATGCGAGCAAAAAAGCTGGGCCTGATTCCGCTGGCGTCTTTATATCAACAAAAAAGTAGTCTCAGCTATTCACTAGAGTTCTTGGCAGGAGAGGAAGGTGTAGACTACTCTAAACTTCATATCCATCAAGAATCAGACGGTTCTTGTGGTAGCTCCCCTGCTGCTACTGCGTTTTTACTAAAATACCAGCCAGAGAATCAGACAGCTAAAAATTACCTACAGAAAATTTATGACCAGTATGATGGAGCCTTTGTGAGCTTTTACCCAATAGATATTTTTGAAAGAACATGGTCACTTAGCTATTTAATTGATTTAGAGCTACTCAATGATGTAATAGAAACTGCCCAACCGCACATTGACTATATCAAGGGAAGTTGGATGAATAGTGGAGTTTCCTGTTCCCGATATTTTTCCGGAATTAACCTTGATGATACAGCTGTGGCCTTTAGAGTACTTCATCATTTAGGGTTCAATCCTAGTATCGATGCTTTTAAACGATTTGAACACGGAGATACTTACATTGGATTTAAGGGCGAGTCTCATCCAGGAGTAAGTCATATTGCAAACTTAGCAGCCGCTGTAGCCGAACTAGGTGACCAACACCCACTTACCCAAAAAGTTTTTAACATTACTCGAAAAACATTATCTAGTCCTAAGTCTGACAAGTGGAATATTTCACCTTACTATGCCACAAGTCGTTTACCTATCTCTTTTCTAAAGCAGAACCTCGAACTGGCCAAAAATTATGCCCAGCACTTAATCACGACTCAAAACCCAGATGGTAGTTGGGGGGCCACAGGAAACCTACAAGATACTAACTATGCCTTACTGTTGGCCTTTAAGCTGCAAAAGGTGGGAATTAAGAATCTTAATGAAGTAAGAGCAACAGGCATCCAAGCCCTAAATAATCAAAAACTTAAGGTAATTCCAAATTGGATTGCAAAAAGTTTATACTATCCAATCAACATCGAAATCCTTCTTAAAAACATACATTTGGAAGTCTCCCGGTAATGGACGCAAAAAAACAAATAACAACAATAAAAGACCTAATCAAAAAACACAACATAAAGTTTGGCCGTGGTGATATTGAGACTTATTTTGGATATCTATCACAAGTTTCATTTGGTTTGACATTACCACCGAGCAAACCAAATTGGCGTGCAGTTTATCTAAAGAATGTTTATACACTTTGGAATATTACGGTTGACGATGAACTTGACCGTGCACACAGCAACACAGAACTAAATGCATGTTTCGATTTTATTGCTACAAATAATACCAGTCTAAAATCTACATTCCTTTTAGAAATAATGCTCGCTGAATTGGGAGAATATTCTGAAATGGCTAAACAAGATATTTTGGAAATGTTAACCGCTTTTAATTTTGAGTTTTTAATTAATTCTCAGCCGTATATTGCCAACACCCAAGACTACATCCGCTATAGCACTATGACGGCAAGCATCAAATACTTTCTATTAGTAGACCTAGCTCTATCAAATATTAGATTAAGCAACGCCGAGTTTGGCGCTTTAAGAAACGGTTATCACCATTTTTCTACTGCTATCAAGCTAAGTTCAGACCTTGGAAGTTTCCAGCGGGAAATAACAGAAGAAAAAAATCTGAATTATCCCTTAATCCTACTAATAGAAAAAGATAAAGTAGCTCCTAATAAAATCTTTAGCTTATCGCCGACAGAATTACATAGTGCGGCCAAGCCTTATTTCCCAGAAATTAAAAAATTAATACAAAAGGAATACAAAAAGGGATTAACATCACTAGAAAGAATCTCTACAATTAAGATAGACATTTTTATTGAGACGGTTGCAAACGTAATTACTCGTTACTCAAACGAGACAGATCCATTCTTTTTGCAAGTCTGAAATAACGTACCTGCCCATGTTTAGACTAAATACAAAAAAAGATGCTGCTGATAAGGCACTTGGCATTGAAAGCTACCAAGAGAGAGTAGAGCAGCTTTCTAAAAGACTGTCAGCTTTCACAACTATCAGTCAAGCAATGACTGGTATTATTGACCGCAAAGAGATTTTTAAACTGATAGCTGAAAAACTAGTTAACGTAATGGATGTCTCCTTTGCTTCAATCTGGGAATGGGTGCCAGAGACGGAAACTCTACGCTTAAAGTATGTAAACGCTCCTCAAATTGCCCAAATTTTTGCCTCACAAATTCTTGGTAAAGAACTTGGGGATGCAGTTTTTTTGAATGCGGAGAATGAAGAGCAGCAACAAAATATCATTTTACGCTGTCTATTAGAAGATAAGATCCTGCTTACAAAAGACTTTGCTGAGCTTGGCAGATCATTTATGAATACTCCTGCTGCCCAAGTAATGGAGACTTTCCTCAGAATGCGACAAGCGGTGCATATTCCTTTATCAGCCGGGGGAGAGAAACTAGGAGTACTGGGTCTAATTATGAATGAGAAAGAAGCTGATGAAGAGTTTCTTGACTTAGCTCAAGGTTTTTCTAGCCAGGTAAGTACAACTATTTACAACTCAAATTTATTTGAGAAGGTAACAGAACAAGTTGATCAACTTGCCACACAAAACAAAACCCTTTCCGCTTTATATAATTTAACTAGCAGCATTGGCCAGTCTTTGGATCCTTCTAAGGTGTCTCAGACGGCTGTAGATGCTTTGCCACAAGACGACTTTATACTGGGAGCTATTATTTCGCTATATGAGCCTGAACGGGATATGCTTGTACCGGTTGCGGCAACTACTAACGATGTAAGCAAATCAGCCTTAAAGATTATAGGTAATCTAAGAAAATATGGGGTAAAGATCACAGATCCTAACATCCAAGAGCTAAGTTACATGAAAACGTTTAAAAGTGGGGTCGCTCAATTTACAGATAACGTTAATGATGTATTGGGAAGTGCATTGCCAGAGGTGTTTGTTAAGCAACTTGCTGAAATACTGGCAGTCAAATCTCTTTCTATTTTCCCCTTACAAGGTCATGATAGTGTGGTAGGAGTGATTTTCTTTTTTGTAAAATCACATACTAGTTCAGAACTAACTATTTCTCAAAAACAACAATTAACTACCTACTCGCTGCAGATAGGGATCGCGTTGGAAAATGCTCAACTTTATCAACAGTCACAGAATATCCAACGCGATCTACAAGACACACTCGCCGAGCTTAAAGAAGCTCGGCGTAAGGAGCGAGACATGTTGGATGTAATGGGTCACGAGCTCAGAACGCCAATTAGCATTGTACGCAACGCACTTTCAATGCTAGAAATGGACCTAAATAAAAATCCAGAGCATACCATACCAGTCGCTAAGCTCTCTCAATACTTAAAAATGGCATCTGATTCAACCCGCAGAGAGATTAACCTGATAGAGACTATGTTAAGTGCAACCAAGGTTGATGGAGCGCGCATGCAACTTAGTTTCAACAAAGTTGATGTGGGAGAAATCATGCAGACTTCTGTTGAAAACCATAAAACGATAGCCGGTAAAAATCATCTGGAAATGATAGTTCACTCCCCTCAGGAGCCTGTATTTGCCTACGCAGATGTTAACCGTACGCGTGAAATAGTCGATAATCTAATCAGCAATTCCCTGAAGTATACTTCTGAGGGTTCTATTACTATTCAATGGTGGAAGGGCGCTGATTTCGTCTGGGTCATGGTTAAAGACACGGGAAATGGTATTGGTGAAGAGGATCTTCCCAACCTAGGTAAAAAGTTCTTTAGAGCACATCAATATACAAAAGAACCATCCTCAAAAACATCCAAATCCAATGCTAGTAGTGCTAGCCACGGTATAGAGATTGTGCGTCCTGGAGGCACTGGACTCGGTCTATATGTGAGCTTTGAGCTAATTAGAATGATGCATGGAGAAATCTATGTAAATTCAATAGTAGGCGAGGGCACTACTTTTACTTTCAGCTTACCTAAGTTTGTTTCTCAACCAGAAAAGCACTACGACCAGACCTTTGATGCTGGTTCAAGTCAGGATCGTAATCATGTTCACTTGAACGAAGCTGGGCCAATCCCACCAGCACAATCCCAGGTAACAAGCCACGGGGACACCTTTTAGTACCGCTTAATACCCAATTAATTATCCTTCCTCTTCTCTAACCATATTGCTTTACGACCAGCTCTCTCTCGTTTGAGTAGAGAGATTCTAACGATCTGTTACCCATTTGGTTACAACTCTACTTACACTAGACCGACAGAGCTGCTGATTTTATACCTTTCGTGATAAGTAGAAGTAAGAATGTGGATAACTTTTATGTATAAATAATTTACATAAGAAAATTTTAAGATATGCTTAACAGAGACAACTGTAGACTTTTTATGAGCACTGACTACGAAACCATTTTGTTCCAATACTTTCCAGCAAGAGGGAAGTTGTTGCGTTCGAATCACTAGATGCAAAGTCCGTGAAACACTAGGTCTCGAACAGGCTAAACTCACAACTCTGAAAAAAGCCCTGAAATGTGATGCAACTTACCAGTGAGAGGGTGTAAGATGTACTAAGCAAATTTAAATCGTAACAAATTTAAGAACTTATGGGTAAAATTAAGCAGCTACCGATGGAAGTAGTAAACATGATCGCTGCAGGAGAGGTTGTAGAACGACCAGCCTCTGTTGTGAAGGAGCTACTGGAAAATTCTTTAGATGCGGGAGCAAAGAACATTGTTATTAAGCTTCAAAATGGTGGCATTGACTTAATAGAGATCTCAGATGATGGTGAGGGAATGGATAAAGATGATGCAGTAATGGCTTTTACTCAGCATGCCACATCCAAACTACGGAGTGCAGCCGACTTGGAAAGGATTCTTACCTTAGGTTTTAGAGGAGAGGCACTAGCAAGTATTAGCGCTGTTGCAGACATCGAATTAGAAACTAAGCGTGAAGAAGGGGAGGCTACGCGCGTGCGCATCCAAAACCAAGTCCTAGAGGTGCTTCCTAGCGCACGCGCGCAAACAGGTACCCGCTTGGCAATCAAAAAGTTATTCCAAAGCGTTCCTGCTAGAAGAAAGTTTCTGCGTACCGCTCAAACGGAACTGAATCATGTCACTAACACGTTCATTGCAACCAGCCTAATGCATCTTAATGTTCGTTTTGAACTTTATCATGGGCCTAAACTCGTCCATCGCCTTCCAGCAGTGGAGAAAATAGGGCAAAGGGTATATGACATTTGGCCTAAACTAGAACCACAACATTTTTATCATTTGGAGCCGGATAAAGAAGAGCCAAATAAACCTAAAACAGCCTTGGAGTTATACATCGGTAAGCCTGATATTGCTCAAAAGGGCCGAAAGCAACAACTGATTTTTATAAATGGTCGTCCAATTAGTGATCGGTTAATTCAGAAAGCAATTGGCGATGCCTACAAAGGTTTCATCCATCGTGATCTGCAGCCAGTGTATTTTATTAATCTCACATTACCTCCAGCTCAAGTAGATGTAAACGTGCACCCGCGCAAACAAGAAGTAAAGTTTGCTAGCCCAGGGCAAATTTATTCTTTGATTCAAAGGAATACTCGCAACCTACTTACTCAACAAACTAAATCAGACATCCTAGAACGCACTTTCATTAAACCTGACCAAGACGCAGTTGTCACTGAAGAAGCTCCAGAACATCCATTTACTCAGTCACTAAAAGAGGAAAATAAACAATACCAACCAACTAAGTTTGACTTTTCTAGACCTTCTTTAATAAAAAAACCAAGCAAGAAGGCTAAAGTACAAGCCAGTATGGACTTCAGCAGATTGATAGTAAAGAAAGATCTGCCAAACTTTAACTTTAAACCTCTGCAAATATTCAATACTTATATTGTTTACGAGCGGAATGAATCGGTAATATTTATAGATCAGCACGCAGCAGCAGAAAAAATCCTATACGAAAAATTAATGAGAGCAATGGACGAAAATAAGGGTTCAATCAAACAGCCTCTGTTAGTACCTGAAATTATTGAACTTCCGCTAGCAGACAAACAAAAAATCTTGTCCAGAAGCGACCCCTTCAATCAATTAGGTCTTGAGATCAGTGACTTCGGAGGCCAGAGCATTCAGATTACCGCTAAACCTAGCGCCACTCTTAATCTGAACGTGCAGGATTTTATGGAATCCTTAATCGCTGACGAAGAGAACTATGATAGCAATGATCAGCTTATGGCCGAAATTTCCAATCCATCATTGCACAACTTAATTGCCTCGGCTGCTTGCCACGGATCGGTGCGGGCGGGACAAAGACTTTCTGAGCCTGAGATGAGACAAATCGTAGAAGACTTAAGAGACTGTAAGTATCCGTATAACTGCCCACATGGACGCCCAGTTTCTTGGTCTATGCCAAAATATGATTTAGAAAAACAGTTTAAACGGGTGATATAATTAGTTATATATGAGAACTAATAACTACATAGATCAGATAAAAGACTATTTACTTCGTAAATCTCCAGCTGTTGGGTCTACATTCTTAATGGCCTCCTTAGTTGGCATCTTTGTGTTTTTAGGGTTATTTGGTTTTATTTTTGCCGCGAGAGACCAACAGCTAGCAGTAGAAGCACAGATACAAGAAGTAGTTTTTATAAATGAAACTGGGGTAGAGTACAGTATTCGAGCCGAAGTAGCCGACGAACCATTGGAACGTGAGCAAGGACTTATGTTCAGAAATAGTATGCCTGAGGATGCGGGAATGCTATTTGTGTTTGAAACTGAAAGGAGGGTGAGTTTTTGGATGAAGAATACTTTTATTCCACTAGATATTATTTACTTTGATCAAGATCTAAGGGTTGTAAAGATCTATGAGAACACTACACCAAATCAAACCAATGAACTCTATGACTCTGAATACTTGATTAAATATGCTCTTGAGACGAATGCTGGCTGGGTGGAGCGTTCCGGGATTCAGGTGGGTGATTTTGTACGTTTGCCTTAAAGTTGTACATGCTATTTATACATTTACGATTTAGTTACGTAAAAAAGTTAGCTAAGTTTCTTGACAAAAATTGTGGATAAGGGATACAATTACATAGGTAATTTTAAGGCAATTACCTAAAGGCAAAAAGGCAGTAAAATAGTTAAAAGTGCAAGCAATTAACCCCGGCAAACGCTGGGGTTAATTGTTTCTAGCGCCTTTCTTTCGGAAAGTTATCCAACCTGGCCACATACCCTATGATCATCCAGTAGGATGTTATATGCAAATTTCAGATTATTTCTTGCTGGGTGACCTTCACACTTCCGCTCTAGTAGGACACAAACTTAATATCGATTGGCTGTGTTGGCCAAGATTTGACTCTGGCACAATATTTGCGCGGCTATTGGACGACAATGGAGGACAATTTGCGCTGAAGAACTTAGAGAACTTTGATATTGACACCTCTTATGTTAAAGAGACCGCTATTGTAAAGCATATTTTGACCTGCAAACAAGGATTAGTATTGGTGGAGGACTTTATGCCCCCACAACCTCACAGCCTTATTGAGCATCACTATTTTGTGCGCAAAATAAACGCTGCACAACTAGATGAAACTATCTCACTAGTGTTTGATTTACAGCCGCGGCCGGACTACGGCCGCGAAAAATTAACCTCTCAAAATTGGCACCATCATCCAAAACAACGCACACTAACTTGCGATATGCATAAAGGGACAATGACTCTTCATTTACCATCTAATTCACACGTAAAGATTGGAGCTACAGGCGCTGAAGTAGTCGTAAATATATTACCTGGAGCAGAAGAGTACATAATCTTAGATTTTGTAGAGAAGGGTGGCTTTCAGCTTGATACAGAGAAGGATGAATCTTTAACAGGAGAGGTACTATATCGGAAAACCATAGACTTTTGGCGGGGCTGGGTGGCAAGAGGACTTTACTTTCAAAGCCATCGCGACCAGCTAGTACGTTCGGCAATTACCATGAAGCTACTGCAGTATTACCCAACCGGAGGTATCGTTGCCGCCCCCACCCTTGGTCTGCCAGAAGAGGAGGGCGGCGAACGCAACTGGGACTACCGTTATGTTTGGGTGCGCGATGCGACCTTTACTATTTATGCCTTTAGCATTCTAGGTTACGAAGAAGAAGCGGCGAAGTTTTTTGATTTTATTGAATTAATACTGGAAAAAGAAGCTCAAAATGGCGGGGATATCCTACCCATGTACACTATTCATGGCAACATAGTACCTGACGAAGAGGTACTTGCGCACTGGGCAGGATACGCCGATTCTCGCCCAGTGCGCATCGGCAATGGGGCTAATCGACAACTACAATTAGACGTGTACGGGGCACTTTTGGATGCTTACTACTTTAGCTATCAACATGATTTGGCCAAAATTAGGTACAAAAATGACTTGATTGAGTTTTTGATCAACAAAATTGCCGAGAACTGGGAACGTAAAGACAACAGCATCTGGGAGGTAAGAGGTGAACCTCAACACTTTACCTACAGTAAAGTTATGTGTTGGGTAGGTCTGGATCGTACTCTTCAGCTCTCAAAAAGTATCCCAATCGATCAAAATATACTTACCACTGCTACAAAATTGCGTACAGAAATTTCTGACTGGATTTGGAACAATTGTTATGACGAGCACCAAAATGTGATTACTCAATCCAGCAGTAATAAGGATTTGGATGCCACAAACTTTCTTTATATGTTAGTTCACTTTTTGGACCGACATGAGCCACGCTCAGCAATTATAGTAGATAATACTATTAAGCAATTAGTCCATGACGATATTTACGTTTTCCGCTACCTTAATCACCACCACGATGGTCTTGAAGGAAAAGAGGGTGCCTTCTTACTTTGCAGTTTCTGGCTTATCTCCGCTCTCGCCAAGCTCGAGCGGGTGGAAGAGGCCGAAAAACTACTCACTAAAATTGAAGCAAAGCTAGCTCCACATCATTTAATGCCTGAAGAATTAGACCATACTAAATCTGGAAAGTACCTGGGCAATTACCCACAGGCGTTCTCTCATCTAGGATACATAATGGCAGTAAGGTATATCAACAAGTACAAGAATCAGAGTTAGCAGTCTACCGACCACTCTGCTATACTTAGCTACTTATATGTGAATTTGAATTCAATCATGGGATCTTATCTAGTACCAACTGTAATTGAGAAATCGCGCGATGGAGAACGTGCTTACGATATTTATTCTCGCTTGCTTAAGGACCGCATTATCTTTGTGGGAAGTGGAATAAATGACGATGTGGCCAATGCTGTAGTAGCACAATTGCTATTCCTGGAAACCCAGGATCCTAGCAAGGATATTAAAATGTACATAAATTCCCCAGGTGGCAGCATTTATGCGGGTTTGGCGATCATGGATACCATGAAGCTAGTTAAGCCTGACATCGTCACAGTGTCTATTGGCACATCAGCATCCATGGGTAGCATGATTTTGTCACATGGGACAAAAGGCAAACGTTTTGCGCTCCCTAACAGCATGATCCTAATTCACCAACCAATTATCAATGGGGTGGGGGGTCAAGCCAGTGATCTAGAGATTACCGCTCGCGAAACATTACGCCTAAAAGATCTACTCGCAGGTATTTTGTCCGAAAACACAGGGAAAGACAAAGATCAAATCATCAACGACATGGACCGTGACAAATACATGACTGCAGCACAAGCAGTAGAATATGGGATTGTAGATCGTGTAATTGAGAATCAAGCCGAAGCTGAAGTGAAGACAAGCTAATTTGTTAGGTTAGTGCAAAAACATCCTTTGTAGTATAATTTCCCACTTCAAAGGAAAGAGCGGCTAGCTCAGCTGGTAGAGCATTCGCTTGACGTGCGAAAGGTCACAGGTTCGAGTCCTGTGCCGCTCATATAAGAACTTGTAAGTTTGTCCATCCCTGATATAATCGCCAGTGGCAGATTTAAGTACTGAGCGACTATATAACAAACTGTATCCTGACTTTCTTGCAATGTTTTGGGCATTCCATACTTCGTTGCTAAATTCAGGTTATCCCTTATTAGTCAGACCGCCCGATCGTACTGCTCACGAAATGGATTATGGACCATTTCAGCTGGGAGCACCGACAAGTATCGAAGAAATTTATCTAAATACTCATGTTAACGTTTCCTCAGAAGAGTATGCTTTTTTAGCTTACAATGTATACCAGGCATCACTTCAATCTATGCTGGATTCATTTGTAGTGTTTATTAATATTTTATTCCCGGCAATTAGTAAAAGGGTTCTGGAGAGTAGAGTAATAGACTGGCAGAATTTTCCTGAACATATAAACATTGATTCCTTGGCAGCATTGGATGTTTTAAGTAAGACGGAATTTGCGCATACTACTGTAGTCAATTTAATTGAGTATTTGTTAAAAACCTCAATGTTGTCTGTCTTCAGCAGCCAAAAAATTGGAAGCAAAGTGTTGGCAAATCATAAAGCGGACGATCATGGCAATTCTTTAATTGAAGTAGTAATTAGCGGTATTTTAACCGGCACCGAGAGGGCGACTTGGAGTAACTTCTTACTTCATGCAATCCCTAACTTTAATGCACATGCGCATTTACGCATATTGAGTGGGGTAGACATCACAGAAATTGGTAAATTATTTCCTAAACTTGGATTTGACTTTAAACAATCCACTGGACCTCTGGCAGGGCATTATAATCTAGATCTGGTTGATCAGGGTAACCATAGTGGTGTATCACGTCCAAAAACCCGTAAGGCAAAAAATAAAGTCAATAACAAAAGTACATACGGCTGCCCTGCAGCGATCCCACCTAGCAAAACTGCTGTGACTGCAATTAAACACTATTTCCCCAACTATCAAGGTCGTACCATAGTAAGTGAGTTAGACGATAGGCTAGTCTACCCAGTGGCCCCTCATCTTGGAGAGCTGGCCCAAAACTACTCAGTGGTTGATATGCTCTCTCGTGGCATTCACCCAGTAGAAATAATAATACTTCATTTAAAACGCTTACCAACATCTGCGGAACTGCAGTTCCTGGAAACAGCTACTTTCCAGGAACTTACCACACACATATTTGGAGCCGAAAACCTAAAATAGTCTCCTACTACTAACAAACTTTGGGTTTATTAGACAATTGACAGACTATATATCCGTGTTATATTCATGTGTGATAGAAAATAATTATCTCCAACAAATCTTTAAGAATATTCTGAATTCCGTTATTCAGGATTACGGTTTGCGTCCTGGGCAACAGCTTACAGAGTTGGAAGCAGCAGTGGTACACTTCCTTAGAATAGCCAATGAAAGCTTAAGATATGGATATGTCTCAGTCGAAGAAAGGGACCAACTTCTAGAATGGGGTATTAATGCGATCGTAGAATTAACGGCTGAGAAATCTATTTGTAGCGAAGTTCTTTATAACGTTGTAAAAGAGATAGTCTCTTACTGCGCTGATATGATAGAAGTAACAATGAGTATTTATAGCGCTAGGCGTTAACAGTGACTTGTCGTATTAGCTTTTAGTTTAAATCCTCACCTAGTTTTTTAGTAAGTGATATAATCGGGAGCAAATAGACAACTATGGACGATTTAACTGAAAAACGCAGACACTCTGCCGCCCATGTTCTAGCCATGGCGGTCTTAAGATTATTTCCAGAAACCAAATTAGGAGTAGGGCCTGTTACTAAACAGGGTTTCTATCATGACTTCGAACCACCACGCAGACTCAAATGGGATGATGTGAAGCGGATTGAGTCAGAGATGAACCTTATTATTCAAGAAGATTTACCGTTTAACCAGCTTTATACCTCACCGCAGGAGGCTTTCCAATTATTGATGAGCCGTGGACAGGTGTACAAATCAGAACTGATGCAGCAAATTACAGATGCTCGCATTAGTTTTTATAAAACTGGTGAAGAATTTATTGATCTGTGTCGAGGGCCTCATGTTTCCAGCACGAACCAAGTTGGTGCGGTGAAATTGACATCTATTAGTGATGTGAACTGGAAGAATGATGAGTCCCGCCCTCAAATGCAAAGAATAGCCGGCGTGGCTTTCGCCACGCCGGCGGAACTAAACACTTACCTGGCCAAGCAAGAGGCCGTCCAGGAAAGAGATTTTATCAAGCTTGGCCAAGAGCTAGAGCTATTCCTAGGTGAGCAGAAGCTTCTATATACAGGTAGTGGCGCTGTCACACTAAGGGCTATCCGCGAAAGACTGGTTTTTGAGCTAGAGCAGTTAGAATACGATGAGTTATTACCTATGCATTATCGCTTAAGTCAGCAATTCTTAGAGGATACTAGCCGCATATTTAAGCTAAAGAACCGTAGCTACCGCAACCTTCCTGTGCGACAAATGGCGCAGACCACCATAGAAGGTGATGCTGTTGTAGAGATACAAGAAAAAAAGGTGCTAAACACGAATCGCATCCAAGCTGTTAGCTACACAGTACCTGCAGAAGCTATCGATGAAACTCTAGCTAATACTCTAGCTGTCATCAAGACCTTCCAGTACTTGGGGATTAGCTATAATGCTGAAATTCATACGGCAGACTTAAAGTTAAGCTTAATTCCTCAGCTTACCAATATGTTCAAAGAACATAAAATCTCTCAGACTCAAGTTATTGACGCTAACGCACCTACGCAAGGGGCAATAGTGAATTTTGTGGCAATAGACGAACTAGACCGGGAGTGGCATCTAGCTAGCTTAAAAGTTAAACCCTCTGACGTAGAATTTGTGAATGAAGAGGGAGATTTTAGCATTGCTTACCAAGTGGAAATCAACTATACGCTCGAATCAATCTTGGCATTCTTTCTAGAAGATCAAGCAGGAGCTCTACCATATTGGGCTAGCCCAAGCCAGGCAGTAGTGATCCCAATTGCTGAATCACAAGGACGATATGCCCAAACCATCTCGGAAGACTTAGTTATGGCCGGCTTACGTTCTACAGTTGATGCCAGAGCAGAGACGATGCAAGCTAGAATTCGCTCAGCGGAATTAAACAAGACCCCAGTCATCATC
>CAYUPY010000002.1:0-12423 GCA_964446595.1 uncultured Candidatus Saccharibacteria bacterium | reverse complement strand
AGAAAAAGCTGATGCTGTATCTGTTCGTTTTCGTAATAAACAAGAACTAGGAATGATTAGCCGTGATGGGCTTGCGGATACTCTGTATGAGCATCTGCAAAACCTAGACAAATAGGGAAGTGTTCGGCAGTAACAGTTTGGCAATAAGCCTATTTTCTGCTATCATCACTCGACATAGAGATTATTTATTAGAAGGATTGCCAAGATAGCTCGCTATCGTTCAAAAAAACCAACATCTCGGCCTTCGTTTAAGCCGCAGTTTGATCGTAATAACTATATACGAGCTGAGAAAATGTTGGTGGTTGACAACAAAGGTGATAATTTGGGGGTTTTAACCAAGGAAGACGCTCTTCGCGCTGCAAGAGACGCTGAGTTGGACCTTGTATTGGTTAATCCGCAAGGCAATCCACCAGTAGCAAAAATTGTTGACTGGTCTAAACTTAAGTACGACTTAAAGAAGAAGTCTAAGAAGAAAACAACAAGTAGTGATTTAAGCGAAATTAGGGTCAAACCGTTTATCGATGTAGGTGATTTAAACCATAAGATAGGCAAGATCCAAGAGCTCTTAGAAAAAGGTAATAAGGTCAAGTTCACCATACAGTTCAAGCGAGGTGCAGATAACCGCATCATGTATGAACTAATGGACAAAGTGAAAGAACAAGTCTCTGAGTTTGCCAAATTTGAAGGTGATACAAAGAGAGAAGGAAGAAATTTAGCTATATACTTAGTTTCAAAATAATGGGAAAAGTAAAAAAAGTAAAAATAAAAACTCATAAAGCTACTAAAAAACGCTTTAAACGTACTGGTAGTGGTTTGATAAAGCATAGACCACAGCGTGCGGGTAATGGTCACTCAAAAAGTTACCAGAACAGCAGACAAAAAGATGCCGTAAAGGGTGAGAATGTTTTGCAGGCAAAGTCAGAGATTAAAAAAATTAATACAATGTTAGGTAAATAATCACAATGAGGATTAAAAGAGGTATAACCAAGCGCAAAAAGCATAACAAGGTACTAAAAGCTACCAAAGGTTACCGTGGCACTTACAGCCGACTGTACCGCCGTGCAAAAGAAGCTCTTTTGCATGCGGGAGAATACAGCCATGCTCATAGACGTGCTCGTCGTGGCCAAAAGCGTGAAGAGTGGATTAAAATCATCTCTGCTGGACTTCACAGTACTGGTATCAGCTACAGTAAGTTCATGGCAGGATTGAAGAAATCTGGAATTGAACTGGATCGTAAAGTACTATCTGAAATGGCTCAGAGAGCTCCAGAGGACTTTGCCCAGTTAGTAAAAAAAGTCTCCTAGAGACCATTCTGATTTCACGCTAAACTAACCCATGCTGGAAAAACTAGAAACACTGCGTAAAAACGCTTTAGCAGAGCTAGATAAGCTTAAAGAAGCAGTCGAAGTAGAGGCCTGGCTTAAAAAGTATACTGGTAGAAAATCTGAGCTTACAGAGATACTTCGTAATATCAAAGATCTTCCCAACGATCAAAAGGGCCCAGTAGGCAAGAGCGCGAACGAAGTAAGGGTTGAACTAGAAAAAGCCGGCAATCTTAAACTCGAAAAACTGGCAGCTGAGGAACTAGAGGAATTGCTTAAAGAAGAGTTCCTAGACATCACACTCCCAGGCATCCCATCAGGGGCTGGCGGATTACATCCTATCACACAAGAAAAGAAGCGGATTGAGGAAATCTTTACATCAATGGGCTTCCAGGTTGAGATCCCATATTTAGTAGATGATGACTATCACAATTTTACCTCTATCAACATACCCGAAGGGCACCCTGCTCGAGATATGTGGGATACTATGCGCCTAGACGATGATAAAGTACTAATTACACATACATCCTCTATGCAAAACCGCATAATTAAAGGAAACAATCCACCTGTGCGAGCAATAGTACCGGGCAAATGTTTTAGAAGCGAAGCTACTGATGCTAGACACGAGCATAGTTTCTTTCAAGTTGAAGGTATATACGTAGACAAAGGTATTAAACTTAGCGATCTAATAGGAACTTTAAAGCAGTTCCTGGTTTACTATTTTGAAAGAGATATGGAAGTAAAACTACAACCAACCTACTTCCCATTTGTGGAACCGGGACTTGAGCTGATGATGACCTGTCCTGTATGTGATGGGGCTAAAACAGCCGGTTGTGAAGGTTGCGGCGGCTCCGGATGGATGGAAATAATTCCTTGCGGGCCTGTCCATCCGTTTGTGATTAAAGAGGCAGGCCTCGACCCTGAAGTCTATACTGGGTTTGCGTGGGGTATGGGACTGGATCGCTTGATTATGATTAAGAACGCAATTAATGATATTCGCCACTTTCATAGTGGACGCCTTGATTTTGTTAAACAATTTAACTAAGAAAACATGTTAATTTCTTTAAAGTGGCTTAAAAAACTAGTTCCCCAGTTTCAGATTGCAACAGCAGCTGAATTTAAGGAAACTTTAGATACTAGACTGAGTGAAGTTGAAAGTCTACAAGAGGTTGGCAAGGGCTTAGAAAAGCTTGTAATAGCTCGTGTCGAAAGTGTAGAGCAACATCCCAAACATGAGCACTTAAGCGTATGTCAGGTAAATGTGGGCGAAAAACAGACACAACAGATAGTGTGTGGCGCAGACAATGTCCATGCCGGCATGTACACAGTAGCAGTACTTCCTGGAGGTAAAGTCTATTCTGATGCGGCAAAGGATGAGACTATGAAAATTAGTGTGCGCAAAGTTGCCGGGGTTGACTCAGCTGGAATGTTATGTGCCCCAGATGAACTGGGATTAAGCGATGAACATGATGGTATTATTGCAATAGACGCTTCCATGGCACCAGGCACGGACGTCACAGAGATGTTTAGTGACGTAGTGCTAGAAATAGAGAATAAAGCATTGCCTCACCGACCGGATGCATTTTCTCACTTAGGTATTGCCCGTGAGGTGAGTGCTATTTTTAATACTCCTCTTGAATTTGAAGCTTATGACACACCTAGACTACGATCTGAGCAAAAAATAACTGTTGGTGTAGAAAATCGTATTCCAAAACTCGTATCCAGATACAGTGGTTTGAGTATGACTAATGTGAAAGTTGGGCCTTCGCCATTGTGGTTGCAGCTGGCGCTCGCCAGAACTGGCGAGCGCACCATTAACAATGTAGTGGATATCACCAACTATGTCATGCTGCACTTAGGACAACCGCTCCATGCATTCGATACAGATAAATTGGTTGGTCAGAAATTGGTAGTTCGTAAGGCATCTAGCGGCGAAAAACTTGTCACTTTAGACCATGTAGAACGTGAGTTAACGGATCAGATGGTAGTAATAGCAGATACGCAGAAAGCTATTGCACTAGGAGGCATTATGGGGGGTGAAAACACAGCTATTTCTAACGAGACAACCAATATCTTTTTGGAAGCAGCTAATTTTGAGATGTATAATATTAGACGTACATCTCGTGCACTTGGCCTACGTTCTCAAGCAAGTTCCCGTTACGAGAAAGGAATCAGCCCAGCTACTACATTAATAGCACTAAATCACGCAGCCGAGCTAATTTTAAGTGTTTGTGGAGGTGAAGTGAGCGATGAACCGGTAGACATCTACCCAGAACCAGAAAAATCTCACACTATCAACTTTGACATCGCTAAAGTAAAACGCCTTGCGGGAGTTACCTTAGAGAAAAAGGAAATTCAGACTCATCTGCAAAACCTTGGTTTTACAATTGATGGCATTGATAAGTTTACATCTGCAGATATCCAGCGCAATCAGAGCGGTTTAATTGTAAAACTCACGGTACCTGAATGGCGTCAAGATATCTCTATCGACGAAGACGTAGTAGAAGAGATTGCTAGACTACATGGTTATGATCAGGTACAACTAACCTTACCAGCTCGCAACCTAGAAGTCCCAAATACTAATAGATTAAACTCTACACTTTTCCAAATCAAACAAAGATTAGCAGCAGCAGGTTTACACGAAATCTACACCTACACCCTAGTAGGGCCCGACCTTTACCACAAGGCAATGCTAGAAGATAGGGTAGAGCAACTGCCAACTATCATGGAACCACTTTCTCCGGAATTGAGTCTGGTTCGTGACCACGTTCTTCCGAGTATGCTAGAAAAGCTGCCAGCGAATTTGGACAAATACGACTCATTTGGATTATTTGAAATTAGTAGAGTAGTACGCAGCCATCGTCAAGATTCTAAAGAAGAACAACTACCGGCACAACCATTCCAACTAGTGGCATTATTCGTAGGAGACGAAATAGAAGATACGTACAGACAACTTAAATATGCTTTTGAACAACTGAATCATACAATCCTAGAGGATCGTTTATATCTAGAAAAACAAAATGGCACTGATTCACTCACTTCTCCAATCTTTCACCCCGGAAGAAGTGGCATTATTGATATTGCTGGCGTAGAACTGAATAAGACATTAGACAAAAAATCTACCGCTACTCAAAAAGCAAAACGCGTGGCGTCAAAAGCACTAGCCGGTTTTGCTAACTTGGCAAAAAACAAACCTTTACCACTCGGGGAGATAGGAATGATTCATCCTACAGTGTTAAAGAACTTTGGTATTAAAAACAAACAGGTGGCTGCATTCACCCTTGAACTTTCCCGTTTATTTGAGCAAACCAACCTATTGGAGCGTTCTCAGGTTACTAGAGAGCAGGGGAGTTTTAAAGAAATAGTACAATACCCAATCGTAGACAGAGATATCAGCTTCTGGCAGGCATCTAAGACGCTTATTGGCAAAACTATAAATTCCTTAAAACAGGAACTCGGTGATAACCTATTCTCTATTAGGATTGTAGATATATTTGATCAAGGGGAGCGTCGCAGTATAACCCTTAAACTTAAGTTGGTTGCCCACGACCATACTCTTAGCTCAGAAGAGATATCTACCCTAATGGGCAGGGTAAACAAGGTTATCCAGAATAACGGCCACGAGTTGCGCTAATCAAATCACTATTCTCACTGCTTAGCTTTTTTGGACTACTACCTGAACAGGTAGCGGTTGAATGGATACTAACTGACCACCGTTTGGCGTAGTAGCCTTTACGTAGAATTCGTAGGTAGCATCTTCGTTAGCAATGTCCGCCCCCCAACTAGTACTGAATCCAGGAGCTGACCCGAGACTACCAATGGATACAAAGTTTCCACCGTTCTTCCTAACCAGTACCTCAGCACTGGCCAGATAGCCATTTCCACCCTGACCAGTATAGTTAAGAGAAAGAGTAATATTTTTTCCATTTCCTATTGTATTTCCCCAGGTATGACTAGAAAGGTTGGGTAACGCATTAAGTTTAAGGTTGCTAGTTGTCTCTGAACCAACCACAATGTAAGGTAAAATTATCCCAGTACTATCAGCAGCTGTATCATCACTGGCTACTAGACCAATCTTATACTTACCTGGCTCTACACTATTAGGGAAGTTAAATGTAGCATCAAAACTACCATCAGCATTTACTGAAATATTCCCCAGGAAGGTGCCGCGGCTGGCTTGGCTTGCGAAATCCACGTAAGCTCTCAGCTCAGTAATAGTACCGCCTTCTGAATATACCTTGCCGACTATCTGCACAGCAGTATTACCTGCCACTGAAGTAGCTTTTGGTCTACCCGCACCGGCATTAGGGAACCAGGGACCTTCTTGTAGACCTCTATCTTTATCGCATAGTTCTTCAGGAATCTTATTCACACCACCAACCCTCTCAAAATAAGCATCCAAATCAGCCTGTAAATTAGCCTTTGGTAGTATCCATCTTACTGCTTCAACTTTCTCTGAAAGCCCTAGTTGGATGTCGATCTCTCGAGCAATTTTGTCTTTTTGATCTTTACATACTGTCACACGTTTACGAATACTGTCTGCTGTATAGTCTTGATCAGCTAGCATGTAGCCAGAAGCGATGCCAACTATTGAACCTGTACAAGGGCCATTCGAAGGACATCCTCCACCTCTAATTACGCCAGCTGGACGAGTTGCTTCAAAAGAAGTTTTTTTACTAAAGTACGAAGCACCTTTAATTCTTTGTAGATATGTAGTCATCCAAGGTTTAACACTAGTGGAGCCGAAAGCGTTATTGGACATTCGGACATTATTGTTATTACCCAACCAGCCCATTGTCACAATCTCAGGAGAGTAAGCTACAAACCAAGTATCCCTGTTTCCCTCTGAAGTACCTGTTTTATTTGCGATATCATTGCCGTCCCATGCTTCTGCAGCCAAATTGTAGTTGTTATTAATTGATTGATTTAACATATAGACTGCTTTAGGGTCAGCTACACGTTCCTCACTAGGTTTATGCTCATAAATTACATTACCTTCAGCATCTTCTATTTTCTTGATTACCTCATGCTGCACAAAATAACCGCCGTTAGCAAAAACCCCAAAACCTTGTGCATGTTCCACAGGAATAACATCGGCTCCACCCAAGATTACTGAAGCTCCAAACTCACTTGAATTACCATAAGTGCTGTAGCCAAAGTCTCGCATTACATTTAAGAAAGCCTCAACTCCTATTAAATCTATTACGATTAATGAAGGCATGTTTAAAGATTGTTTTAGCATCTCAGCTGCATACGTTTGTTTGTTAATTCCGCTAAATCTACCGTTCCAGTTCTTTAGTTCATATCCATCTACGGTAATTGGAATATCTGGCAAAAAAGATCCAGTATGAATTAATCCTTGTCGATACGCCTCATAAAAGCCCATGGGCTTAGTACTAGATCCAGGTGACTGCCTTGAAGTAGTAATGTTTACCTGCCCGTTGAATGAACATTCGGCACCATTAGAGTTACAACCCTCATCTCCACCATTATAGTTCTTAGAACCCACCATTGTGATAACTTCACCGGACTTAGGAAGAAGGGTAATCATAGCTCCATTGGCAGCACCATACGCTGCCCCTTGTGCTTGTACACCTTCTCTAACGGTCTGTTCAGCAATTTTCTGGAGATCAAGGTCTAAAGTGGTATAAATCTTATACCCTCCTGTCTGCAACTCAGCTGTAGTAAATGGTTCTTCCTCGGTTTTATAGTTGCGTTCAGTCAGTATTTGATTCACGTAATCAATAAAATGACCGGCAACAGGCTTATACCCGAATCTAGGTTTTGCATATTTTAGTTCAGCATTACGAGCCTCTTCAATTATTTCTTCAGTAATTAGATCTTCAGCATTAGCATCATTTACATTTTTGCGGTGTTGCTCATTAATTTTATCTTTTTTCTCTAATAATTGATCCAAAATATAATTCTTACGCAACTCTGAGCGTCTTAAACCTTCTTGCGGATCTAAAGACAAAGTAGGAGAGTTATAAGCTGGACTTTGGATAATACCAGCAAGAACAGCCGCCTCTGCTAGCGTAAGATCTTTAGGTTCTTTACGATAATACACGTCAGCAGCTGAAGTAATTCCATAAACATTGTTTCCAAACGGCGCAACTGTTAAATAAAGCTCTAAAATCTCATCCTTGGAATATGCCTGCTCAACTCGCATAGACATAAGCAATTCCTTAAGCTTACGCTCAATACTTTGCTCATTAGTAAGGGTAGTAATCTTAACCATCTGCTGTGTAATAGTACTTCCTCCGCACAGGGTGCTACCGGAACTTACGTTTAGAAAAGCACAACGAGCAATAGCTACTGCATCAAATCCGTTGTGGGTGTAAAAGTCAACATCCTCAGCAGCCAAGAATGACCAACGCACAGCATAAGGTATTTCTTCAATATTAACAGGATCACGGTTAAATTCGTCATAGACTCGAAACAGTTCTTTTCCATTGCGATCATAAATTACACTCGCAGTCTCCTTTGCTCCAAATGGCGCATCAGCAGAAGGTAGTTCAGAATCTAATTCTTGAATCTTGGCAAAGACCACCATGCCGCCAATAATTCCGGTGATAAATATGATGCCTACAATAATCAACCCAACCTTACGTAAATTACGCCAGCCTTTTTTAGACATTTTGAATCGCTTCTTTAATCTACCCACAGCTGACTTACTTGAACCCATTGCTTTAGCTCTAGGACTGTTTTTGGCGGCCATCTCCATACGAGAAACTACAGCACCGTCTTTTTTGCTGGATGATTTAACTTTCATACTTCCTCCCCCGCGACGGCTACCGCCAGTCGCACCTCTGCCATAAGTAATTTTTGCTTTATACTGTTTTGCCATAAATTTTCCTACATCATATTAGCACTAAATCCACCCAAAACGCATCTGAACATTATACTATACAAACCTTACTTTGCTCTTATCCTGTTGTCTCTAAGTTGTTTTGGGTATCTCTCTCAAACGTAAGAATTACAGCTTCGCGGTTAAAGAAGAGCAAGTAACGCCTAGCTTCTACTAGCTGAAAAACCATTTTCCAGCCTTGTCTGCCGTATTGGTTCATAATTGCCTCCATTTTCTCCAGTGGAAGCTTACTTTCACCAAACAGGATGTTAGCTACGCCATTTTCAGTAATTACAACTGTACGATATTCCTTTCCCATGGCGGAATTATAGCACCAAAAATGACATAAATAGTCTTAAACTGATATAATCAACCTGCCTTAAGGAGGGATGCCGGAGTGGTCGAACGGGTCGGTCTTGAAAACCGAAGTGGGATCCGTCTCACCGGGGGTTCGAATCCCTCTCCCTCCGTATCTGGCGTTTGACTCCGACGAAGTCGGGGGCAGGCGCCATATTTGTATTGTGGGATGAGAACCAAAGGTTCGCTACGTGGCTGCTTAGCTAAGGCAAACAAAGTGCAGCCGAAGCTGTAGCAACACTAGTGCTATCGCGACTTCAGGAGCGAATAGTGAATCCCTCTCCCTCCGCCATATTTCTCCAAAGAGTTTACGAGTTGCTGAAAATTGAGCGTGCCGGGAGCCGAACGAAGTGAGGCGAGACGGTGCGTATTAACCTATAAAGTGCTACGCACATCAATCCCAACAAAATCCGAAATAGGAGGATTTTGTTACCTCCTCAAGTTATTCTATTTGTGGCAAATTTGCACGAAGTGGATTGTTTATGTCATATTTTGTGGGTCGTGATGAAGCAAAAGGGAGAAAATTTGAAGAAAATTCACTAGAAAAGGCAAGATTTGGCACGCATGCCAAAGACAAACCATATTCTGTAATGCTATAAACGCATATATATCTAAAAAGCATATGGGAACTAAATTTAAACGCCAAGTAATTGCCTTTTTATTGAGTGTGATGATGGTTGTGCAGTTTGGCTTGCCTTTGAATCAAGTCTTAGCCGAGGCGACTAAGCCACATTATGGTATTAGTTTCTTCCATCATAATTTACCAGATCCAGTAGGGCTCAATTCTGTTTTAACCCTTAATGCTTCCTTTAAAAACGAAGGAAGTAAGCCCTGGATTGGAGAGAGGATGTCATTGCGCCACAGATTCACAAATGCAGCAGGATCGCCATTAACTAACTTTGAAGAAACTAATTTGCCTGCAGGGATGGTGGTGTCAAATTCAACTGTCAGTTTTGACCCCAGAGTCACTACGCCCTCAACTTATGCTGACTCGTGTTTGCTGGAGATTCGTTTGACATACCGAGGGCACGAGGCTACAGACTATTTGGCACAGGATGTTATCGAGTGTAACTTGAGCGGGAAGCCAACACCACAAGCTTCTCAGCCCAGTCCACAGCCTCCAGCTCAACTACCAAAGCCAGTAGAAGATACCTCATCAAACAAGGAACCAGTACAAGGCACTCCGCAGCCTGCCTCTGGGGAAGTTAAAGGGATTGAGGACAATGGAAATTTTGACTTTGGTAACGTACCGTTAATTACTACACATGATGTCAAAACAAACTATGCTACCGGGCATCCCAATGCAGCTCCAAATAACAAATATGCTGGACTTGATGGACGTAAATTTACTGTTCCCAAACTGGAGATTGATCGCTTTATCAATGTGCCAGGCACACATAAATGGAACGAAATTAAGTCATATCAAAACCTACTAACTCCAAGAATTACTTTTGCAGAGACTGCAAAAGATGGTCGCTCTGTAACGATTTATGGTGTAGCTATTCCTAAAAATCATCCTATTTCTACAGTGGTATGGAACGAATACCGCCACACATATGTTAGTAGTAGCTGGAGCTATCATCCAAGCACACAAAGAGCTGAGCATGTAAAAATAGCTTTGTTTAAAAACGGCTGGCAATATTTGGGCCATGTGTGGAACGATGCAGCTACTGGTCGCTGGAAGATAACTCTCCCCTTGGGAGGAAACCTAAATCCTGGTGACCGGATTTATGCTGAAACTCAAGTTCAAGGAGATTTTAAGATCAGCAGACTTAAGTGGTGGCATGATACTTTTGAATACAATGTAAATTTCGACCTGCCGTCCCTCTTTAAAGCTGAAAATGGAGTGCCTTATTGGGGAAGCGGCGGCGGTAACCGGGTGAATATACCTTCTCGTTGGATCTCAGACCCGATCGAGCGGGCGATTATACAAAAAGCAGAAAGCTATGGTCCCTGGAAGACCAACCATAAGCTGATTAACTGGTGCGGGACAAAAGCATTACGCTTTAACAGCATTGGTTCTCTGGGCGACTCGGTAGTTGCTTATAATAAACAGCACAAAAAAGCTTACTTAATAACCGGCGGAATTTGGTGGGCTTATTACGACAAAGGTGGGTGTCAGCGGTTTGGGGTGCCACTAAGTGATGAAGCAGCAACCGGCAACCACCCTGGTTGGTATCAGAACTTTGAAAAAGCATCAATCTATTGGTCAAGGGACAACGATAAAGCTCAGCCTGGGATTGTGGAGGGCGAAATGCGGGAATACTTCCACGGTTTAGGCGGTACTTGGAGCGAGTTAGGATTTCCTGAACGAAGCCGGTGGGGAGCCACTTCTCCGTGTAAAACACATGGTTATGCACAAAACTTCCAGTATGGACGTGCGTTTGTCTCCGGTGCTGGAGAAACTCATATGTTGTTTAACTCCGGATGGTTGGACTATCTCCAATACCAATTAGGTGGAGTAGCATCAGCTAATGGTCCAGGATGGCCTAAATCACAACCACAAAATGCAGGTATTGCCAGGGATTTCTGGGAATTTGAGCGTGGATTTATTAAGTGGGAATATGGCCAACAGTTCTTTGATAACACAGGCTGCGGCCGCGTCAATCGCCGACCGAATGACCCGAACCCTAAAACCAACGCCGCGGCCGCAGCCATTCAAAAAAAAGAAGACGAATATTTACGTGACTTTTACCGGGCAAACAATGGGACTGGCCTTGGTGCAATCCATAAATGGACGTGTAACAACAAAGCAATCTGGCTGGTAGATTATGATTCTGTCACACTAAAGAACGGAAGTAATTATGGACGAAGTGTGATGATGTATAACGACGCTCATAAAAAGGCTTATCTAATGACAGATTACGCACTGGAGCACTATTTTGCCAACCCTAATGGAGGAGGAATTAATAATTCTTGTGTTTACTTTGGCTTGCCGATTATGGACTATTCTCCGAATCACAAGGCAAAACTAACTCCTCGCCTGATCAGTTGGCAGGCCTTCACAAACGCTACCATTCAGGCCAGTCCAATTTTGAGTGAGATTCAAGGTCCAGTTAATGCAGTCTACGCTAACAACAGTACGCACCTAGTTGACGAACAAGATGCACCTTACGCAGACGGTTACCTAGGTATGGCTTTTCGCAAACGTCAACATTACGATAATCTGAATTTCCAAGGACAAAATCTCGGTCCTGTCGAAGCACAAGAATTTGAAGGCGGCTATATTGTCAAAGACCCATCTAGCAACACCTGGAAGAAGGCAGTTTACGTGCAGGCATCTGCGGAAGAGCAATTAGCAAAACTTGGAAATCTAGCTCCCAAATTTATGGAAGGTATCCAAGATGGCATAATAGGGCAGTTAATTCCAGAAGCGGCAGACGTACTAGTCTTCCTATTTAATACCGCGATCAAAGTGTTTGGAGGTCCAGTTGCAGCAGCATTAACCATAGCTACACTAGTAGTGACAGTTGTTATGGTAATTGACTTAGTCTCCTCAATTATTTCAGTAATTCAAAGTCTAATTACTAATGGCGGGGTTGAGCAGTTTATTGCTTATTTCACAGGGATGATTATGGGCGGTGTTTTGATGGGTTATCTGATGGGTAAGGCAGGAGATTTACTAGACAACGCTAGAAAGACGGTAGAAAACACTAAAGCCTTCGCCAAAATCGCAGACGGTTTCGCAAAGAACGTAGATCCGCGCGTCATAGATGGTATCTCTAAGGTTCTGACCCGTCACGATGGTAGCGATGTAGCATTTAAGATTGCTAATAAAGTAAAAGAGAAACCAACTATATTAAAAGGCGATTTATCCGTGCTGCCCCAAAACGATTTAGTAGACGCCTCACACCTACTTGAACTGGATATTAATATTGACGTAGAGCTAGATAAGCT
>CAYUPY010000001.1:65576-75331 GCA_964446595.1 uncultured Candidatus Saccharibacteria bacterium | reverse complement strand
TCGCTGCCTGTTAGGGTGCTGGGGTCGTCGCTCATGAAGGCGGATTGACCGAGCAGAATGTCGTCAGCAAAGTCGCCATCACCGTTTCCATCCCAGTAGGCCTCGGCATGGTTTTCCAGGGACTCGATGTCTTCTTGAACGGTAGTGTTAAAGGTGATAATCACCTCATTCAAGGCATCGGTTTCGTCGGTGGCGCCTAGGTCGGGGGCAATGTCTCCTACCCACTCTACTCTATTATTTGCTTCATCAAAGATGCAAGTGGTGGTGGTGGATGCGCCCAAAGGCTCACAAACTAAGCTATCCGCCACATAAGTCGAGTTGTCGGGAATGTCATCTAGCACCTGGACATTGGTGGCGGTTGCGTTGCCGTTGTTAATCCAGATCATTTGCCAAACTAGCTCCGGGAAGCCCTCATCATTAATTGTCTTAAAGCCTGTTGGAGGGTCAAATACGTTTGTGTAAAGCACTGGTGTAGACTCAGTGGCGGTATTGTTAGACAAGTCGCTATCTACTCCGTTCGCACCGTCATCAGAAACCGTGGCAGTGTTTTCTACGTTTGTAATATCTGGTAGGTATTCAATCACCTGAACCACGAATGTTACATCAGTAATGTCATTTACTTCCATTGTGCCAAGGTCAAGGGTACAAGTGCTGCCTGCAGAGTCGTCTGGCGCGCAGACCCAGGCTTCTGTGTTGTCGGCGGCGTTATACTGCGCGCCAGCAGGAACAGTCTCCATGATTGTGACGTTATCTGCTCCAATTGTGCCGATGTTCTGCACATTTAGCTGGTATGAGATGTTTTCTAGGGTATGAACGGAAACATCTCCGTCAGTTTTAGTGATTGCCAAGTCAGGGTTTCCTCCAGAGGTATTGGTATCAGTTGTCGTATTGTTTGCTGGTGTAGGGTCATTGCCACGCGTGCCGTCATCGGCTACGGTTACTGTGTTGGCGATTGTTGTGGTGCCAGATGGCAGGTTGCTATTTACTTGCACTGCAAAATTAACTTGCACTGCAGGAGTAGCGGGTGTGAGTGGACCGCCGACAAAAGTGTCAACATCAAAAGTACAGTTTGTGCCAGCAGCAGCTCCGTCCGCACAGCTCCACCCCGCCGTGCTACCGGCAGTGTCAAAGGTAGTGTTTGCTGGTACTGTCTCGGTAATTGTGACTCCTGTGGCGTCTAGATCACCCACATTATCTACCGTGATTTGATAGGTAGAGATATCGTCTGGGGCGACTGTGGCCACGCCATCGTCTTTAGTGATAGTCAAATCAGGGGACAGAATTGTTAGGGTGTCCGTATCTGAGGTCAAGCCTTGATCTCGCTCAAACGCAGAGGCTCCTGGCAAAGTGGTGGAAGTAAGGATATCTGCACGGTTGGTAATTACTTGACCACGCGTAGTGGTGTCACTGATTGTTGCTTGCAGGCTAAGCGTGCAGCTTTCTAGGGCTGGTAGCTCAGGAATTGAGGCTGTTATCGCTACGGGATTGACTGTGTAGCCTGCTGGGACGCCGGCGGTACAGCTAATTGCCAGCGAGCTGGCCACGTAGTTAAACGCGCCGGCGTCCACAGCATCCAAATCATCTTGCCAGGTGACATCAAAAGCCGTCGTTGAACCTTCGTTTTCAATCGTAATGTCTACATCAATAGTTTGGTTGGCAGCGGCAGCGTCTGGGTCTACACCAGTGTCAAATTCTTTGTCTATGGTCAAGATTGGCTCTTCCACAATTAAATCTATTGTGCCTCCATTCAATACTGGGCCTGAGCCTTCCTGGGCAGAGGCGCTATTGCTGAAGTTGGTCATAGAACCAAGCACGCCTGAGTTGGCTGGAATGTCCCTTACTCTGGTGATTATCTCAATTCCTAGGAAGTTATTCGCACCAATCCCATCCCCTGCAGTCACAATGTCAGAAAGCACTACTTCAATATCATTGCCGTCTCCAGCTGCAGAGTCAACCGTATGACTGTCTACGGTTCCATTGAAATCTTGGGATAAGTATCCGTTACTAGCAGCCGCTGTTGTGACTAGGTTGTAGCCAACGTATTCTAAGTTGTTTGGCAAGCTGTCAGTAATCGTAAAGCTGGGGATTGTTCCTTCATACAAGCCCGCTCGTAAGAAGAACGTGATTTCTTCACCGATTGTGACAGGGTATGGTGACCCGGCATCCGGGGTGGTGACATGATTAGTGTCGGAGAAGATTTTCACGAATGCATTGCCCGTATTTACAGTTGGCATGTTGTCAGTTTCTTCCAAACGATAGTCATTTAGGCCATTTGCTCCCGTTTCGCCGCTGTCATATAGTCCGTCGCCGCTGCTTCTCTCCCCTGCAACGCTTCCATCTAAGCCGCTCCAAGTGACAGCGGCAGTGTTGGTGATATTGTCCCCGCTCGTCGCTGAGTTCGCCACATCGGCATCAAAAGTAATCACCACTTGCGCTCCAACAGGAAGGTCAAAGTTTCCATCTGCACTAGCTGGTACCCGCAGCGCATCCCCGACAACCTCAAAGCTAGGAGGGGTAATCCCAATCGCGCTTACATTCACATTTCGGACATTTTCCAAAAGTGGGGTGTCCGCATCGGTGATAACAACTTCATAGGCATCGGTGTTGATTGCTGAGTGTTGGACAACAATTTCGTAGCTAATAGTATCGCCAGCATCCAACGGGTCAGGGAAAGAGGTTGCTGTCTTGTTCACATGCAAAACTGGTTCAAAGATATTAATAATTGCTGGTGTGGGGTCGCTGACCGTGATTGGTGGTGCTGCTTCAGGATCATCAAAACTCATCCCTACCGTATTTTGTAAGCTATCACCCGCTTGATTGCCAAGAATATTGCTCACCTGGAAAGTGACGTTTAGGAGCCAGGTGTTGTTGTTGGCATTGTTGTCTGAATAAGCAGTGACAGTACCAAAGTCAAAGCTAACATCATCACCATCATTTGTACCTCCAGTTACGGTTGGTCCAGTTGGCACCGCACCGCCGTAATCTTGAGTTAATAATCCACCACTATCTGCGGCCAACCACACTACCTCATAACTGTCGTAATTAAGTCCAGCAGGTACAGTGTCATTAATTACAAGTTGATCCGTATTTCCTTCGGGCATGGTTACCAGGATTGGGAAGGTTACGTATTCACCGATTGTGTAGTTAGTGTCAGCTGGGGCCTGTTTGTTAATGCTTGCGCTGGCTGTGGAGAAATTTGCACCATCTATTACTTGATAGTCGTTTAAGCCATTCGCACCCGCCTCACCCAAGGAGTAATTGCCGTCACCGCTTGTCCTCTCGTTTGGTTGCACACCATCCTGAGAAGTCCAAGTGACAGCGGCAGTGTTAGATATTGTAGTTTCCGGATTTACAGTGTCTACAAGCACAGCTGTGTACTGAATTGTGACGCTTGCACCTAAAGGCAGATCAAAGCTTCCATCTGCGGTGGAGGGCACGGTCACATTATTACCGCTGACTTCACTGCTTGGATCAGGAATGCCCGACCCAACCACGCTAATTACATTTACGGACTCTAGGCTGCTGTCTAACAGGTCAGCGATCACCACATCGTAGGCATCTGCGCCGCTGCTTGGATTGTGGTCTACTACCACCTGGTAAGTGACAGTACCTCCTGCATCGGCAGGGTTAGCTGGTGTGGCGATGGTTTTGTTGATTCTTAGAATAGGCTCGACGATATTTAAATCATCGCCGCCAGTGCCTGTGTTAATTGTTTGCGTGGATCCTGTGTTTGGGTTTGTAAAATCCAGATCGGTGCCATTAGTAATGGTGTCACCGCGCTGTACGCTAATTACATTCTGCACGCGTGCATATACTTGCAGTAGGAAAGTATCGTTGTTGCTATTTCCATCTGCTGGGTTTGTAATCGCACTAAAGTCAAAGCCGACATCAATTCCTGATCCTGTCCCTCCGGAAACTGTTGGACTAGTTTGCGTGCCTGGGAAATCTAAGCTCAATTCTCCCCCACTGCTTGCGACATCATAAATCACGTTGTGGCTTTCATAATCTAAACCAACTGGGATTAGGTCATTTACTACCACTCCGTTTGTGACACCTTCAGGAACGGTGACTAGGATATGGAAAGGGATTAAATCCCCAATTGTGTAATTTTCAGGAGCCAAGTCTTGCTTAAAAACTACAGGAAGATCTAATGACACTGAAGTGGTGTCCGCTGCTGCATAGTTGTTTAATCCACTTCCTACACCATCACTACCGTCACGCTCGCCTGTGGACGAGCCTGTTGCTCCTGGAGTAGTTGAACCGGTTGGGTTGGCAGCTGTGCCGTTTCCAGGCAGAGAGGTGTATGTTACAGTGGCGTTATTTTCTATGTCTTGGCCAGCTTCAGCGACAGCATTTACTGTGGCGTTTACGTCAATAGTAATGCTATCCCCTGCCTGCAACTCGTTAATATCCAGACTGAGGTTGTTACCAGCACTGTTGTCTGTAATTGATGCATAACCTGGCTGACTGACATAGTTAAAACTACTAAATGTTAGGTCGCTGCTCAGGCTATCACTAAGATTCAAGTCAAAAGCGGTTGCTCCTGTTGCTCCACTTGACGTGTTGGTAATTACGAGGCGATAGGTAATGCCATCTCCAGCATCGCTTGGCGTGGAGGTGACTGATTTATTGATTGAGACTACTGGCTCAGCAACAGAAACGCTAACGCTGCTAGAAGATGCTTCTGGTGTGCCGTTGATTCGGACATCCATGCGGTTGGCACGTGTACCACCGGATTGATTACCGTTGTCATTTAGTACAAGCACGTTGTATTCGACGACAACGAATTCTTGGTCGGCGTCACGATCAGAGTTTACAAGGTCACCAAACTTTAAGTAAAAGTCTGTCCCACTGGCATAAGAGTCGTTATTTGCTGAAGCGCTGCTAGATACGGCATCGTCTGGTAAGACACATGTCGGGGTAATACTGCCTAGCGTACTTTCGTCACCGGTGACGTAGATTTCTGTACCCGACCCACCATCACAGCCTATTGCTACAGGATCAAGTCCAGAAGCTGTCATTCCCAAGTCGTTTGTGACTAAGGCGACTGTCGCCGTGCCATCATTCATAAATCTAAGACGTGGTGGGAGGATATCTTGTAGTTGGAAGTTGACCGCTGTGCTTTCGGCAATTCTGATTTCACTGCGGTAGCGCACGATCTCCCCAATCGCTACTCGTTCAGTTCCGCTCACGAAACTGGTATGTGATTCGGATGTGCTGACGATAGTTTTTGTAGGTTGTAGAGTTTGAATGGTGACAAAATCGTCACCAGAGTCAGCATAACCTCGTTCTGTTGAGCTAGCGTTGTAACTAGAAATTGTGCCTGGGTCACCGGGAATTGAGCTATAGGCTACATCGGCGTAGTTATAAATGTCTTGATCTGGTGAGACGCTGGCTGAGACAGTAACATCAAAGCTAACTGTTTCTATTTCGCCAGGTGCTAGGCTGGACCAGGTAGCTGTGATTGTATTTCCAGACTCTGCACAGGCAGTTTGGTTTCCCGAGTTATTGGAACAAGTTAAGTTTGCGGCATAGGGCAGCAATGAATCCAGGTCATCTGACAGGCTGACATCGAAAGCTGTTGCATCAAAAGGTCCGGTTACATTTTCGATAGTAATCGTAACATTTACCGTATCAGTTGCGTCCACGGAATTAGGTGACATAGACTTGGTTATGGTTATGCTAGGCTCAACAATAACTGGGCTGTTATCGCTTGCAGTTAATGTGTCAATCGGGCTTGCGGGCACAGGCCCCCAGCTTAAAGAAGCACTATTGTTTAACGAGCCTCCTGCCCCATTCTGGACAATATCAAGTGCAACTGCGGTAAATGTAACAGTGATCGTATCATTTACACTGTCGTCATCGTTAGAGTTGGTAACTATGCCAAAGTCGAAACTGATGTCGCGGCCACTGCCGGTGATACTTGGGCTGGTAGGTAGATTACAAGTGGCCGCGGAATTGGTACCCCCATTGGTGGTGATCCCAGGGTCAAGTGCTACGGACACACAGTCCACAAACGCCATTCCGGTTGGTAAAGTATCAGTCAAGATCATATTCGATAGTGTTCCCTCTGGGACAGTAATTTCTAGCTCGTAGGTGGCAACTTCTCCAATTACCATTTGGGAACCGCTGGTGGATGTTTGATTGGTGTTGGTAAACGATTTTGTGATTTCAGGCACATCGGTGGCTACATTTGAGTCAGAGCTAGGTGTGTCGCTGATATAGTTTGGACCACCTTCCAGTCCTGCAAAGCCAAGCAATTCTACTGAATTAATAAACTCGCTACCCGCCTCAGTGCTGGGGTCTAGCTGAATGTCGTAAGTTATTACAGCAATATTGCGTCCACTGGTAGCGTGATCTGTATCTAGTGCTCCTTCAGGGTTCGCCGTTGGGCCTGGATCGTCAAGGATGATTCCATTCTCAAATAATGGGTTTGTGTCGCCAGGGTTGACTGCCGTCCAAGTCATTACTGTCCCAGTACCGTCGGTGATACACAGACTACCCGGTTGGAAATTAAATTCAGCAGGAAGCTGATCAAGAACTGTGACATCAAAAGCACCGCTTGGTGAGCCTCCTGTGTTTTCAATGACAATTGCGAAGGTAACGAGATCGTTCCCATCCAGATTTTCTACATCCGCTCCAATAGGGGTGGCAGCAAGGTTCGTGGAATTTAAAGTGCCACTAAAGCGACTACAGCTGCCACCTGGCGCACTAAAGGAAACCGCACCAGGGAAAGGTGTAATCGGGTCGTCATCTTCATTGACGAAGGTGGCATCTAAGCTGTTGGTTGCGACAGCCCCTTTTGTGATTGTTAATTCGGGCTGTCGCAAGGTAAATTGAATAGTATCTGTGCTCGATGCGCTTACGGCTTCCGTGTTTTGCTGCACCGCTTGCGCTTGGTTTGTTAACAAAATTTCATCAGCGAAAGGGGTATCGGTAATCGCGACGGTAATCAAGAGATCAATTACAGCACTACCACTGGCCGGGTCATCAAAGTCTCCGTAATCCAGCTCTAAACTATTGCTGCTACTAGAGAGTGCGAATGTAGGTTCAATTGGCGTGCCTAGAACGCTATTTGTAAGATTATAAAATGTATCAGTTGGGCCTAGTTTCACGACACCTGCAGCGGGAGCAGTGGCCGAGATTGTGGGGTCAAAGCTCCACTCTGCAAGGCCATTTGCTGTACCATCAGCATTGGGATCGTCAATATCGAAAGCTGGAAGCGGGAAATAGTCAGTGATCACAAGCTGCTCAATATCGGCTGTGGGGAGATTGTACACAATACGGTAGGTTACTGTATCTCCAGGAGAGGCTTCAGTTGTTCCTGGTGGCACAACACCTTCGATAGCATATAAACTTTTGGTGATTGAACCGACAGCCACTTGTGCGCTCCAACTACTGTTATCTGATTCAGTAGAGATGATTGTGGTTAGGTCCGCAGTGCTAAGGTTGTTTCCAGAAAGCTCTAATCCGTTAGATATTTCGTCACCTTGGTCAATGCTAATATCGCCTGGATTATCTGTATATTCTTCCTGCACGACTGCTCTGAAAACGAGGCTAAAACTGGTTAATCCTTGGTTAAAGGCTCCACAACTGGGTGTAACTGTTCCAGTTTGCTCTACACAGCCACCTACTAAGACACCATTAGTGTCGATAGCGCGGGTGATTAGTTCATCGCTTACATTTAAAACCAGCTCTTGGGTACCGTCTAGCGGAGCAATTGGGCTGCTTGAGCCTGTAAAGTGATCAATTACCGTATAGTTTGCAACGTTCATCGCAGTTGAGGGATGGGTTGTTCCATGCTCTGAGACGACTAAAAGTGGCGTGAAACTATTGTCGAAGCGCAAACCGTCACTCAAAACGTCGTTAAAAACAAGATTTTCGTATGCAAAATAATCAGAAATTTGAGCATTCAGGGTAAACTGCAACGTATCACCAGGTGAAACAGAGCTAGGGCCTACATTGTTAACAATGCTACCGCTTTTCTGGGTGGCAATGGATTTTCCGTAGCTGGTATCGTCGTTAGGAGTTGAATCAGAAATGATCGTCTCTATACTATCGCGGGTATCGATTGGCTGCCAGTCTCCACTGACAATGATGTCGTTGGTGACAGCATGTGAGTTACCTGTTGTTAAAATTACTCCCCCATCAGCATCTAGGTAGGGAATATAATAATCGAATTCAAATATGTGAGCGCCACCACCAGTTAAACTATCGCACGTAATTTCCAATAAGTTATTTGGCGGATTCTGTGGACCTGGGGTTGCAGGTGTAGTCGTGACACTACAACCGGCGGGAACACTTTCAGTTCCCGTCAAAAATACAACGTCGTTAGGGAGATTATCTTGAATAACTGCATTGTTTGCAGGATTTCCACTCACTCCCAGATTCTGGCCTGAGGCTAAATCGACAGAAATTCGATAGGTACGTGGACTGTTTGGTCCTGTGACAAGCTCATTTTCTGGTGTGATATCTGTTTTATCGGTGATGACGACTGAAGGGATTGTGCTTGCACTGTCCCATTCAGCTGGTAGGGGTTGGTTTACATCATAAGCTGCATAAATTGAAGGATCAACGCTGGGATTATTTGCTGGATCTTCTCCAAAGCGGAAACCTCCTGTAGCCAAAATAGATAATGGTGTGTTGGCATCTGCAAGGTTACTCATGCTTAAATTCAGATTTAAGCGTACGTCAGGTTGATCAGAAACAAATGAACCAAAGGGCAAAGCAAAAACTAAGTAGCGATCTCCTGCTGTACCACAGACGGGAATCGGCTGATTGCTGGTGTCTACAGCAAAAGGATGGTTTACACAACCAGTACCAAACCCATCATCTGGGAAGGTAACATTTATAACCGGAGTGGCACTATTACCATTAATTGATGCGCTATTAAAATCAATACCATCAGCTTCAAAACCAGGATCAAAAGGATGTACACCATCTGTTCCAGTGACGGGGATGATTACGTCGATGAAAGGGCTATAGCCGACATCCGCTCCGGCATTGGTGAAGGTAATCTCGGCGTTAAAATCTTCGCCGATAAATGCCTCTGCGGGGCTGTTTACCGAAACACTCGGTATCGCTGCCGCATTTACGCGTTGAACTAGAAACGCTGCCAGTGCAATAGCAGCAAAGACGAACAAAATTATAGTTAAGGCGAATTTTGCTCGAGAAGGAAGGCTAAGGCTACGACTATGTCTATTCATTTTTTTTGTTAAACTTATCTAAATAACAGGTTAGAAAAATGTCAAAGTCACGTCAACTAATATTTTTAGAAACTTACAATCTAATCGCAACACTGGCAATCGTGGGGCTGCTTGTTTATATTGGGGTTGCTCCGTTTATAGATAACTTTTTTTTCCGTAAATTAAATGCTCAGGAAGCAGATAATTTTTTGGCAGAGACGCTCGTCCAACTAGAAATTGAAGAGACGAGCGAGGGATCAGGCGATTTCCCGCCGGGAAATCGCCTGATCATCCCCTCAATAGGCGTAAACACGCGGATTTGGTCAGGAACAGCTGAGGTATTGGAGTATGGCCCTTGGCATCGCCCCAAATCTAGCAACCCGGAGAATGGTGGTAATACGGTAATTGCTGGCCACAGGTTTCTATATCGTGATGGTCCAAATACTTTTTATCATTTAGACAAAGTGCAAATAGGTGACAAAATTGTAGTGATCTGGGAAGGAAACACTTACTATTACGAGGTTAATGGGTCTTTTGTTGTCGGTCCTACAGCAGTAGAAATTGAAAAGG
>CAYUPY010000001.1:4449-65566 GCA_964446595.1 uncultured Candidatus Saccharibacteria bacterium | reverse complement strand
AGGATACTCCATTTGAACAACTTACTTTATACACTTGTACACCCTTATGGAACGCCACAGACCGATTAGTGCTGACAGCGCTACCCACAAACCAGTAAAGTCCGTTGGCAAAGAAGATTTGCGTAAACTTGCTATCAGAGCCGTCATCCTCACAGCCATCTTAGTAGGGCTGCTGGTGTTTATATTGGTATTCGAACAGAACAGCGCTGAAATGCTAGGTAGTTAGAACAGGTGTTCTTTCTGAACATTATGGCTTTCTATTCCTAAAAGCACCTGTCGGGATAATGCAACTAATGCAGCAGCCAGATTAAATTAGGTCTACTAGTACCAACTTGTATCCACTAGACACAAATACGTTTTTGGGTATAAAAGCTTCATAACTAACCCAATTTATTAACCTACGGAAATATTCGTTGGCAATGCGATCGTCACTGAATGCTTCTTGTAGCCTAAGATTTAGATCTCTTAAGGACGAAATAATAATGTTGTAAGTCTTTAGGTCAACTCCCTGCAAATAACTGTCAAGGCGTTGCCCTGCAACCTTTTTTTGAATAACCCTTATGCAAGGTCGATAATCGCGGTCATAGGCAATAATAAATCTTGTGGGGCATACGTTCTGAGGAAGATACTCTAGTAGTACGTCCATAAAAAACTGTAACGAACTTGCTTTTTGCGCCATACTCTCTCCTGGTGCTCGTAAGTAAGCCATAGTCCCGACCTTGATATCTTTAAGTATATAAAGGATTCCTTTTATTTCTACTTCAAAAACTTCGGCATTGCTTGACTGCTCAGGTATTAAAAATGGTGGACTAGTGATAGCGAAGGGTAGATCCTTTAACATTTCAGTACAGGGATTATTCTTATATACTACAGCTATAATAGCATAAAAGATCTAAAAGCTCATTTATACAGTAGGTTAAGTTTGTTTTCTGCTAAGATATGAGGTGAGTAAAGTTGACTACTGGTCGATAATCGACAGATATATTAAGAACTCTTGGACTAAGAATATTTATGTGGCACATGTGAGCTTGGTGACGGCGAAAGCCCTTAAAATCGCTAAGTCCATGGAACTTTCGCCTTCACAGCTTCAGTTTATTGAAGAAGCAGCTATGTTACACGATATTGGTATAGTAGAGGTTGACGATGCGGAACTGGGGTGTGAAGGTGCTCTACCGTATATCTGTCATGGCACAGAAGGACGTAATATCCTTGAAGACGAAGGGCTGCCTAGACATGCTCTAGTGTGTGAAAGACATACAGGTGTGGGTATTTCTCGGCAGCAGATAGAGTCTGAAGGACTACCACTACCTACCAGAGACATGCTAGCTGAAAGCATAGAAGAGAAAATAATTAGTTGGGCGGATTTATTTTATAGTAAGGATCCCTCAAGATTATTAATAGAGAAAAGTATGGAGGAGGCGTATAAGAGCATTGCGCGATTTGGGGAGGAAAAGGTGGCAGTATTCAATCAATGGAAAGATATGTTTACAAATATTGCAGAACCCCGCGGGGGCATGTAAACATGCCCCCGCGGGACAAACTTTAAGCGTATATTTCTAGCAGTTGAACATTATAGTTCTCCATAATTTCTTCCACCTCATCCACTTTGTCATCATCAACTTCAGCCACTACTGCTACATCTCCTGCTTGCAGGCGATCCGAAAAAATAGTTACTTGTTCCTCTGGCACTCCTCGCTCAACTAGTGCGCCAGTAAGTGCTCCTATCGTAGCTCCGCCGCCCATCCCGATTAAGGTAGTAGCTAAAGTACCCAGTACTACAACTCCACCCGGCACTGCAATAGCACTGGCTCCCACAAAGAAACCAATAATCCCACCTAGGATTGTACCAGTGATTGCTCCCCCAGCTGTGGCATCTCCACTCTCATTTTTAACTTGGTGTACCGTTGTGTCAATGTATTGTTGATCTTCATCTTTGGCCACTACTGTTATCTGATCAGTAAAACCAGCTTTATTTAACTCGCTAACTGCTTCTCCTGCCCTTTTGCTGTCCGTAAACAGACCTATTGCTAACTTACTCATGTGTTTTATAGATAAGAAATAAAATATCTATTTAAATAATATTAGGTGATTGAGGTCAATTTGCCATAAAGACCCTGTAAAAATCATGTAAATTCTGTTAATAATTAGAACGGTGCAAATCCTGGGCTAACTGTACGGTTATTTTGGTCAAGCCCGTTTAGTAATTCTATCTCTTCGGATGTTAATTTTAGATTTTGACTCTGCCAATTGGCTTCAATGTGTTGTGGATTTGAACTTCGCACGATAGCAATCAGGCCGCGTTGCAAAATCCAAGCCAGAATTACTTCTGCCGGCCCAACATTGTGAGATTTCGCTATTTCTTTTACCTCTGGGAGTGCAAGGTCCTCTCCCTGTCCTAAAGGTGAATACGCCGAAACAGAAATGCCGCGCTGAAAACAATAATCAATTAGTTCTGATTGCTGTAGGCTCGGATGAAATTCGAATTGGTGATTGAATATCTCGATATCTGTGGGGATTTCGGTCAGTAACTCTTTAGTAAAATTGCTAACCCCAATGTGTTTCACCTTGCCATCGGATTTGAGGGTTTGCATTGCTGTCAAGGTATCTGTAATGGGTACCGAGCGATTAGGCCAATGAATCAACAATAAATCTAGGTAATCAGTGTTCAATTCCTGTAAGAACCTGTCACAATCATCTATTACTTTTTCTGGAGCTAAACTTTGGCGCCAAACTTTAGAGGTAAGGAAAATGTCTTCTCGTTTGATACCTGATTGAGTGATAGCCGCGCCTACCTCCTGATGATTTTGATAAATGTCAGCAGTATCGATATGCCTATAGCCAATTTCTAGGGCTTTACTGACTGACTGTGTACAAATTGGCCCTGTAAGCTGCCAGGTGCCAAAACCTAAGCTGGGAATAGGGTTCTTCATTCTGCGTAATTAGCATGTATAGAGACAGATATATAGAAAATCTGTTAAAATAAGGTTATCACGATATCCCCACAAAACCAAAATGCGGTGCCGTTTACAATTTTTATTATCGACAACGATGAAAAATTGCAGGCATACCTAAAGGAAAATTTGGAACTACAGGGCTACAAAGTGGAGCAAGCCCTAGATACGCTTGAAGCCATAGATTTACTCAAAAAAAGTCGGCCCCGACTAATTATTATGGAGATTGTGTATAAAAACCTTAAAGAAGATACTGCTTTGCTTGAGGTTAAAAAGGCAGCCCCTAATGTGCCGGTGATAGTATTAACTGAGAATAAAGATACAAATAGCTTGGTCAAAGCTTTCAATTTAGGAGTGAATGACTATGTAGTTAAGCCTTTTGAGTTTCCAGAACTGTGTGCACGGATTAGGGCTAGATTAAATAGCGTACGTAAGCCTACCGAGAATATTGTTACGTATCGAGATTTGGAAATCGATACACTCAAAAAGTTAGTTTATAAAAAAGGTAAATATATTAAGACAAGTGCCAAAGAGTACGAACTACTCTACTTTTTAGTTTCAAATAAAGGCACTGTGTTTAGTCGTGATACTCTTCTAGAGCGGGTGTGGAATATGGAAAAACTGATTGTGACTAGAACTGTAGATGTGTATATTGGCAGACTGCGACGTAAGCTAAAAGATAAAAGCGAAAAATACATTCGCACCAGAAGAGGTTTTGGCTATATGGCTACAGAGGACTAGAACAGGTTAGCCACTTGTACCAATAATTTGTAAGGACGACTATTAGGATGTATTTGATTCAGAGTGCCTGCAATGTATAGGTTTTTGCTCGGTACATAGTAGGCAAAAGCTCCAGTTACACCGGAATGCCCTAACATCTCTGGAAGTGGCGCAAAAGGGCTAAAAAGTCGTGGTAGTTTGAACCGCATCATTCCAGTACCGTATTGTAAGGGGAAAAATATTGGATTCCAGTTTTGCATTTCATCTAATAGCTCAGCTCTAAATAACTCTCCTTGAAAGAAGCCTTTTACAAAAGTTAGTAGTTCGTTGCCAGTAGACACCATCCCTCCATCAGTTGTGACTGAAGCCATTGCCTTGGGGATATTCATTTCTATATTTTTATAGTAGAAAGGCAGGGGACTAGTATTTCCAGTAAACATGTAGGTTTGCTTTAAGTTAAGTCTAGCTGATATGCGGCTATAAACAACTTGATCTATTGAGTTGTCAGTAATTTTCTCTATTATTAGCTTTAGCAATTGGAAGTTAGTGTCCGAATAATGAGCTTTGCCGATAGTGCCAGGGGAAAATAACGGCGCTTGTCTTGTCTTACTTAGTTCTATGGCCTCTACGGCAGTCCAGTTTGTATCTCCGTCTTCTAGTAGACGGTCTAGCTGCGTTTTACCAGCTTCGTCTTTTCCAGAGAAATAGTCAGGTAGGCCAGAGGTATTTGAGAGCAAATGCCTAACTGTAATGTTGTCTGAATAGTCTACTCCTTTGTAGAGGTGAAGTCCTGCCATTAAATCTTGATCGATGTAGTTAGATATTTTGTCCTCTAGTTTAACCCTTACTTCTTCAACTAACTGCATGATGATGGCTGCGGTAAACATCTTAGTTGTGCTGGCAATGAAGAATTCACTATCGGTATGAGCATCTCCAGCGGCGTCTTGCCACTTAAAATCTTGCGAAGGCGAACATACAGCCAAGACGCCGCTATGGACGTCTTTGCTGTTCACTTGTTTACTGAGTAGTTCGCTAAGTTTTTGCTCAATGCTCATGCTAGAAGAGCTCTATTTCAATATTATCTGCACTCCAGAATGATGGATCAAACTGAGCTGTTAGTTGGTTGGCATCTTCCCTGACCTCAAAAGTGACCCAGCCACGTGCAATTTTTGTGGGGTTTAAGTTTCCACTTGTCAGCTCAGGGTTTTTAGGTGCAAAGAAGTTTACTTGGTAATTGTATCCCTCTGAATCGCTTAGGGTCCAATCAAAAGGGTTTTCAAGATTAGCTACTTGCACTACATATTCGCCCAAAGTGACCTTTTGTCCAATTTTATAAGTTGCTTGTTGGTCGGTCTGTTCCGTTTGAGTAGTAATAGTGTAACTGGATGAGGCAATTGTGCTAAATGCTGTCAGACAGGCAAAACAAATAAAACATACAAAACAAATGAGGGCTATAGCAATTGGAATTTGAATAAAAACTGGAATTTCTTTTAACATTTTTAAAGACTTGGGGAGCTTCATTAAAAAAAGGAATAATAATTTGTAAATTATAGCAATTTCGCTTAATCTGCAGATAGTAAATTTAATGTAAATGATAAAGAGAATTTCCATTCCCGTCTTGGCATTTTTAGCGAACATGGTATTTATTACTAGCTTCCTGGTGCTAGTTCTTTCTCAGTACTTGCTTGATCCAAATAATATTTATAGACAGCTTGAGCAAGCAAATGCGTATGAGCGAATTGCAATATCTCTGGAGGAACAATTGGAGACAGCCACTCAGGATCTTAGTGACACTTTGAGGGATAGTTTGGACGTTAAAGCAATCGTAAAATCTACTATCAATAATAACCTCGAGAATTTTTTGCAGTGGCTAGGAAATGAGACCGATGATTGGTTTGTCTACCTCCCTATTGATTTACTGCGACAACAATTAGGCGAAGACCGCTTACAAGAAGTTCTAGTAGATTCCCTTACTCAGCAGATCGTGAATAAAAGGGTGTGTACAGCTAGTGAAGAAGAGCAATTCTATATTTTGCTACAAGTAGAGGGCATTGAAGATATTGAAGATGGAGAAAATTTGGGCTTGCCTGATTGTTTCCCTGCTGATCCGCGCTTTCGGGAGAAAGCGCGGCAACTAGCGGCCGAAATAATTACGGGAGAAGCTCAGGCCGAGCCCCTTTTTGATAGGTTTTTAAATGAGCTCGGCCTGAGCGCCACCGGACCCACCATCCCAGTTGCTCAACTTGAAGAGTTGCTAAGTCAAAATCAGGGCTCAGATAGCCGAAATTCAAACATTGACTTAGATGCTATCTATCAATTCCAAACATACTTCAACTATGCGCGGGTATTATCATTGGTAGGTCTGATTTTAAGTTTGTTAACCTTGCTTTTATTAGCGACATGGAGAGGTCAAATCGTCTTAACGTATAGTAAGATGCTTAAATCTATTGCTATTAGCTTGATCTTCAATGGAATTTTCCTGATGGCTGTGTTACGTCTCAGCCTCAATCAAGGATTGGAGCTAGCTTTTGAAAATGCTGGGGTGAGGCCAAACGGTGAGGTTCAGATTCTAGTTGAGGAAATAAAATCAGGAGTTATATCCTATTTTGACGTTCCTTACCTGTTTATTTTGTCCGTAGGCATTGTAACGTTGGTACTTCTTTTAGTGTTCAGCGCTGTTCAAAGCATAAAGCGAAAATCGTAAAGATATATTTACTATATACTCAAATAATGATAGAATAATGTGAGGTTTTAAAACTATGGAAGCACTAATTCAAAACGTAGTAGGGACAAATGAAAACTGGAATAAACGACCGATGTCTGTGTATCCCCCTTACTTTGATGAATTTGCGGATGAATGGCTAGGGAATAATATACAGCCCTTTTTGGAGCAGATACGAGAATCATGCGATGATTTTATAGAAATCTATGAAAGTGCGTGGGCTGAGAGACGGTTTAGTGGATATGCCTACCCTACTACTTCTATCTCCCAAGCAATCATAAATTCACTACTAGCTACGTTAGATGACGAAGAGTTTATGCGTGCTATTAGTCAGGATAATGCGTGGAGGGTTGATACTAGGCTAGTCATAGAAAGTTTCTTTACTGCTATTAGGCCTCAAAATTTTGAAAATGTTGAATCTTTTCATAGGTTACATAAACTATTTCAGGAAAGAATCAAGATCATTTTTTCTAACGATATCGCCAAGAAAAACCTTAAATACTGGTTAACTTACTACAATCCAAATGTTGCTCCTCTTACACCAGCGCAGTTGGTTGTGGCAAATCGAACTATTCAGCAAGGAGACAATGTATTGAAGGTTTCATACGGGCAGCAAGATATTTCCGAGCTAAGAGAGTTAGTTGAAAGTAAAGCTGGGACTCTACTGAGTATTCAGCTTAGCACTCAACCTGGTAAACTTGCTCGAATCGTGACCGGCGAAGAATATTCAATTGGTAATCAGGGACAATCGAAAATTTACTTTGCCTCAAATCTTGATCTGGACCCAGAAACATTTGATGTGGTAATTGTACCTTTTCTTTATGATCAGATAAGCCCTGAAGCCCAAGAGGTACTGACAGAAGCTTTGACTCGGGTGTTAAAACCGGGAGGTAAACTTTACTATATATCAGACAACGTTGAGCACATTTATTATAAGCCAGAAGAACATCTACTAACTCAAATTTTTCTTTATGATGATATCAGCCGACTAAAAATTGCCGCAGAATATCCTCAAGATGACCTAGAAGAATTATGGGAGATTACAGATGATAAGTCTCGAAAGGTATTGATGGATTATCTTGTTCAAAAACATTTTAGTACAACTAGTGCCCACAATGTTAGTAGTCCTTTTGAAGATAGAAATGTATTAATTAGTAGACTTATATATATTGCTATTAATTCTGAGCTAAGCAAACATAATCCTGATTTAGGTAGCTTAGATTTACCTTGGGATATGGTTTACAATCGTAATTGGCTGCAGGCTATTAATGGCGGACAAAATGCTAGAACTAGAGCTCGCAAAATGATGATAGAAAAATTGATTAGGCATGGTAGCGATCAGGCATTACTATTACTAGCAAATCATTATCTGAATCAAATAAAAAAGCTAGATAATATCGAGCTGAAAGCCACAATTTTGCAAGAAATGATTAATATGCAAATAGTAGCTTCTATGATTACGCTGCTCGACAATGAGAGCAAGGTATATCTGTTTAATTTCTTGTATGAAAACTTTGCACATGAAATCACAGCACTGAAAGAGGTGTTAGGTGTATATATAAACGAAATTAGACACTTTATAGAGAATTCTATAGATGAAAATAGATTTGTCACAGGTATTGGAAGTATCATTATACTAGACAGTCAAAAAACAGAATGGTTACTAAATAGTATAAGTGTTCAAGAAAAACAGCTAATAATTCAGAAACTACAACGGCTTTACTTAGTGGCAGGTGAATATACTAGTGAGACTTCGCCTATCTTACAAGCTTTGCAACAACTATCCCGAGGGAATGTTGGTAAAGCCGCCTCTGCAAGCTAATAGGCTTCCATAATTGTTAAGTTTATGTAATAATCGGTTTTAGAGGCTAGAATATGATTCAAAACTCAGCAAACGTCGCCGCGATTATTCGAGAGTATGTTCAAGAAGCATTTTTAATGCAGATAGCTACTAGTAGCGGGGGAAAACCATGGATATCAACTGTCCACTATGCTGAGGATGATGAACTAAACCTATACTGGATTTCATCTGCTAATTCTAGACATTCACATGAAATTACATCTAATAATCACGTAGCTGCAGCGATTGTCTTGCCACATACCGAAGAAGACGCCCCTCGTGGCCTCCAAATAGAAGGGGTTGTCGAAGAACTTTTGCGTGAAAGTTCGAGTGATGCGTTACTAGAATATGCTCAGAAATTTGGTGCAACTCGGAAAAAACTGGATTACTTTGTAAAAAATAAGGGTGGGCACGTTTTCTATAAGTTGCGGCCGAGTATCATATACCTTTACGATGAGATAAACTTTCCTGAATCTCCAAAGCAGGAACTTATCCTTAGCAATTAGTTTATTAAAGCAAACTCCTTAAGCACTTTGTTGAAAAACTCACTATAGCCTTTAAATGTTAAGCTCTCAGCTAAATCTATAGGTTTAACCCATTTATAAGATGAAAGTTCATCTTCTTGTAAATGTACTTGATCAGGTCTCACATTCGTCTTAGCTATAAATATCTGTTTTTGTTGTCCTTGCTGCCAAATACCGTATTTAAGGTAACGGTATCTTACCGTGGTGGCAGGCCATCTAAATTCATCTACCAGCTTACTTTGCTGAATATCATAAAGATCAGTAATACCGACCTCCTCCTCTGCCTCGCGAATAGCGGCGGCCGCCGGTGACTTGTCCTCGGGATCTAGGCCGCCGCCAACAAAACTCCATTGGTGCGGCTCCCAGGTAGGTTTTTGTACTAACAGTATTTCATTATCTGTATTCAAGATTATTACATGAGTGGCTTGGCGGAAAGGGAAGCTGTCATAATCCACTTTAAATTCCCATTCAGTGAGCTGCCGAACAGCGTAGTGAATTATCGCCCGTGCTTGCTCATGATGTTTAATCATGAGGTGTGAAGTATCTACAAGTGGTTCAAATATATATGAGTCAGGGACAGATTCTCTTGTGACTTTTGCCCAGTGATAGGTTGACTCTGTCACGATTGGCTTTTCATCATCGATTGCTGTAAATAGAGGTTCTGGATTTGGAATGGTGACTTGTGCATGGGAAACCACCGCCGCAAAGCCTGAAAGGCTTTGCGGCAGGTCATAACCCCCGTCGTTGCCTTTAGTTAAAACTAGGTGTTCATCCTCAGTAACGCATATATAATAGTCTTTCATGACAGATAATAGCATTTATGGCTTGCCTAGTCTGCTAGAATAGCTTATGACTTACGGTATACATCACATTACAGCTATTTCTTCTGATGCTCAGGATACCATTGACTTTTATTCTCATATTCTGGGACTAAGGCTGTTAAAAAAGACAGTTAATCAAGATGACACTCGCACCTACCATCTTTTTTTCGGAGATGCTCAAGGCTCTCCAGGTATGGATTTAACCTTTTTCCCTTTCAAGCCTGTTCATCAAGGGATGCACGGGGAAGGGATGGTGAATAAGATTATGTTAGCGGTACCTATCGGTAGTTTGGCTTTTTGGCGTGAGAGGTTATCTGCTTATAGCATTGCAATTCATGAGGATAGTAAAAACGCCTTGGGAGATCAGTATTTGGGATTTAGCGACTGGGATGGACAAATTTTACAGTTAGTTGAATCAGATAGATTAAATCCCGATGCTATTCCTTGGGAGACAGCAGAAATAAAGAAAAATGTGGCTATTGTGAATTTTTACGGAGTAGAGATAGAGGAAGTAGCAGCCGAGCCTACAGCGAGGCTGCTGCATGAGCTGCTCGGGTTCTCCAAAATTGAGGTATCAGAAGATATTCAAGCTAAAGATATTAGTGTATTTGAGAATGGACAGAGCGAATTTGCCAATTTGATCTTTTTAAAGTCAAATTCGCGCCAACGTAGCGTTAACGCCGCGGGAACAGTCCACCATATCGCTTTTCGTGTTCCCTCAGACGAAGTTCAATTGGAAGTTAGAAAAAAGGCAATTTCTTTGGGTCTTCACCCCACCGAAGTGATCGATCGTTTCTACTTTAAGTCAGTTTACATGAGGGAACCAGGCGGAGTCTTATGGGAAATTGCAACTGATGAACCGGGCTTTACTGCTGATGAGGAATTAGACAAATTAGGCACAGAATTAGCTTTACCACCTTTTCTAAGCGCAAAAAGAGCACAAATCGAATCTCAACTTGAACCAATCACCAAAAGTGAAAATATTAAACCTAAAGCTAAGCTTAAAAGTTTGTTTCGCTATGCCGAATTTGGCCCACAGCCAACTGATCACGTCTTACCTATCCTATTTTTGTTACATGGTACCGGTGGGGATGAATATGATTTGCTGGGACTGCTAGATGAAGATGTGAAAAACAAATACCGCTTAGTTAGTCTGAGGGGTAACATTAGCGAACATGGGCTAAATCGCTTCTTTCGCCGCTTCGCCCCCGGAAAATATGATCAGGAAAGCATAAGCCAGGAAGCCGAAAAGTTACAGCAGTTTATTTCGACCTATAGAAGTGCTTATAAATCTGATTCAGTTTCCGTGTTGGGTTTTTCCAATGGAGCAAACATGATTTTAGCCACACTTTTATTGCACAGCGACACCATTGCCAATGATATGAAAAAGGTAGTGCTCCTTCACCCGGCTGACGTGCTAGAGGAAGAATCAGCATCTCGTCAGCATAACTTAGCCCAAATCACTTTCCTTGTGACTTATGGTAAGCATGACGATATGATTAGTCAGAAAGAATCTTTGCAAGTAGTAGACTTATTAAAACAAACTAAAGCCAAAGTGAAGTCTTTTGATAATGGGGCTGGTCATAATATTACTCGAGAAGAGCAAAAAGCGGTAATAACCTTTTTAAGTACCTAATTGATTATCTATGCCAATAGCACTATCAATTAATTCCTGAGTGTATTTAAGGAAGTTTTCCGGGTCATTGATATAGGGTACAATCACCGACCTAACTTCTGGTGCATTGGGCCTCGGAACAAGTCGCACATTTCCATAACCTAGAGCTCTCGCCCAAAAAGGTTGGAGTAGTTCTGCACGAATAAACAGATTGACTGGATACATATTTTCGCGATGAAAAACTCCTTGCACATCAATCTTAACTTTACCGTGCCGCTGGTCCACAAAATCCCCTACTACTCGATACTGACCAGTTGTCAGCGTATAAGTAGTACCTGTCCACTCAGCAATTATTATGAAGACTAGCGCAATAAAAATAGGAATTAAGCTCACCATTACTCCGCCTACAATAAAACCCAGAATGCTGGTAAATGTGGCGAAATTTATACTCAGAGTTGCGTTCAGCAAAAATATTAAGAATAAACCAATTTCAGCTACAATAAACGCAAGCAGGTAACGCATTAGCGTTACCCACATTGCATTTTTACTACGGATAAAGGTTTTCTGGCTCCAGTCTTGAAGGTCTAGCTTCTCGATTTCTGGTTTATCCCCTTGTGCCATATTATCTCTATCTTGGTAATTATTAATTAGTTCCTCAGTTTATTAGCCTGATTCTTAGCTTCTGCTCCTAAGTTATCTGCTTTGGCATGTGCGTCAGAATAATTAGGATCCACTTTAGCCCTTATGTTATTAAAAGCTTGTTGGACATCGGTAGTGAGTTGTGAAATCGAACGTTTCAAGTCGTCGCTGAAATTATCAGCATCCTTGCCATCACTTTGATTATTACTTTCTTCTTCCATTCGTTTTAGGTTCTCGTCTATGCGATCCCTTAAGTCTTGAAGCTGCTGTTTAATTTTACTCATCTTCATTTAGTTAATAAATATAATCCCGGTCAGTATAGGTTTTTGGCTTTAGGATTTAGCGTTTAAACTGATTTACAATGAACAGTAACACTGCAGCTCCCAAAGTAGCTGTTACAAGTTGGCCTAGAATATTTCCATCAGCTGAAAGTCCTAGCAGTCCTAATAGTAGTCCACCTACTACGGATCCGATAATACCTACAATCACATTTACAACTAAGCCGAAGCCGTGACCTTTTACCAGCTCACCAGCTAACCAACCTGCGATTCCTCCGATTATTAAGAATATAATTAGTTCCATTAAATTTAGTCCTCCCTGTTGCGACGGGTTGTAGTACTCGTCTCAACGTAATAAATAAATTCCACTATTAGGTAAGCTAATAGTAAGTAAGCTCCGATTGCCAATAGAGTTGAGAACTCTAGTACATTACCTGGCTCTATTACGTAAGGGTTAAAAACATTACGAAATGGATCAAGTAAAGGAGCGGTTGAGTCATAGACAAAGTCTGTGAACTCTGCCTCCGGGTTTGCCCCGAACAGCCTTAGCAAAAATCTTACTAGCAGACCAATTATCGCTAATGAAAATACGAAATTGATCACACCAACAAGAATATTGGCAAAGGAGAAGTTATTTCTCATAAGCAAATATTTATAAGTAAGATATGCTTAAGTGTACAATTATACACAAGTTGTGTCAAGTGGTTGTAGCAAAGGTGTAAAAGATGATATCATTTGACACGGCACAACTACCTCTGTAAAATCCAAATGATGCAAAGTGACAATAATAACCACAATTCGAAATCAAAACCAAAACGCAAGATGGTCCGAGTGCAAGTGCCTCTTCCTGAAGGATTAAAGGAACAAGCAGAAGAAAAGGCCCATGAATTTGGTTTTGGCTCGATGCAAGAAGTAGTTAGACTCTTTCTTGCAGGCTTCGTAAAAGGTAAATACTCAATTGGCTTTAGTAGTAGCCAAACGGACCAAGAAAAATCAGCTTAAGGGACATCTATGGTTTGCTTTTCGGTGAGGTCTTTAATGTTAGATTCATAAAAAGCTGTTCGGCTATTGCTGGATAGTTGCTAAAAGGCCTTCTATCTTCATTTTTTCCACTGGTTAAGAAGTTGTTCAATACTAACCTTCGCACCTGGCCTCTGTACTATTGCCACCAATGAAACTGGGTAATCCGTTCCCCCGACAGTAAAATCGCCATCATCTAAAGTAAGTACATATCTCTTAAAAGCATTACGTTGTAACGCAAATTTAGTAAGGAGGGATCTAAATGCGGATTCTTTTGTCTACATGGCGGCGATTTTCGCGGTCTGCAAGCTGGCCGCAAGCTGCATCAACATCGTCACCCATCGTCACTCTGATCGTATAATTAATACCAGCACTTGCCAACCTAGATGTGAATTGGCGAATATTCTCCTCGGATGAACGTGCATACTCTACTTCGCGAATCGGATTGTAAGGAATCAAGTTCAAATGATGGAGGCGATTACTAAATATATCGATTAACTGCTGAGCATGCTCTGGCTGGTCATTCACACCTTTAATTAGGATATACTCATAGCTAATGCGCTTGTTTGTTATTTCTACATATTCATCTAGCGTCTGCATTAAGGCATCTAATGGGAAGATTTTAGCCACAGGCATCATTTTGGCGCGCAACTCCTGGTTTGGAGCATGCAGACTAATGGCTACACGGCCACGATAACCGTTTGCTACCAATTGTTTGAATTGAGGAATGTAACCAGATGTGGAAACAGTAAATCTGCGTGCTCCCATGCCTAGCTTGTCAGGGTCTGTGAATATATCTAGGGAGCCTTGTACTTCTTTTAAGTTCAGCATTGGCTCGCCCATTCCCATATACACCACATTAGTTACCCTGGGCTCGCCACTCTCCTTCAAGGCATTTAAATAGCGCTGAAAGTAAAGTACTTGGTCTACAATTTCTTGAGAGGATAAGTTTCCCCCAAAGCCCATTTTGCCAGTGGCACAAAAGTTACAATTTACCGGGCAACCCACCATGCAGGACACACATACAGTATTACGTCCATCAGCATGACGCATTAACACAGTTTCGATCCGCTGTCCGTCGGATTTTCTAGTAAAGAGGACTTTAATAGTGTCTTGTTTTGCAGATACAAATTGTTTATCTACATCTAGGCTCATAAATTCCACGGAATTTGCCAACTTAGTGCGTAACTCTTTGGGCCAGTTACTAAGCTCTTCAAATGAACCAATACCCTGCTGATAAAACTGTTGATAGAACTGTTTTATGCGGTAGCTGGGTAACTGGTTGTCTTGAGCAAACTGAGTGATCATTATCCTTTGCCTAGCTGCGCTTTGGCGTAGTCAGTCAGGTTTTCACGTTTAGACCACTCGCGCTCATGTCTTTTAAGATAAACCTTGCGCAAACGGATACTTTCAGGAGTTATTTCAATCATTTCATCATCATTAATGAAAGTGAGTGCGAACTCGATGGTCAGATCTTTAGTAGGTTTTAATGCTACCTGGGTAATTTCGGCAGAACTACGACGCACACCTGACTTTTCGCGTTCCTTACTTACATTTACTTCCATGTCTTGATCATATTTGTTAATACCCACAATCATGCCCTCATAAACATCTACACTTGCACCAATAAATAATTCTCCACGCTCCTGAATGGTGTTTAGCGAGTAAGCGGCAGAAGTTCCAGTTTCTGAGGCTATTAATACACCCTTACGGTATAGATCTGCAGCATCCTTTTTGAAGGGGACATAATCAATAATATGATTACCCATAATTACGGTTCCTTTAGTGATGTTGGTGAGGTCAGCGCGTAAACCGATTAGGTTACGAGTAATGATTTTGTAGACCATATGAATATTGCGATCGTCAGTACCCATCTCTAAAAGTTCACCCTTGCGATCGCTCAGTGCTGTAATAATTGCTCCCTGATACTCTAAAGGTGCGTCAATCACTAGCTCTTCCAATGGTTCTACTGTTTGGCCATTTTCTTCGCGGAGAATAACTTCGGGACGACGCACTTGGAATTCATATCCTTCGCGGCGAAGCTCTTCTATAAAAATGCCTAATTGTAGTTCGCCGCGTCCTGCTACCACGTACCCACTGCCAGACTCGGCTTTTGTAATGTCTAATCCTATATTTATTTGTTGCTCCTGTTCTAGGCGCTGCTGCAGTTGTTTAGCACTTACAAACTTGCCTTCCTTTCCCATAAATGGAGAAGTGTTTGCTTCAAACTTAGCCTGCACAGCAGGTGGAGATAGTTCAATTTTAGGTAGGGCATCTGGTTGGGCGGGATCTACAAGCGTCCCACCAATTGCATTAGAATCAATTCCACCTACGGCTACAATCTCCCCTGCACTGGCGGAATCTACCGATAAATAGCCTAGTCCCTGACGAACAAAAAGAGCTTTCACCTGTCCTCTTAGCTGCTTTTCACCATCGAGCACTAATAAATTTTGTTTTAGTGAAACTTGTCCACGATTAATTCTACCAACTAACAACCGTCCCAAATGAGGATCAAAGTCCAAAGTGGTGATTAGCATCTGCACTGATGCAGCAGGGTCGCCTTTAGGTGCTGGGACGTTGTCGATGATAGCGTCAAGCAAAGGACTAATATCACCCTCTGTGGTGGCAATATCTCCGGTTGGCATTTCACTAAAAGCTTTACCGTCACGTCCTACTGCATAGAAAACTGGAAAATCTAACTGATCGTCGCTTTCAGCTAACTCTAAGAACAAATCATTCACTTTATCTAAAGCCTTAGCCGGATTGGCATACTCTTTATCAATCTTATTGATAACCAGGATTGGCTTTAAGCCTGTTTTAAGAGCCTGTTTAAGTACAAACTTTGTTTGCGGCATAGGGCCTTCTTGAGCATCTACAATTAGTAAACACCCATCAGCCATGTTTAGCGTTCGCTCCACCTCTCCCCCGAAATCAGCGTGTCCTGGTGTATCCACAATGTTAATCTTATGTTCTTTGTACATAACTGAAGCGTGTTTCGCCTTAATAGTAATGCCTTTTTGGCGCTCTAGTTCGTTAAAGTCTAAGATTGCTTCTTGCTGCATTTCCATCTGGTTCTCACGAAACAGATTGGTCTGCTTTAGAAAAGCATCAACTAAGGTGGTTTTACCATGATCAACGTGAGCAATAATAGCCACATTGCGAATCCGGTCTTGAGGTGTATCAGCGAATGTCATAGTCCTATTTACTTAGCAAAGTTATCTAATGCGGTGCGCCTCAATAAAGGTATACGCAAAGCCTGTTCTTCCATTACGTCCGGTTCGGCCGATACGGTGAATATATTCATCGTAGTTTTGGGGCTCGTCAAAGTTAATCACGTGAGTGATATCACTAACATCCAAACCACGTGCTGCTACATTGGTAGCCACTAAGATGTTCACTTTATTATCACGATAAAGCTTAATTGCCTTGGTACGACGTCCTTGTGTTTTACCACCATGAATGGCTTCTACATTGTAACCAGCTCTAGACAATTCATCCGCCACTTTATCCACATAGCTTTTTGTTTCTACAAAGACAATAGATTTTTCAACTTCAGGTTGCTTTAGTAGTTCTTTTAACTTATGCATTTTCTCTGAAGTATCATGGAAGCCGATTACGGCCTGTGTTACATGCTTGCCTGGTTCGTTTACACCGAATTCAATAGTTTTGTGCGAGTCAACTAGTTCTCCTACAATTTGAGTAATACGATGCTCAATTGTGGCAGAAAAGAATAGTGATTGACGGACATCAGCAATTTGTTTGAAGATGTCACGGATTTCATCCACGAATCCCATGTCCAACATACGATCAACCTCATCTAATACAATGTTGTTAATCAGATCTAGGTGTAAATGTTTACGATCATACATGTCTTTAATGCGACCAGGAGTACCAATGATGATGTCTACGCGACCTGAAAGGTCGCGGATCTGACGACCGATACTCGCGCCTCCAATAATTAAAGCGGCGCGCAGTGGCGACCCTTTTATTAATGAGATTAGTTCAGTATGGATCTGCATAGCTAATTCACGAGTAGGGGCAATCACCATCAGGCGTTGCGTTTTCTGTGTAGTTAGCTTGTGCACCATTGGGATTAAGAAGGCGGCGGTTTTTCCACTACCTGTAGCTGAAATACCAAGCAAATCATGGCCATCCAAAATAATTGGAATAGCAGCATCTTGTATTTCGGTGGCCTGTTGGTAGCCTTTATTTTGAATATTCTTAAGCAGCCCTGATTTCAGTTCTAACTCTTCAAATCTGAAGGTATCCAGTTTTTTGTCTTCTTTTTTTTCTACTGGTGAGCCTTCAGCAATGTAGTGACTAGCTGGTGTATTATTATTTTTCTGGCCGCGTCCACCTCTTCTGCCGCCTCCGCCTCCGCTAAATCCACCTGAGCGGCGGCCGCGGTTGCCGTAACCACCTCTGCTATCACGTCTACCACCACGGTCGTTCCTGTTGGAAAAACCGATGTGGTTACTGTCGCGATTCTCAGAACTTTGAGAGCTTTGTTGGTCATTACCGGATCTGCGGCTCTGATTTGATCCACGTCCAGAACTAGCTCTTCTGTCTTGGTTAGAACTTCTGTTGCTATTACTAAATTTCCGGTTATTGTTATTTGGGCGGGAACCAGATTTACCCGCATTTGTCTTAGGGCCAAACATAGGCCTATATTGCTGTGGCATAGATTTTATTTCGATACTTAAATTAATTCTTGTACCGAATAAAACCTGAAAGCATTCTTGGGGAAAACCTAACTTTTACGCAGTACAACTATACTATACATATTATAGCATAAAATTCACAAAACACCTAGTCCCAATTTATTGAGATGCGCTGAGCTGAAGTTTAAGTTCCTTTGCAGCCTTGACATATCCTCCGTCATTACCATCAATAAAATGAATATGGTTATCTTCGCGTTCAAATACGGTACATGTTATGTTAACCGCTTGTGATACATGTGAACCATAGAGCAAATGTCTCCTACTTACCAGATTATTCAAGATCATTCAGGTTGCTAAGTAATGATTCGGCATAACTCACTCCTCTGCCCACAAGGGTAGCCTGATTTGCTTTCCAGCAGCGTAAATGTCCTTCACTGGGATGGTACCGACCCTAAGTTCAAGCTGAAACACAGTCTCAGCCAATTGTGGGACACCCTGTAACGCAGCGGCGACGCCGTCATAATATTCAGAGGGAAATAAAATTGTGGCACCGTCGCCACGGCAATCATGTTTATTTCTTTGTACTTGCTACTATTCATTTGGGCACTGGTTGTAAAAGGTATCAGTTTGCATTATGTTTGTATTTCAACTTTAAATACTGTTTCACCATCGCCAGCTTGCTTTTTAGAGGATAATGCCGGAGAGCTATTTTCAGCCATGCATGCAATTTACGCTTATCCACAAAATCTGACGGTTGCTTATTCGAAGAGCGCATGTATGCATGCCAAACTGTAACCTTGGGCTCATAAATGGTTTTCCATCCCTTCTTGTTTAAGCGAATGAATAATTCCACCTCATCTAAATGCATTTTAATTTCCTCCCAGTAAAAGCCAACCTGTTCTAGTGCTTGAGTACGAAACATAATACAGGCGCCTGTTACCCCAAATACCTCTTCTTGCTGATCAAATTGACCCATATCCGCTTCCATAAACCCCCGATCATAAGCCTGCATAAAGCCATCAAAAATTAAACCAGCTGAATTGAGTTTGCCCTGTTTGGCTGATTTCCAGAACTTCACTTTAGGACCCACAGCTGCTACCCGTGAATTTACTTCTAGAACTGAAGCTAATACCTCTAGAAGTAAATTGTCTAGTTTGGCATCTGGGTTTAGTACTAATAAGTATTCGGGGTTGTATTCGCTAATGGCATACCGAATGCCGAGATTATTACTCGGCGATAAAAAGCGGTTTTCTGTTTGAGGCAATACTGTCACCTCTGGAAAGTCACCACGTAAAATTTCTAGAGTTCTGTCGCTAGAGGCATTATCTACTACTATCACCGGATGGTCTTGGTGCGTTTGACGGCGAATGCTTTCCAAGCATTCGCCAATATCTTCCTCGTTGTTCCAAGTTACTATCACGATGGGAATAATTTTTGAGTTCATATTCGTAAAGCTCTTAGTTAGTAAATTTAGCTACCATTTAGCTACTTTCCCGGGCACTGCCCGTTGGTTTGATATTTCCTGCATTCACTAAACCATAACTTAGGGCATCTGTAAAGTCATAACTCAACACGCTAAGCAGTTCTACTCCGGTAGATGATGCTGTTTTAGGAGTCCGTTGCAGCGGCGTTAAATGTAATGCTGTCACCTTCATTAGTGGAATTTACTCCAGTGCTAGCAATTGTTTCGGCCGGTGCTACTGTGAAAGGGTAATGCCAGTTAATCATGAATTCATTATACTTAAAATCTGACAGTACGCATGATGCATTCTTGCATGTTACACTAACATTATGAAGAAGCAATTAACACAACTATTAGAGTTTCATAAAGCCTACGAGTCATTTTATAGCAATGAATTGCTGTCAGGAATTCCAGATCGGGAGCTCCAGTTACGTGAGAATCTAATGCGAGAAGAGCTAAAGGAGCTTATGGAGGCAATGCGTAGCGAGCCTATTGAGAATATAGCCAAGGAGTTAGCAGATTTGCTGTACGTAACTTTTGGAACAGCTGTGGCTTATGGTCTGCAGGATAAGTTGGAAGCTGTATTTGATGAGGTGCATGCAAGCAACATGAGTAAGTTAGGCGAAGACGGCAAGCCGATTCGACGAGAAGACGGTAAAGCCTTAAAAGGGCCAAATTACCGCAAGGCGGATGTAAAAAAAGTATTAAATACAAAGCAGTAGAGTTACGTGGCCAGTAATTGCTATTGCAACAACTGCTATATTTGGGGCAATGATGTTTGCACCTAACCAATAACAAGCTTATACTGACTTGAATATACTTCTAAATTTTCAAATATGAGCGAATCTCGACCTAAACCAGTTGTGTTGTTGATTTTAGATGGACTTGGAGTTGATGTACCAAACGAAGGTAATGCGGTGACCCTGGCCAATACTCCTAATTTAGATAAGTATTGGCCAAAATATTGTCATACTTTGTTGCAGGCTTCTGAACATTATGTGGGACTTCCTGATGGCGTGATGGGGAATAGTGAAGTAGGACATATGACTATTGGAGCTGGTCGTCTTTTAAAGCAGGAAATTTCTAGAATTAATGATTCAATTCGTGATGGCAGTTTTTATGATAATGACAATCTAGTTGTGGTGGCAAATCACGTCAAAGAGCATAATTCAAGTCTGCATTTTATAGGATTAGTAAGTGATGGTCGGGTGCATTCTTCGCAGGAACATTTGTATGCTTGTTTGGAGTTTGCGAAGCGCCAAGGGTTTGCAGCAGACAGAGTGTTTGTACATGCACTTTTGGATGGTCGTGATACATCACCCAAGTCAGCGATTGGGTACTTAGATTCTTTGCAAAATAAGATGAACGAAATTGGGGTGGGACAAATCGCGAGTTTGACAGGTCGGTTTTATGGCATGGATCGCGATTCGCGTTGGGAGCGTACCGCTCTAGCCTACGACATGATGGTGAAAGGCGAAGGACGTAGGTTTAAGAATTATCGTGACGCGGTAGAAGATGCATATGCGCAAGGAGAAACTGATGAGTTTGTAATGCCATGTGTAATCGTTGGTGACAATGAAGAGCCTGTAGCGGTTGTGCAAGATAATGACGCTGTGGTCTGTTTTAACTATCGTGCGGATAGAGCAATGCAGATTACTATGGCTTTTGAGTTTAAGGAATTTAGTGACTTTGATCGCTTGAAGCGGGAAAATGTCCTTTATGCCGGGTTCTCTAACTATCAAAAAGGAATTCCCATGCAACGAGCACAGACTGAGGAAAAACCTGAAAATGAATCTGATTTAGTAGATGATTTGATTGATGATGATAAAGAGAACAGCGCTAACCATCAATTCCCTGATTTACAGATATTTCCACCACTGCACCCGCAGGAGACACTTGGAGAAATTATTTCCAACGCAGGTTTGAAGCAGCTGCGTATCACTGAATCTGAAAAGTACCCTCATGCCACTTACTTTTTCAATAACCGCCGGAATGAAGCCTTCCCAGGGGAGGATCGCGTAGAAATCCCTTCTCCCAGAGAGGTGAAAACTTATGATGAGAAACCTGAAATGAGCACGTATGAGGTCACTGAAAGGCTTATTGAAGAAATTGAATCAGATAAGTATGACTTTATTTTTGTTAATTTTGCGCTAACTGATATGGTTGGCCATACGGGAGTATTATCTGCTGGGATTCGGGCGGTAGAGGTAGCAGACGAATGTTTAGGAAAGATTGTACCGAAAGTATTAGAAAAAGGCGGAGAGATTATTATTACTGCTGATCATGGAAATATCGAGGAAATGATCAACCTAGAAACAGGTGAGGTGGATACTGAGCACTCGTTAAATATGGTGCCACTGATATATGTGACGGAGAACCGTAAAATGCCACCGGAGGTGATGATGGGGACCTTGTGTGACCTGGCTCCAACAGTACTAAAGATTATGGGGTTGCCTCAGCCTCAGGTGATGGATGGACGAGATCTATTTGCAAGTGCCTAAATACTTGATTGGTTGAACGCCGCGCGGCCAGCGAAGCTGGCCGCGCGTTCAATTTACCTTCTTCTGGTCCAGCTTATGCTGCAGCTAAATCTTTAACACTAGTTGCATTACGCAAGAACTCTAAAGTTTTGCGAATCCCAAAGTTAGCATCACCTTGCTGGCGATCATAATCTTCACGTGCTTCCAGATCTTTAAGCAATATTGTACCAACACGGTCCAAGGCCTCCTGATACAAAGATCGATCTACGCGAGTGAGGTCGGCTAACTTTACATGCTCAAAGTATAGTGCAAAGTCGGCTGTGGCATCTATATTGCCGTACACTAGTTTAGTCTTCTTTTTAGCCATTATTTACATATAATATATCAAATGTAATTACGTGATGGACTTTAGCACAAAGTAGGGAAAATATAAAATTACGATTCTTCGCTTTCAAACGAATCTAGCCACTTATTAAGTGCTATCAAGAAATGTCTACTTTTTTTATAGGTGGTACTCAACGACTTGTATGTCAGATAACTCCAGGGCTAAAAGCTGGTTGAGTAACTGAGTGTCGTCAAATCCATGAGATGTCTCTGAAGCACTCATTTTTGCTTGAACAGGAATTTGACCGTTTTTACTAGCTTGTCTTTATAAGTAACACCCACAACTACCCCTCCAAAGAAGGTACCACCAATAAACAGAAAATGAGATAAGAAAATGAATAAGTCCATGTTTAATAATACAGAATTATATTTAATTATGCTACCAGATTGGATACTACTAGTCGGGCTATGAGCGTAGAGATATATTTTCGCCTAACTCTGCATTGGGTGCACTTACTTCTACTCTTCCTGAGGCTGTTCGACATATTGTATACCCTGTATTTGCCAAGTTGCCAGTTGTGGGATCTGTTGGCATTTGGGTAATGTACTCATCTACTAATGTAGCCCCTAGATTAATACCAGCTGTTCCAATAGTTGCTGTAGACGGGCATGTAGGTATAGAGCCGAGATCTGAAAGTTGTTGACCCTGTTCCGATGCGTAGCCTTTCACTCCCGCTAAAATTTGCGCAACATGGCTGCTACGTTCTAGGTTCCTTGCTTGTGAAAGCCGCAGTGCTGGATTTACCGCACTAATGGTAGCTGCACTCAGAATTGCAAGGACAGCAATAGCTAAAACAATTTCGATTAAAGTAAATGCGGGTTTTAGATTCTTTCCCATTGGCTTATTATGACATTTGGACGAATTGTGTCAATAACTACCTGCACCCTAACTAGGGAAAGCCCTACTTGGGCAGTAGTCTCCACAGTACGGTTTGTATTGCCCGTGCCTGTGATACTAGAGACGGTACAAGTGTAACTTCCCACTCCGTAAACACTGCCTGCAGCATAGGTAAAATCCTCCTGAAGCTGACTGATGGCGATTTCAGCACAGGAGTTGGCGACGCTGTGCGCCTGCACAGCGTCGCGGGTTACTGAACTAGTATCATTAAAGCTAATAATATTCAGAAAGCCGTAACTCATAAATACTCCCACGATTATTAATAAAATCATCACACTTGTTAAGGCAATGTAGCCGTCAAACTTTTCTTGTTTAGTAAGGTCTAGCATAATTTCCTGAAGCTACATATGTAAAATCTAGACTCGGTTCGTTATCTGGGTTATCTGGAGCCAGTTGAAAGCTTATTTGAATACTGTCATTTGAACTTCCCGCATTACTAACGCTGAAGCCTGAAATATTAAAATCACTGGTTGTAAGGTCAATTTCACTGGCGCCTTGTGTTAGGCGCAGTCTATCCCCTTGGACTGAAATCGTATTGTTGACTCCGCTGATTACGAGTTGAAGTGTACTAGCATTATCCCCTGTGGCTGGCGCAGTAACACTATCAGCTACTTCGACCAGGTATAACATTACCTGCATGGCACTATTTGCTTGATGGGTGGTTAGTTGTACTACTTGATTACGCTGGTTAGTTTGCTGGATTATTTGCCAAAGGTTTACCACTACTATGCCGATGATGGCGGCCACGCCAATATATATAATTAACTCAAATAAGGTTGTGGCCGCCATACTACCTTTTTTAACTAGTTTATACATTGCACTCTATTAACAGTAAATTGATCGCTCGCTAAAGCAGCATTTGCGCCACTGTAAGTTGCCTGGAAACCAAACGTCTGGCTTCCCCCCACCGGTATCGTAGAATTGTAGCCTAAATTCTCCCCTATTACAGCTTGACCGCTTTGTGAGAGATTAACATTCCAGTAATTAATAATATTCTGATCTCCTGGAAAATTCCACTCTATTTTCCAACTGCTAATTTCATTATTACTAACGTTATTAATTCTGACATCAACTACGAATCCATTCGCCCATTGGTTCTGGATCGTATAGTTAACCATGCACAGGTCTTCGCCAGGCTCCAGTTCTACTTGATCCTTAACCAAAATCAAACGTTCGTTAACCCCATTTCCTACTAGTGCGATTAAGTTTTGAGTACTATCATAATCAGCACTGTACTGAGTGCCTGCATTATTAAGGATATCAAGTTGGTTGGGGCTAGTAATTGTTGAAAGGTCTAGGACCTCGAAGTCAGCGTTATAATTTGTGCTATTCGGAATAAATCCATATTGTCCACTAGTATCAAAGATAATTCGCTGCGGAGTGCCAGCAACCGTATAGGCAGCTACTTCTTGTGGAGAGGTGGGATTAAGAATATCGTAAATAACTACATTGGTATTTGTTCTGCCTACAAATAGATATCTGCCTGTACGCCCAATAAAATAGCCATTCACATTGCCTTGGAGATTGATAGTGCCAGCACTAGTGGGAGCGGCTGGGTTACTAACATTTAAAATATATACCTCACCGTCGTTCCAAGCAGAAGTTGCATACGCATAGTCTCCTACCACCTCAATGTCATATATTGTCTGGTTTGGGTTAAAACCTCCAACTACAGTTGGATTTCCTGGATTTGAAAGGCTAAGCACAGTCACCTCATTTGAATTGGCTTTCGAATTAGAGGCTCGTGTAACGTACAAGTATTCACCTACCACACGTAACCCGTTAGCATCGGCTCCAGTAGGTAGGTCAATTTGTCTAACCAAGGAAGGATTAGTAGGATTGGCAACATTAATCACCACTATTTCTTTGAGATTGCTAGTAGTAACGTATACATAGTCGTTCGCATAATCCATGCGTACCGGGTTATTGACAATATTCAGTGAACTTACTTGAGTAGGACTGGCAGGATTTGAGATATCAAAGATTAAAAAGTCATTATTGCTTCCTGTCGTAATCACATAAGCATAATTACCGTTCAGACGCACATCTCTTCCATCCGCAGGTAAATTTACCTTGCCGACAATTTGCGGCGTTGACCAGTCTGTAGTTGGTAAGCCTGGCGGTGGTGCTATCTCCACGCTCCGGCGATAATTAGTAATTATTTGGGTCGAAGAAATACTCTTAGTACCGCCTAGCTCACTAGCCCAATCGACTTGGATCAAAATTTGTTTGGTATTAGTATCTACATTGGTGATGTTGACCCTTCTAGTAAAGCCATCTTGGATGTCGCTACTCCCGTTGAGTTGCCACTGATTACTAGTATTTTGAACCCCATGCTCGCCGGCTAAAAGAGAAGCAAAATCTCTATCTCTGATAGATTTTACAGCTGTAAAGCCTTCATTTAAGATCTCATTGGCTTTAGTTTGTAATGAGGTATTAGTGGGGCCAGTAGTTGCCCCAATTATGACTCCTGCTACGCCAATAACTACAAAAGCAATAATTGCCACGCTAATAATTATTTCTACAGCAGAGAAAGCTTTTAGTTTACGCATTGAATGCCGTTAACAGTAAATTGATCGCTAGTAATTGGACCATTTGTGCCAGAGTATGTGGCCTGGAAGCCAAATGACTGGTTGCCGCCCGCAGGGATAGTAGAGTTATAGGTAAGGTTCTCACCAATAACATTTTGTCCGCTCTGAGAAATATTGGCGTTCCAATAGTTAATTATGTTCTGGTTGCCATCAAAGCCCCATGCAATTTGCCAACTACTAATGTCACTACTGCTAATATTATTAACTACCACAGTTACCGTAAATCCTGTAGCCCACTGACTTCCAATATTATAGTTTACCCTGCAAAGATCCTCGCCCGGGGCCAATACCACTTTATCGGAAATTAACAGTAACTCTTCGTTATCGGCGTTTCCTACTAAAGTTATTAAGTTGCGTGATGGGTCAAAGTCCATGCTGTACTGAATGCCATTTGTATTTAGGTGGTCAATTTGTACTGGAGATGTAATAGTACTAATATCCACCACTTCAAAGTCCATATTATAGTTCTGACTATTTGGCATAAAGGCATAAGTTGAAGTGGGATCGAACATAATCCTTTCAACTCTACCCGCGGCATCAAAAACAGCCACCTCTTGAGGATTAGTAGGGTTGCTGAGGCTAAAGACATGTACATTACTATTTAGTCTGGCAAGAAATAAATGAGTGCTTGTGGCCCCCACTGTATAACCATCGTTGTTGCCTGACAAGTTAATAGTTCCAGCAGTGGTAGGATTGGTCGGGTTAGTGACATTTATAATGTATCCTTCTGCGGCGTTATTTGCTGAAGATAAATATGCATAGTTTCCGACTAAAGTAACATCAAAAACTGTTTGATTTAAGTTCACACCACCTACAATATTGGGACTGCTTGGGTTAGCAATATCAATGACAATAAATTCGTCTGCGCCGTTCCCAGTGTCTCTGCTGCGCGTGGCGTATAGGTAATTGTCACGAATTGATAGACCATTTACGTTTGCATTACGGGGTAAATTAATCGTGGTAGCAATATTTGGGTTGCTAGGACTAGAGACATTTACTACTGTGATTTCATTGTTGTTGTCACTGGAAGAGATATACACATAGTCATTACTATAAGCCATACGTGCTGCATTATTAGCCACGTTTAGGGTGGCGATGCTGGTGGGATTAGTAATATCTGAGATATCGAACACTGTAAAGTCGTTGTTACCCCCAGAATTTATTACGTAGGCATAGTTACCGTTTATACGCACATCACGACCGTCGTTATTGCCAGTTGTGTTTCCTCTTCCAACTATTTGAGGAGTTGACCAGTCTACTGGAGTGCCGGTAGGGGGATTGATCGCCACTGTTCTTAAGTAGTTAGTAATTACCTGGCTCGAACTGATAGACTTTGGACCTCCTAATTGTGGAGTCCAGCTAATATCTACTGTCACTTCTTTAGTATTCGCATCTATGTTTGTAATGGAAACAGTACGGGTAAAGCCTTCAATTGAATCACTGCTTCCATTTAATTCCCATTGATTACCGTTATTTTGAAGCCCATGTGAGCCTGCTAACAGTAAAGCAAAATCGTTGTCCCTAATAGCTTTAACAGCTGTAAATCCTTCATTTAATAATTCAGCAGCTTGGGTTTGTTCAGCAGTCGAGGCTGGACCAGTTGTGGCTCCAATGATTGTACCTGCAATAGTGATTACAACAAAAGCAATAACTGCCACACTAATAATAATCTCTACCGCGGAAAAACTGGGTAACTTTTGGTTACAGGTCAATTGTCCCAATGCTGTTGATGTTTATAGGTAAAGTTTCGCCGCCATCAGCTATGCTGATGGCGGCGGTGCTAACTGGAAAGCCAGAAACTCTATTAAATACAATTTCTGTTGTTCCGCTTGCCACTATGGTATCACTTAGGTTAAAGATAACATCCTCACTTACATCTCTGGTGGCAAAAGTGTTGCCCGAAAACAAGTACAACTGATTGTTTGGCTGAATACGAATTCCCCAATTTGTATCATTCACACCTGCTCTGGCGTATGCTTGAGCTTGATACAACATGTTCACCACTAGATCCCTATTTGCCGTTAGCTGCTGCTGGCTAAATGAACGGATGCCAATAGATAAACCAGCACTAACTAATAAAGCTAGAATTGCTACCACTAATATCACCTCAAGTAAGGTGAAAGCTGATACTTTTTTAAGATAAGGTTGCATGCAGTCTATCTGTCAGGGCTAAAATCAATATCTGACCCTTCTTCGACACCACTTAATTCATCATCCTTAGTTTCTTCCGCACTTCTAGCTGCGCTTGAAGTGCTAACACTGGTGCTGGACGATGTCTGGCTACTGCTGGTTTTATTTTGATTGAAAATGTCTTCCAAAGAGTCACCACCTTCATCCTCACCGTCATTGTTATTCCCAAAATCTATGACACCAGATGTAGAGAGATCGTTTGGTGAAGCGGTGGTGGGGTTAGTAATAGAATCAAAGTTGCCAACAACGCTGTACAACGGAATAATTACGGCAAAGGCTACTAATGCTACACCTATCCATACTCCAACGATCAAAATTGGTTCAAATACTGTGCCAAAGTCTTTGGCAGAAGTTTCGGTGCGCTGTTCAAATTCTTCCCCAACTTGTTGAAAAGACAGTACAAGCTCTCCAGTTTGTTCTCCACTAATAATCATCTGCTGGGCTACTAACGGTAGGATTTTAGAAGAGCGTTTTATTTTTTGAAAAGCGTAACCGATTGTATGACCTTGAAGTAATTCGTAGTTAATTTGCGCGTAAAAGTTACGATAAATATGATTGTCTGTGGTGTCTACTAGCAGAGCTAATGCTTTATCTATAGTGATACCACCCATTGTTAGGTTATGAAGCATCTGACCCATGCGGGCTACCTGCAACTCGATAACTAATTTTCCAATCAATGGAAAATTAAACATGATTCTTTCACCTATCCATTTGTACTTTTTATGGAAGAAGGCAAAATAAACAGCTAAAATCGTCAGAATTATAAACCATGGTACAACAACTAACCCATATTTTTCCATAAACTCTCCCAATGTAATTAGTGCCTCTGTATACCACGGAAGATCATTGCCAAAACTGTCATACACATCGGCCAATCTGGGCAACACAAATACCATGACCACAGTAGTGACTACCATTAGCAACACAAACACAAATGCAGGGTAAAGACTAGCCGAACGAAGTCTGGCCGTAAACTGCTTGTTTTTTGTCATCTGTCTTTGCACCGCTCGAATATTTTGAGGCAAAGTACCTGATTCCTCACCAATTCTTACTAGTGCCAACAATTGAGTGGGAACCATGTCATACTTCTCTAGGGTCTTCCAAATAGGCATACCATCATGCAAGTCAGCAACCATTTGAGTGATAAGATTTGTTTCAAAAGTGCTACGCCGTTCCCGCAGCAAACTCTCAAGTGCAGCAGTGATATCGATCCCGGCCCTCAACATGGCTGCCAAAGAATCGAAAAGTCTTCTCTTTTGGGTTACTTGATATGAGAACTGTAAACCACCGTCTGGATCGTTGATACTTTCCATCAACTTGGCAAGCGGATTTATCCATCTAGCTTTTTTCTTCATATTGCAGTTTAGCTGTAAACGCTCTCACTATCAATCTCTTGAGGGGCAACTCGCACAAGTTCTTCAAGAGCTACATTTCCTTCTCTTACCTTAAGTAGACCATCTTCAAAGAAAGACACAGCACCTTCATCACGAGCTGCTTCCCAGATTTCTTTAGCAGAAGATCTTTTGAGAATTAAGTCTTGAATTGCTTCCGTGACGTAGATTAATTCAAAAATACCCACTCTGCCCAGGAAACCAGTGCCATTACAACGATCACAACCCTTACCTCGATAAAGACGTGCAGAATCGTGCTCAAAGAATTTTTTATAGTCGTGCACGAGTTCAGATAGCTCGTGTTTGTCATACTCGTGACTCACTTTACAATAAGGACAAGTGCGCCTAACTAATCTTTGGGCGATAATCAGCTTTAAGGTTGATGCTAACAAGAATGGCTCTGTTCCCATCTCCAGAATACGAGGGATAGTAGAGGCTGCATCGTTAGCGTGAAAGCTTGATAGCAGCAAATGTCCTGTTAGGGAGGCGTTAACAGCAATTTCTACAGTTTCTTGATCGCGTATTTCTCCTACCAGAATAATATTCGGGTCCTGACGTACAATCGAACGCAGTCCTGAAGCAAAAGTAATATCGTTATCACGATTCACTTGAATCTGGTTTACACCTTCAACCCTGTACTCTACTGGGTCTTCAATAGTAGTGATATTTGTTTCTGGTGTATTTAGAATTCTTAAAATAGAATACAAAGTTGTAGTTTTACCTGAACCCGTAGGACCAGTCGTTAAAATCATTCCATAGGTAAGTTTACTAGCTTTACTTACTAACCTACGACTTACTTCTGATAAACCTAGTTCGGATAATGAAAGTTGACGTGCGTAATTAGAAAGAATACGAATTACAGTTTTTTCACCTTCCAATAGAGGTACGAGAGACACACGCAAATCCACATTACCGATTTTCGTTTTGAACCGGATAGCTCCATCTTGAGGGTTGTAATGCTTGTCGATTCTTAGCTTAGCTAAGATTTTAATATGATTGATAAGGTTGGCATATATATCTTTTTCAATACGGGTGATTTCTACCAGACTTCCGTCAATACGGAATCGAATTTTCACATATTCATCAGCGGGTTCCATGTGAATGTCGGAAACGTTCTGGGCAATAGATTCCTCCACCATGGCTGTGAAGATCTTACTAGCAAAGCCTTGTTTTTCTTTAAGAATTTCTTCAATCTTCTCTGTAATTGAGCTTTGATATGCACGTAAGGCTTCATCAATTTCATCAGGAAGTGCGTACTTGAACACAATCTTACGATCAGGGAAAATCTCAGCTAAGACTTCGTTAATTAACTCAACTTTGTGTGGAGAATCAGTAACAATAATGGCTTGCTCCTCAGTAACTTCTAGAGCAATAGCTCTCATTTCATAAGCTAACTGCTGAGGCACTTGCCCTAATACTGACTTGTCAACTTGACCAATGTCTAGATAACCATAGGGCAGCTTGTAGTATTCTGCAATTGCCTGGCCTACCAAGTTTTTGGTGATTTTACCGCGCTCAATCAAATAAGCTACAGGGCCATCTTTTCCACCTTTTTCTTTAGCCTCTGTGGCAGTCTCCGCATCAATAAAGTTTTGTTCAACGAGTAAATCAATTACCTTAATTGTTTCTTTTTGTGCGGAGTTGGGCATGTGTTTAAGTTGTTTAGTTTAGATATTCCTATGACTTAAGGTGTTTATTAATGTACTCAACCAATTCAGAAAGTTGAATATCTGATTTAACTAAGTAATCATTAGCACCTAGATCCATTGCTTTTTTGCGATCTTCTTCCTGACTTAGGTTTGATGTAATCACGACATGTACATTGTTTCCCATTTCGCGGATACGACGTAGTACCTCGAATCCATCTAAATTAGGAAGCAGTAGATCTAGTAACACTAAATCTATTTTATTTTGTTCTAAGATCTCTAGACCCTCTACCCCATCAGCTGCGCGGTGAACTTCAAATCCAGCGCTTTTCAGCTTTAAATTCACAGCGTTGGCCAAAGGGCTTTCGTCTTCAACAATTAATATTGAAGCCGAAGCAGAGGTATCAGCTTGAGCGTCCTCTGAAACAGTTTGAGCATCTTCCGCAACAGTAGTTTCAGTTGATGTTTGCTCCTCGGTTTCTGGTGTTAACTCATCTTGCATATAAGCGTATTAATAATTAAGTATTAGGCAGTGTAACAATAAATTTTGTTCCTTTTCCTTCTTCAGACTCGAAAGTTATTTGTCCTTTATGTGCCTCTACAAAAGATTTGACTATGTAGAGACCAAGGCCGTTTCCTTCAGTTTGCAAACGAGTTGCATTGTCAGCTCTAAAGAATTTTCGGAACACTTCAGGTTTTTGGTGTTCAGGAATTCCTATTCCGTGATCAGTCACCGTAATCCTGACGTTTTGGTTACCCTCACCTCCTGGTTGAACAAGTTCTGCTGCTACTTCTACCTGCCCTCCTCGAGATGAATACTTTACGCCATTATTGACCAAATTTTTCAAAACTTCAAATAATTTATCTTTATCTGCGGTAATTTCTAAATCTTGGGGTACTTGATTCAAGACTTTTACTTCCTGGCTACGGGTCAAAGCTGAGTTTTCTTTTATGGTTTCCTCCACCAATTTATTAAGATTAAGTTCAGAAGTCTTGACATTCATATCCGTATCTCGTTCTATGCGTGAGACCGATAGTAGATCATTAACAAGCATTATCATACGATGGTTGCTAGTCACAATTTCGTTTACTAATTGTTTATGCTCGTCTGGACCCTTCTCTAGTTCGCTCGATAAGAGTTCAGCATACCATTTAACCGCTGTGAGCGGCGTGCGCAATTGGTGAGAAGCAATAGATACAAAATCGGACTTCATCTGATCTACCTTTCTTTCTTGAGTGGCATCTCTGAAAATAACAATACAACCTGTAATTACGTCATTAATTTTAATTGGGGCTGCTGAATCTGAAACGGCAATGACCTCTCCGTCTTTTTTTACCAAGGAAACGTCATTGCCTAATGAAGACACTAAACCTCTCTCATAAACATCATCTATAAACTTAGTAAACGGCTTGCCAAATTTGTCAACAAAACGCAAAACCTCATAATAGGGCTGCCCTATCAACTCTGACTGTGAATAGCCGGTTAAGTCAGAAGTGATCTTATTTGTAAGTAATATCTTTTGATCTTGATCCATAACTACCACGCCGTCTCCGATACTCTGTAGTATTAGAGATAATTTTTCTTTTTCTTGGGATGCCTTATTTTTTTCTGCTTCCACATCTTCCAGAATATTTAAGGTTGCACGCTTTAGTTTTTCTAGTTCACGGTTGCGTTTAAGGAGCTCTCTTTCACCTTGCTTTTGTTCTGTAATGATATCCGTAAACATAATAATCCCGCCTACCTTGCCCTCATTCGTATACCAGGGATGAATTGCCCATTTTATCCATTGTGTTTTGCTGTTCACATCTACAAAACTGTCTTCTTCACGTTCAGCAATATTCCCTTGTAAACAGTGGGCATGAACTTGTTTCCATTCTTCACTAACCATTGGAAAAACTTCGTAGTGGGATTTACCAATTATTTCCTCCTTAATGCTGTAATCAGAATACCAACGCTGACTGGCTGCTAGGTACCGCATGTTGGTGTCAAAAAAGGCGATTGCGGCAGGTGCGTATTTCAAAAAGGCGTTAAGTGATTCATTTTCAAGAGTATTCTCTGCGTCAAATCCAATCGCCGAAGTCTGTCTTCCTGTGAGGTAGATTAGGTTCTGATGTTTGGTAGCACTCCAATCAATTTGGACGGGTCCCTGTCCGGTGATAGATAAGCGAAAGATGAAGCGGATAAACTCTGTAGGTTTTAATTCCTTTAGTTTATCAACCACCTCGCTAATGTCATCACTATAAATAAATGTAAAAAAGTTTTCTCCTTTTAATTCATCATCCTTGCGCTGTAGAATGCTGGCGAAGGTATCGTTAACCACAATTAAAGTACCCTTTTCATCGATAGCACACATAAGATCTGGACTTAAAAGTGCTAGATGTGCCATCTCCATTGTGGAAGGGCTATCAAGTTTGCTCATTATCCGGTTCCCCTCCTTCTGTCTGTTCAAGTTGTTTGATTCTTTCCTTTAATTCAATCATTTTAAGCTCTCGATCAATCATCATATTATTTACTCTTTCAAGTTCGGCCCGTCGTTCTTCAAGTTTTTCTGTATTTTTCTTTTGCTCAGTCACATTGGTAGACACTCCACCAATAGCATACACTTCATTTTGGGCATTTAACAGAGGGAACTTTTGGCTGTAGTAAATCTCTTCAGTGCCATTTGTATTTGGTATTTTTTCCTCGAACTGCTGCCTAGCTTTTGTACTGACTACTTTACGATCATTTTCGACAATCCGGGCAGCAATCGAAGCAGGGAAAATATCAAAATCAGTTTTACCAATCATATTAATAGTCTGCTCTCCTACTAGTCGTGAAAACTCTTTATTTACTAATTGGTATTTACCATCATTACCTTTAACATAAACCATAATTGAAGTATTGTCTAAAATAGTCTGAATTTGATCTTCAAGCCTTTCTGCTTTAGAAGCAGAGTCTGCTGCTAATTTTTCTGTATCTTCTTTGGTTTTATTTAAATTAATGATGAAGAGTAGGATCAGAGTTGAAGTAATTCCCACTGCTGCGGAAAGCAGTAAGGGCAAATTTATAGAAGTGCTAATTTGGCGGAAGTTTTTATCCCCCTCAAGTGTGAATACAAACTGACGGCCGCCAAAATTAAGTATGATATCTTCTTTAAAATAAGGATCAATGATACCGCCTTCTTCAAACAAAACTGAATTATCAGCTTCTTTGAGGCTGACGCGAATGTCTTGAGTATTTAATAAGTCTTTTAGTAGTTCACGGTAAAAGTCATTTGAACGGAAAGATAGGGCAATTAGATCCTCGGCGTTTCCGTCTTGTGTCGCGATTCGCTTATACAGAATGAAGCCATTTAATCCGGTAGCCAACTCTAAGTTGTCTGTAGCGACAGACTTTTCGCTTCCTAACGCTTTGATGATTGCCTGTCTTCTATCGGCGAATTGTGCCGTGTTTAGGCCAGATATGCGTAAAGTGTCATCAGTAGCTGGGCCTATATACTCAACTACATAATATTTGCCGTCAATTGAATTTTCCTCAGTCAAAATTTCATTTCCTGTAGGCATCAACGGCAAGGTGTTGATTCTGCCTGTAGTAAACTCTGCTACTTCTACAGTCAAGCTATCTCGAAATTGAGGTAATTCCTCTTTTGTAATCCCTCTCACCAAACCAATTGAAGATACCCCCTGGAAATCTCGTTTTAGTCTAATGCCTTCAGTATAGGCGTTTAGATCAGAAAGGGTGACATTATCGTTAAGTGTAATGAATGCTTCTATTCCCAGTATCAATTGGCCATAACTATCAAGCCGGGATTGTAGGTTGCCTGCAGTTTCAACCAACTGCAGGCGGAAGTTATCTTGAGCACGTAGCCGGATTAAATACTCACCGCCTACTCCTACTGCGATTGTAGCCAACAGTAGGATAAGCGTAGTAAGCACTAAGAATAATCTAGAACCAAACTTATCGCGAATGGGCAGCATTAAAATTCACTTAAACTAATATTTTTATTTTAGGGCTTTTACAGTTCTTCAGCAATGCGGATCAATTCGTTGTACTTAGCGGTGCGTTCGCCTCTACTTGGAGCACCAGTTTTGATTTGCCCGCAAGCAGTTCCAACCGCTAGGTGTGAGATTGTGACATCTTCGGTTTCACCACTGCGGTGGGAGACTACATTATTCCAACCAGCCTTTTGTGCTGTGCACATTGCTTCTAGAGTCTCTGTAAGAGTACCAATCTGGTTGACCTTTACGAGTAGTGCGTTACAACTTTCAGTGTCGATAGCCTTGGAAACGCGGTCTTTATTGGTCACCAAAAGATCATCTCCTACAAGTTGCAATTCTTTGTGGGTAGCATGGAACTCTTGCCACGCCTCCCAATGATCCTCCCCAAACGGATCCTCAATACTAATTAAAGGGTACTTTCCCATTAATTCGTCTAAATAACTACTCCACTCAGCGGTGGTCAACTCTCGGTCTTCAGTTTTCAGAACATACAAATTGCGCTCAGCATCATAAAATTCGCTAGCAGCAACATCAAGAGCAAAAGAAACATCTTCTCCTAATCGATAGCCAGCTTTTTCCACTGCCTGAGAAATAATCTCGAAAGCTTCTTGATTAGAGCTAAATCCAGGAGCATATCCCCCTTCATTACCGATATTTGTAGAAAGCCCTTTCGCCTCCAAAAGTTTGCCTAGGTGTTGAAAAATTTCCACACCCATTTGTATTTGCTCGGAGAACATTTCCGCATGAGAAATTACCATAAACTCTTGAATGTCAGTTGACCAGTTAGCGTGCTTACCACCATTCATAATGTTGAACATTGGTCTGGGAAGACTGTAGTCTTCTGTTTCATAAACATCACCGATGTACTCAAACAAACTTTGTTCACGAGAGTTGGCGTTAGCCCAGGCGAACGCCAATGATACACCTAAAATGGCGTTTGCACCCAAGTTACCTTTATTTTCAGTTCCATCTAGTTCATTCAAAAAGGAATCCAGTTCACTTTGTTCTTCAAAATCTTTACCCTTTACTGCCTCCAGGATCGTAGTGCGGGCGTTTTCTACTGCTTTTTCTACGGATTTACCTAGGTATTTGCTTTTATCGCCATCACGCAGTTCAAGTGCTTCGTGCGCACCGGTGGAGGCCCCACTAGGTACCGCTGCTCTTCCAAAGCTATTATCATCCAGCAAAACATCAACTTCAACTGTAGGATTGCCCCGAGAATCCAAAATTTGACGGGCCAGAATATCTGTAATTTGAGCCATTAATATACTGTTCAAAAATATCTTTAATAGGTTATCCCTGCGGGGAAAGTTAGTCAAATGCATTACTTTGAATTTACTTCTAGAACTAAAATTTACTTCTAGAAGTAAATTTAGGAATCTAGGTTTTCAACATTAAAAGTAGCGATCGCATGTTAGAATCTTGTCATGGTGAAGCCCGTGTTGAAACTTTATAATGACCTTTTTTGCGAAGAAAACATTCGCAAGGTGCAAAAAGTGATAGTTTTCATTGCAGTCACTTTGTTTATTCTCCATTTGGTGGTTATTTGGTTTAATAATCTAGGACTAAGTTTCCTCCCGATTGTGTCGGCTCTGGGGGAAAACTATTTATCTGCAGTGTTTACACCGTTTGCAGTAATTCTACTCTTCGAGGTGTATTTGTTGATTGCGGCAATCCCCAATAATATTACAACTTCGATTATCAGGCAGTATCAGGTGATTTCTTTGATTGTGTTGTGGGGTGTTTTTAAAGATGCTTCCGATTTGACTAGTGTAGAGGCTGTGTCTACTCAAGGGGATATTTTGATGAATATTGGGTTGGATATTGTGGCGGCCGTCGTTTTGTTTGCTTTGGTGGCCGCCTTCAAGTTTACAGGCAAGATTTGCGAAAAGGATGAGGATTTTTTTGTGTCAGACAAGTCTAAACTTTTGTTTGTGAATGCTAAAAAGACAATTGCACTTACGTTGTCCGTTATTCTCGTGTTGCTTGGGATGTACTATTTCTTTGGCTGGGTGATAGATGTTTCTACAGGAAGTGTGATCAGTATTTATGATGTGCAGGATCAATACTTTAGTACTCTGTTTACGGTGATGATTTTTACAGATGTGCTGATTGTGCTTCTTTCATATGCATTTATGGAGAAGTACCAGGTTGTATACCGCAACGCGATGTTTATTATTTCTACAATTTTGATTCGCTTTTCGCTCACCGCCGATGCCCCACTCGATTTATTATTAGCGGTGGGGGCCGTATTTGTAGGCATTCTCGTAAATATTGTGTACGGGGTCTATTCCCGTTTTGGAAAATAGTTTTTAGAGCCAAGAATTTGAGGTGGTGATATACTCATTTTGATTTTAAACTTACTCCAAAATGTCTATGAAAGCACCAAAATATAATGCAATTGCGCGCGTCTCCGGTTGGTTTGTAAAGAATTCTCGCGCTTCTATTTTAATTTTATTGGCTGTGTTTGTTGCCGGTCTTGTTAGTTATACTACACTGCTAAAGCGGGAAGGTTTCCCTGAGATCCAGTTCCCGATTGCGTTTGTGCAAGGTAGTTATTTTGTAGATGATGTTAGTGTAGTTAATAATAAACTCACTAAACCGCTGGAAGATGCTATTACGGATTTAGAGATAGTAGAATCAATTAATTCGTCTACTACGGCTAATGGGTTTAGTTTGTCTGTCAGATTTACGGAAGATACGACTTCGGCAGAAGGCGCTACAGAGGTGGAAGCGATCGTGGATAAATTTGCATTACCACAAGCTGCTAACGTCTTTGTTTCAGCTATTGATGCTGCTTCGGCTGATGGTGTGTATGAGTTTATTTTTTCCGTTTCTAACCCTGAGCTTAATCTGACTGAGCTGGAAAAGGTGGCAAATAAAATAGTTGCTGAGTTGAGTGAATTAAATGAAGTTGACGAAATAGAGGTAAAACAACAGTTTGAGGAACGTACAAATCCTTTCACAAATCAAACCACCGAAGAAAGAGTCGCTTTTTCGCGGGTGCTTTATCGTGAAGAGAGTACTTCAGGTGAAGATGAATTAAAGGTGGCTCCTGCAATAAATGTAGGCCTAAATAAGGCTGAGGGCTTTGACGCAGTGCAGTTATCTGAGGCAGTACGTAATGCAGTGCAGGGATTACGCGATGATGAGGTAATCTCCGCGGAAACTACGATTGTTTATGGTGCAGATATTGCTGTGGAGCTGAACAATCAAATTACGTCACTCGAACAAAATACGCTTTCTGCTCTGTTAGTAATTGTGATAGTTGTGCTTTTGTTTATTAATTGGCGCGCGGCTTTAGTATCAGCATTGTTTTTGCCATTTGTGCTTTCGGGGGTTTTCTTTTCTCTCTATTTAATGGGGTATACCTTGAACGTGATTTCTTTGTTTGGGCTAATTCTGGTAATTGGATTGTTAGTGGACGATATTATTGTAGTTGTAGAGGCAATTGATCAAGAAAAGCGTGCTGGTCAAAAAGGAGTGAAGGCTGTAAAGGAAGCTATTCAAAAAATTGGTGTAGCCGATGCTTTGGGTACACTTACAACATTGGCAGTCTTTGTACCAATGTTGGCGATCGGGGGGATTTTAGGTGAGTTTATTACCCTAATACCAATTACAGTTATATTGACTTTGGCGATTTCGCTAATAGCAGCGTTGACCGTGTTTACATGGTTAGCAGACTTGTTATTAATCTCCACTACCGAAAAGCAGCGACGTCAGCCATGGTACAGAATTTTGAACTTTGGCGGCGGCATTATAGATTTTGTTGGCGCCGCCGTAGCGCGTTTCGTAAATACTTATGTGAAAAGCTGGCCTTTAGTGCTGGCGGTGATCGTTGTTTCGTTGGTCGTACTATTTGTGAATGTTAGTTTCTTTGGTCCTCGATTACAATTTGATATTTTCCCTACTGAAAAGGACTCAGAGGCAATTAGCGTCAGTGTTAATTTTACCGATAGTCAAGAGCTAACGATACCTCAGGCCATAGAGCGCGCTCGAGAGGTGGAGGATATTATTTATCAAATTGGTGAACATGTAGAGTATGGAAGTTACTTTGGTGGGTTTGGTGCTGCAGGGCCTAATACGTCTGGTTACTCAATTCAAATTCAGCTCTCCCCTATGGAAGAACGTGAAATCACTGCACCAGAATTGGTCGCACAATTAAATGCAGATTTTGAGAATTATGAGGACGCAAAAGTAACAGCAGGAATCATTTCTGCAGGCCCTCCTTCAAACGAGTTCCCATTTCAAATGCAGGTCTATGATGCCCAGACTGCTGATTTAGAAGTTGCCACAAGTACCTTAAGTGACTTTATTGAAAGTTATGTTTATGAAAACGAGGTGAGCGATACTAGACTGGAAGTAGAGGAAGTCATTGTGGGTGATTTAGAAGGTATTAATAAACTTGACGGCCGAAGATTTGTACAAATCCAGGCGAGGTTTAGTGAAGATGATGTGACTTCCGAAGTACTTCAAGATCTAGAATCTGAAATTAAGGCTGCTTTTGATGAAGATAGGTTAGAGACGTTAAATTTAGCTTCCGATGCCCTAGGATTTGATCAGGGTATTGAGTCAGATAACTTAGAATCATTTATCCAAACTGGAATTGCTTTTATGGCGGCCCTGGTAATCATGTATGGACTTTTAGTGGTGTTATTTAACTCGTTTACACAGCCTTTACTAATTTTTGCAGCTATTCCATTTGCGCTGGCTGGAGTGATTCCTGGCTTGTCGGTAACCAATAATCCGTTAAGTTTCTTTGTGATGATTGGGATAATTGCACTCGCCGGTATAGTTGTAAATAATACTATTCTGTTAGTTGACTATGCTAACCAGTTGCGGCAACAAGGTAAAAACTTGGTGGATGCCATTACTGAGACTGTGCGTTTACGCTTCCGTCCTCTGGTGACCACTTCCGTGACTACAATTGCAGGGCTTTTACCTTTGGCAGTAACAGATCCTTTCTGGGAGAGTTTAGCTTTTACAATTATCTTTGGGTTGGCAGCAAGTACTCTGTTAGTAATTTTAGCTTTTCCGGCCTACTACATGGCTCTAGAATCAGTTAGAATAAGGTTGTATGCGCTATTTAGTAGAAATGAAGGAGAAGAGGATTAAATGCAGATAACAGCAATTATTTTGGCCATAATGGCAGTCTTGGTGGTGGTATTTGTGGTGAAGAAACAGATTCTGCTGGGCGCCGACTTTATGCTAAAGGCCTTATTCGTGCTGGCAATGGCTATATGCGTAATAGGCCTTTTTTGGGCGGCGCCCTTCACTGCCCTCGCCGACAACTCATTACAGAGTGTTGGTCTCTTGAGCTCATTTCAATCAATTGATGCCCGTATTGAAAGCTTAAATCCCCAGAATATTCTGGATGGTATTGATGACTTTTTCAGCGGCCGCAATGAGGAGACAGAGGTTGAGCCGGTACAGCCAGGCTACTTTGAGGCCGAAGTTTATGCGGGCATGGTCGCAGCATTAACTGATGTTTACCGCGGACTTGCTGTGTTTTTATCTTTGGCCGTGATGTTATTATTGGTGTACTTAAGCTATGCTACTTTTGGTGCTAGTGCCTCTTTAAAGCTGGAACGAAGGATTCATCATTTGGAGCAAGAATTGGACGAGTTAAAGAAGGGTCAGCCTACCCAGTTATCCAACTAGTCCACCATCCCCCGTAAAAGTCTACGTCTTCTGACTTAACTTTTTCACCATTTACCCTCACCTCATCAAATTCATGTGGATAAAACGACAAAAGCCCTTTAATTATCTGGTAGTGAGGTGTTGGATCTTCATAGCTCCAAGCCACATAAGTTTTGGCAGTGCCTTTAAGGTTCCAATAGGTAGCAATCCCCTTAAATTCGCAAGTAGTATGGTAATCAGTTTGTTCAAAAAGGTGCATATTTATGTCTTGTTTGCGAATGTAATAGCTAGGTGGATGAGTTTTTTCTAATACTTGGTAGCTAAGTTTTGTTTCTGTAATCAGTTGGGAGTCGGACTTAATTAAGATCGGCAAATGACATTCTCTTACTATCGGCGGGCGAGGATACGACATTACAGATTCAGTTTTGGTATCTTTAATCATATTTTTGCTCCTTCATGAAATGTTATCACTTTCATGTAATAATGGGATATGAAATTAGAATTTCCAGAGGGTTTTTTCTGGGGGGCAGCGACTTCTGATCACCAAGTTGAAGGAAATACCGTTGATGATTGGAGTGAATGGGAACATCAGGAAGCTGACGCTTTAGCTGTGACTGCAGAAAAACGTATTCGCAATCAAGCATCTATTGTGGGCGCTATGCCTCCAGAATGGGAGAGATTTCGTAAAGAAGCTGAAAATCCCGGAAACTATATTTCTGGCGAGGGTGTAAATCACCTTCAATTATATGAACAAGACTTTGATCTTCTTAAGGAAATAAACTTAAATGCTTACAGATTCTCTATTTCTTGGGCAAGGATTGAACCGGAGCCTGGGGTTTTTGATCAAAAAGCAATAGATCATTATCGCTTAATGATTAAGGCTCTCCGTGACAGAGGGATTGAACCTTTTGTGACACTAAATCATTACACCTTGCCCCGTTGGTTTTCAGCAAATGGTGGCTGGCTGCAAAAGGATGCAATTAAGCTATTTGTGCGCTATGCCAAGCGGGTGACTTCAGAATACAAAGACTTAGTGAAATTCTGGATGACCCTCAATGAACCCGTGCAGTATGCAGTAATGTTTTACGTTGTTGGTGGTGTGCCACCTACGCGGCATTGGCACTTATTTGAGTTTTACAGGGCCTTGAACAGAATGGCCAAAGCTCACCAAGAAGCTTACTATGCAATCAAATCAGTAGATCATCGCTTTCAGGTTTCAGTGGTGGATAATATAGCCCTAGTGCAACGCCGTCCTGGTATTGGGCTGAAAGGGCACTTATTGGCTGGAGTATATGATTACCTCCTAAACCATTATTTTATAAACCTCGTACATGGTAGTTTTGATTTTGTGGCACTTAATCATTATTTCCGATTTAAGTTTAAAAAAGGGATGGAACACAATTTTGAGTATATGTCCGACTTAGGTTGGGAACTGTATCCTCAAGGCTTAGGTATCGTGGCCCTAGATGCTTACCAGGATATGAAAAAGCCTGTCTATATTACAGAACACGGATTGGCGGATGCAGATGATAAAAATAGAGCTTGGTTTATTTTAGAGTCATTACGTAGCCTACAAGGCGCTATTGCGGAAGGTGCAGCTGTAAGAGGGTATTTCCACTGGTCATTGATGGACAATTTTGAGTGGGATAAGGGTTGGTGGCCCAGGTTTGGGTTGGCGAGCGTAAATCGGGAGACGCAAGAGCGCACTCTGCGGCAGAGTGCGCTCGTCTATGGCAAGATAGCAGCTGAAAATGCTGTGCACGATTAGGTTATCTTCTCTATTGTTAGGTTGCCTTCAGGTGCTGAGAGTTTTAGCTTATCGCCTGCATTTACTTCATCGGCAATAATCTTTTCGGTAAGTTTGTTTTCTACCTCACGTTGAATAGTTCGACGTGCAGGGCGAGCTCCGAACTCGGGATCATAACTGATAGCAGCTAGATGTTTTACGGCATCCGTTGTGATTTCTAATTGGATGTCACGTGCCGCAAGCATTTCAACAGTACGATCAAGCATTAGTTTAACAATACCTTCCATTTGCTCCATGCTAAGTGCTTTAAACATGACTATCTCATCGAAACGGTTTACAAATTCAGGACGGAAAGCCTTTTGCAACACTTTTAAAATAGCTGTTTTAAGATTATTCCAGCTATTCATAATACTATCACCGTTTTGAGAAGTGGCCGGCTTAGTTTTAATGTATTTAGTTTCCGTCTCAGTTGTTTCTGGTTGATTAGTATCTGCGGCAGCGACACGTTCTTCATCTTGCTTTTGTAAGAATTCTAAAATCACCTCAGATCCCAGATTGCTGGTGGCAATGATAATGGTATTACGGAAGTCGACCACTCGTCCTTTGCTATCTGTTAATCTTCCATCTTCCATTACTTGGAGTAGGATATTAAATACGTCAGCATGAGCTTTTTCAAGTTCATCTAGCAGGATTAATGAGTAAGGCTTACGCCTTACCTGTTCAGTTAATTGTCCACCCTCTTCAAAGCCAACATAGCCTGGTGGAGAGCCAATTAGGCGCGAAACTGCAAACTTTTCCATGTATTCACTCATATCTAGACGGATGATATTGTTCTCATCACCAAATACGGTCTCTGCCAAAGCCTTTGCTAGCTCGGTTTTTCCAACACCAGTAGGTCCTAAGAATAGAAAGCTGGCGATAGGCCTCTTAGGGTCCTTAAGTCCTACTCGAGCTCTGCGCACGGCTTGTGCGACTAATGTAACAGCCTCATCTTGACCAATAATGCGCTCATGTAAGCGCTTTTCTAGATTTGCCAAGTCAGATTCGTCTTGAGTTGTAAGATCAGTAACTGGAACGCCTGTCATTCTAGAGATTACTTCCTGTACATCATGTACCCGCACCTCGGGTGTGTCAGTACCTCGTTCTCTGGCTAGCTCCTCTAGCATAGGTTCAAGTTGTTCTTTGAGTTTTTCGATTTCTACTTTAGTTTCTGCAGCTTCCTTGTGCATATTTGCTCTTGTTAAGGCTTCTCTTTCAGTCTCCAGTTTCTTAATTTCTACACGTAGCTTAGAAATCTCCTCCGGTTCACTAGTAAATCGCAATCTAACGCGACTAGCTGCCTCATCAATAACGTCAATTGCCTTGTCTGGCATAAAACGGTCTTTAATATAGCGATCGGCTAGATTGGCCGCTGCTTTTAAGGCGGAGTCTTTGATCTTCAATTTATGGTGAGCCTCGTAGCGTTCCTTAATCCCTTGAAGGATTTGAATTGTCTCATCTACTGTGGGTTCATCTACAATGACTGGTTGAAAGCGACGCTCTAAAGCGGCATCTTTTTCAATGTATTTCTGGTATTCACTAAGGGTAGTAGCACCAATGATTTGCATGCCGCCGCGCGCTAGGGCGGGTTTTAGCATGTTGGAAAGATCTAGCTCGCCCTCGCGCGCGCCAGACCCAACAATCGTATGCAACTCATCAATAAATAAAATGATTTTACGGTCACTTTGTTCTACCTCGTCTATCATTTTTTTGGCCCTTTCTTCGAATTCTCCCCGATACTTTGAACCAGCTAACAACATCCCCAAATCCAGAGCTTTGATTCTTTTACCTTTTAGTATGTCTGGTACATTTCCACTCTGAATCCGGACAGCCAACCCTTCTACGATTGCGGTTTTTCCTACACCTGGCTCTCCTATTAATACAGGATTATTCTTTTTGCGTCTGGACAAAATCTCAATTACGCGTGTAATCTCATCGCTACGGCCAATTACAGGGTCTATTTTATTTTGAGCAGCGAAATCTGTTAAATCCTTAGCGAACTGGTCTAGGGTAGGAGTCTGGCTTTCACCTGTTGCTACTTCCTCGCCCTCTCCTTTAAGTCCACCCTCTCCTACTACTTTAACTACTGCATCACGAGCCTTCGCTTGGGTAACTCCAGATTTACGCAAAAGCTGGGCAGCTAAGCCTTCGCCTTCCAACAGTAAGCCTAAAAACAAATGCTCAGTTCCAATATATTTGTGTTTTAAATCCAAAGCTTCTTCATATGCAAGTTGAATTGCTTGAGCGGCGCGTGGACTAAGTCTCGGAGTTGTACCTTGCACACCACCACGCGCCACAAGATTTCCAACCTGAGTAAGTAGCTCCGCTACTTCTATATCTAGTTCCTTAAATATCCTCTGCATTACGCTTCCATCTTGGGCTAACCCGTATAGGATATGTTCGGTATCAATACTTCGTTGACCGTGTTCCACAGCAAATTGGGCCGCTTCTTGTAGTGCCCGATTAGTTCTTTCTGAAAATAGATCCGATAGTTGCATATAGTTTTTAGCACTCAATTAATGATACTGCTAAATTTTAATGCGTTATCTGACAATATGCAAGTGCAAAAAGCTTACTGGTATTTACGAGTTTTGTATCTCTTTGAAAGTCTAATGGGAAATTAAAGGCACTATCACATTTGGCCCGTTATGATTCTTCTGCTAATCAGGCTTAAAAGTGTAATCGGGCTTAAGAAACTTAGTCAATCCCTAGTTCTTGTTTGCCGTACGCGTAGGCGTTAAATCCAGTAAGCACTTCCTCTTCAAAGTTATTAATATTGGAGCGGGTCACAATATGAAGTGTGTGTTGTGGTGTAGGAAGCATCATCATACCCCCAACTGCTAGTTGCTCTAGCATGTGTCGGGGAAATTCATTTGGGACAAAAGAGAATATGATCCCATCGAATGGTGCTTTTTGAGGGAGTCCATCGCTGCCATTGCGATAAAGTATTTGTAGATCAAGATTGTCTTTTTCCCGATATGGCGTACTGCGTTTACGCGCCTCTTCCCACAACCATTGATTACGTTCCATAGAGTAGACTGTGCCAGTGTCCCCAATTAGAAAGCTCAGCAGAGTTGCAAAGTACCCCATACCCGTACCAATATGCAAATAGCGGCCTCCAAATTTGGGATTAAGAATCTGTAGTTTACGGGCAACCAATGTAGGATTTGTGCTCACTTGTCCAAATCCGATATTGATTAAGCGATCATGGTAGGCCAGTTCGCGGTGACTTTCTGGAAGAAAGTCACCGCGGTCGATTTTACGAAAAGCATTTATAATAAAAGGGTCAGTCAACACAGGGTTTTTACCTTGTGTTAACAATTGTACTAGATGCTTATTAGTCCAGCTAAAAGGTTTAGCGGATCCAAAGTGTGATAATTGCAGCATTTCACAAATATCTTATCAAAGTTTTAGGCTTTAAGTTAGTTTTCTAGTAAACTATACAGAAAGTTAACTTCTATGTTTCGCGGAAAGTTTAAACAAAAAGGTATCGGCCAGACAATGATTGATTTGCTTGAGGGAGAAGATGTGCTAGATGCTTCCGGTCTTCAATTAGGGAGGACGGCTAAGACAGTGGTTACGGGTGTGTTTTTTGTGGCGGCGCTGGCCTTATTTGGCAATATGGCAGCGCCGCCAGCTTCCAACTTTAGTCTGGGAGACATAAGTGTGCAGCTAACCTCGCAAGAAATTGATCCTGAAGATGAAAACTTTTATAACCGTCATAGCTATATTTCGGACAATTATCATCGCTGTCAGAATAAATTAGGGGACGTGCATCCTAATGCCTCAACCATTAGTCTCGACGCAAACGGACGTAACGTCAGAATGATTGAGTACTCTAGTATCGGCATGAGTTACGTTGTAGGCGTCTTTAATAAATCTAGTGAGTTGCCAAAGGCAGTTGACTTTGTGAAATCAGCTCGTCGCGAGAATTTAAAGCCTATTATTCGGGTGGGTACTTCAGGTGATACTGACTTTTTTAACACAGAAGCTTTAATCAATTTCTACAATCAGCTTAACGAACGGACAGCTGACAGTAAGTTTATTGCCACGCTAGCCATAGATTTTCAGTTAGCAAACCAGAACAAGGCCGCGCTAGGCGTGCCTAGCGCGGGCCAGTTTATTGGTACCCAGATGGCTGAGGTTGGTAATGCATTGTTTGACCACGAAGAGAAAGAAGATGTAGCAACTACTACTCCTATGTTGTACGAAAGTCGTCAGTGTGGTGGCTCCGATGATGAGAGTTCTTGTATTAAAATTAATGATCAGTTAAAGGTTTTTGCCGATAGAATGTTTGCTTTTGGTAATAGTACCAGTGAGTTTGATGTTACCCCCTTACTCTTTGATTTCTATTTTATTAACTGGGAAGACTTTGATGTGAATTTTAAGTTTACTCAGGTAACTCAGGAGGGACAAACAGCGCCTGTGGATCAGGACAATTCAGATTTAGAAAGACGTCCACTGTTTGCGTATCAGCAGAATTTTCTGAATGATTTAATCAGAAACTACGAAGAGAACGGTATTGTACAAAGAGTGATTGTGGGTGACTTTGGCCCCGCAGACCAGTCAGCAAATGGGGATACAAAGTTTAAAAACGGTCAGAGAATCGACAACAATATCCTAAAAGAAAGGTTGGCTTACAGTTATGGTGAACTCAGCGATGATCCACGTATTGCTGGAGTGATTATGTCAGATGCAATGGACGACATTTTCGCAGGCCCGGTTAACTTACAGCGCTTGGTTCTAGAGGGCACTAACTGTAATTATGACATTGTGGATTATGGTATGGATTACGACGAACGTTCATTTGCCAAAGTAGCTGCCACTACTCCACTTACTAAGCGTCCCAATCAGGCAGAGGCCTTAACTCGAGTAGTATGTTCTGGTCAGACTGCTGGGGGAGAAGGCGGATTTTGTGAAGCAGTTGTGCGATATACTGTGAAGGTTGGATTACCGGTTAAGCATTGTGGTAGTAATTCACCGTTAGGCACCGACAGTATGCCCTATACCCCACCAGCTATTGCGGCTACTAAGCGTTATCAGGTTCCGCTTGATTACATGAACCAGAACGCGGGAAGACTTTCCACAACTGGTCTTACTAGTGAGGGTGTATATGCAGAGGATGTTGATGCAAATCGTTATATGCTGCCATGGTTACATACATGTTTGAATGCCCATTTCCCCGATTATACGAATACCACCGCTCCAGCCGATCCTATAGATATTAATTCACATTTCGCCAGTGGTGAAGCTAATGTACAGTTTGGGGGAGCTACAGTTGCAAATACTTTAGCTGAAACTGAAGCTGAGGATGATAAATTTCAATATGCAGCAGCGTGGTCCCCTGACAGCCAGGCGCCAACAAATGTGCTAGATGAATTTGCTTTATGTATTGGGCGCGATGTGTGTGTCAGTAAATACTTTATAGACGATATTGAAGGTATTACTAACTTTAATCAACTTGACTATACAGCTGATACGCGGATTAAGACAGATGTGCCATCTCCGATTACTCACGTATCCCGTAACCCCCAGAATATGATTTATGGTTCAGAGATGATTCTGGAAGAAACGCGCGTTTTTGCTAAAGGTGCTAACCAATTGGCTTGGGAGGAATATCAACACCGCACACGTAATGGGGGAAGTCTATTTTCTTCTAAACAAATATATGAACTAACAGCCAACGCTGGCAACGCTACGGTTTGTCCATGTTATTACGATGCTAACCTAGATGGCCAAACTGATAACCGTAACTATGAAGGCAACCCTGATAGACGTGCAATCGGGGATAGCACTGCTATTCGCAACGGTTGTCAAACAACACAAGAGGTAGTAAATGGTGGTCAGTGTGTACGTTATCGAGGCGGGGAGGGAGTTGATAGTCTTGACTCATATGAAGAATCTGACTTTTTTGTGAAAGCAGGGTTCGATTCTTTACCTCGTTACAACATTGAAGGAGCATATGATTCACTTTATGCTCTTTACAGTAGAGTGCAGCGTCGATTGTCTTCGTTAAACTTAAGGTTAGTAGCAAATCGAAATTTAGGCTGGGAAGCTGATGTGTCTGTGAAGGCTTACTCTGTTCCGCCGTGGTTTAAACCACGGGCAATTGATGGAGCACGTGAGAATAATTTCTTAGAGACTTATGATTTTGGTGGTATTAATGTACCAGAACCTGATGTAACTGCTTACAGTACGCCGGCGCCGGCAAGCGGCACCGGCGTGGTTGCCGGCGCCGCAAGTGACTCTTCAACTAATGCTTGTCGTGTGGGGCTGAAGTTTGGAATATACGCTAGCGGATTGAATGATGATCAAATTAGTGAAGCCGCGAACTTAAATGGTGAGGGCAAAGGTTACGGCTACGGACATGTGATTTTACATGGCCCGAACGCTGTTGACGGCACCTCAGAGACAGTCGATGGCGTAGTGCGAACGCTAAATAGTATGTGTAGTCCAGAAGGTGGGGCACTTATTCCAGTACTAGGCTCATGTGTGAGAGGTAGATGTGGTTTTAGTTCAGGTACTGAGCAAGGTAGATACATAGCCAGCATTATTAATCAGGTAAATTGTGGCAGCGAAATATATGTTTCCTGCGGACACAATGAACCAAAAACGGATTTTGAGGGTACGATGGCCCAAGAAGCTTCCTGGGCTAAGAGCTGTGCCTCTACTTTACGCTCCAATTTAAATGGTAGCAATGAAGTTAAGATCACCACTCCTGCGTTTAATGGTACTTATAACGACGGGGTAGATACTTTTGTAGATAATATTACTGAATTCGTAAACGCGTATGGGGCAAGTAGTATTGCTAGTGATTTTGTATGTGTAGCAGCGAATATATACGAAGACGGTGGGGTGCCTGTAGGTGATAGGTTATCTGCCATAAAAGGCATTCCTGGACTAGGCGATATGGATTTCTGTATTACGGAGACTGGTGTTGCTGTAGCGCTTGAACAAGGTAGCAGGGACCCGGCCCAAAGTAGCCGGGTGGTAGGGGAGCTTTTGGCGGATGAAAAAGTATTATTCGCTCTAGGTTTCAATTGGACTAATGCTAATACGGCTTGGGAGAGTTTCTCACTTTCAGATAAAGGTGCACTTGCCTTAGAGCAAAACTGTGATGCTACTCGTCCAGTGGATGGTGGTTCTCGCGTTGGTGGTGGTAATGATATTGGTATTCCTGGTACATATTTTGAAAATTACAATATGTACCTAACCGAAGTGGATAACTTTTTGCGTGAGTATCAGTACTACGAGCAGCTAGGTTGGTTTGATGAGTTACATAAGCTTGATCAGCTTCTAATTGCCGAGCCTACTGTACCATTGGATGTGGCAATGGCTAATTTGGGATACTTACCTTGCGAGGAGTTACCGAATAACTTGGTTGGCAAAGAAAATTGTATTGCTCCTTACGCCGACCCTGGGTCAGCAGGTTTCCAGGAAAGTAATCTCGGGATATATTTGTGTGAGAAAGGATATAACGTCACCAGTGAGGTCTGCTCTCTTCAGTGTACTTATCCTGAGCTTGGTAATACTCCCGAAAATGGTGGTAATTCTCCGCTTAACCCAAGCCCTGGCAGTAGTGAATACATTTCTGCACTTCAAGAGAAGGTATCAGGCTTTACAGGTGTAGTAGCAGAATTTCCTACCAGTGGTGTCGAATTTAAGGCGATACCTGCTTCTCAAGCTAGTTCTCAGGTAAAAATCACTAACTTTGCTAGCGATTATGGCATAGACATTGCAATAAACACCAACTTTGCAGCTTACATTAATGCCCCTGAAGGAATCTTTGGAGGGCAAGGAGATGTGAGCTATAACGATACTCCGCGTGGAATCGAGCATGCTTTAATCAAACATGACGGCTCCGTTTCGGGGCCGGATCCCAGTAGAAATATTATTGCCGTTGCCGGGGATTTTGCAATCGTAGATGTACAAGCTTCCTCGGACTTCAATTTGCAAAAACGCAACTATATTAACTCAATTTCCGAGTTTGCAGTTACAGGAGTGCCTTTATTAGTAGCTAATGGCCAACAGGCAGTGCCCGCAGACCAAATAGACGCTTATCGGGGTATTTCAAACGATTTCTCGCCTAGAACAATAGTAGGATGGAAGTCAGGAGGTAGCAACTTTGTGTTTGTGGTAGTTAATGCTGCTGATTTGGTTGGAATGATCAATATCTCTCGAAGCTTAGGATTGGACTATGCGTTAGCTCTTGACGGGGGTGGTTCATCTCAGATGTATTCGGCTGGCGGTTACAATGAGAATGTGGATCAAGGAAAGCTTTTAGAAGACGGAACAGTCTACTGGCCAGGGCGACCAGGAGAAACTGGTCCCCGCTGGCGATATCAGTTTCTAGGCGTAGATTTAGGTAGTGACGGAAGTGGTGGCTCAGACACTGAGGCTGGCACAGATCCAGTGTTAGGCACAGTCGGCGTTTGTCCTGTGCCAGCCGGTTATTGTATCCAAGGGCCTACCGGTACTTTTTCCCACACTCGTGTTGATGAAAATGGGAATGTTACTAATATGAATGCCGTGGACTTAGTCTCCTCTACCGTATCATATGATTTAATCGCTCCATTTGATGGGCGTGTTAAAAGTTTAATAGGTAACTATTGTAGGGCGGATTCTTCGGGCAATAGGCCTTTTCATGCTGGAGATGGGCTTTTCTTCGAGGGTGAAGTTAATGGACAGACAGTCACAATGCTGTTCTATCATGTAAAACTAGTAGATGAAAGTGGTAATAGAATTGTAAATGAGGGTCAGCAATTTAGAAAAGGTCAAAAGATTAGTGTCATGTCCCGCATTGGGGATCGCACGATTGATGGTAAAAATGTGAACTCCACCACATGTAAAAGTGTGCAGACGGACCCGGATAACAAACGCCATATTCACATGGAATTTACAGACAACACAAGCCCTGGGCGCTCTATTGATATGATGGCTTTCTCTAACGCGCTTGGTTGTGGCTCAAATGATGGCAACAATGGATGTTCTGGCAGTGTGTCAATTCAACCAACAGAGCAAGAAGGTCCATTGGTTTGTAAAGTTCCTGAGACCGAAACCCCTCCGGGAAGTAATGCACCTATTTTAAGTGTATTTAATTGTTTACCTGGTAATGCCAATGCTTCACCGAATAATAACTACAGTAGCTTAACGGAAATGATTGCTAGTGCGGCCAATATCGTAGGCGTGGATCCCGGCCTAATTAACTCAATTATTGAAGTGGAGTATGCTGGCGTAAATCAACCTCCTAGTTTTGATATTGCCACTATCTATGGAGGTAATCCTAATCAGTATAAAGAACTCGTAAACAGTCTGAGTTGTGTGGGACCTGGTCAGTTCTGTCCAGACAAAACTTTACAAGCCGGTACAATTTTTGAGTACTTTTCCGCCTCGGGCCATGCATATAATAAAGTGCTGAGTTGCGCCGAGCAGTTAGGTGTCTCCGTCAATCAACCAGGCCAAAACATCTGCCCGGCGCACATCGGTAACGCAATTTGTGGAGCAATGAACTTAATTAAGGATCGCGTGCCAGGTATGAGTGTAAATTCAACCCCTGAGCAGCGCTACGAATCAGGAAGAAGATACTATGGAAGTTGTGCTACTTCTGCTGGATCAGTCTACTGTAGTCTGTTAAGAGGAGATTTTGAAGGTAGGGGTTATAATAAATATAGTCCGAGATATTAAATTATGAAGAAACTTGTCACATTCCTAAAAAGCTTAAACTTTACTTTGGTAGCAGTAGTTTTAATGGTCTTCATGCTGGTAATGGTCGGTTTGATTTCATTGCTAAGCCGTTCTGCTCAAGAACAAGCCAGAGAAAATGTGTTAGAGAAGGCAACTGGTGGCCAGGAATACATCACCGAAAATCTAGCAGTAATTAACGATCCTGGTACCTCAATTGCTATTGATGGTAATAAGTTGGTCTTTTACTTTGATACAGATGATCCAGTAGCAGTAGAGGCTACTTTAAGGAGCTACGCGGATAAAATAGGTATTAGCTATCAAGAATTGGTGGCAGGCAGCGTTTTATTTTACCCTACTGGCATTAGAGAACAAGAAGGTGAAAGAGGGAGAAGTGATATCTATACTCCTAATCCTACAGTGAGCAGCATCGACGAAATCCTGCCAATTTGGGAGGCAACTTTTACCATAGAAAAATTAGAGCCAGATAAACAATATAACTACTTGGTCCAATATAGCAATCCCGGTGCCAGAGTTGAGGCCACACAGCTTTTAGAGGGATATAGCGTAGACCTGGATGAGGTTATCTTTTTAGAGACAGGCGATGAACGTATCCAGGACTACATAGACACAAATGTTTACGGTAACTGACGATAAAAATCAGACTAGCTTCTTAATCTCTTTTCCAACTGGTTAATGTCTATCATCTCAACGTTATCTGAGTTCCGTGGTTTAAGCTCAGCCTTATTATCTTTTAATGTTTTGGAGCTTATTACAACCCTGTAAGGAATTCCATACAAATCAGCATCTCCAAATTTTTCTCCTGGCCGTAGATCACGATCATCAAATAACACTTCTATACCAGCAGTTGTCAGTTTTTCATACACCTCAAGACTTTCTGTATCTGCACCAATAGAGATTAGGTAGACTTGGAATGGGGCAATATTGCGTGGCCAGACCAATCCATTCTCATCATTTAGGATTTCCGCAATTACACCCATGACTCTGCTAGGCCCTAAGCCATAACTACCCATGTAAACATCTTGTTTTTCACCATTCTCATCAGTGTAGCTATAGTCAAAAGCATGTGAGAATTTCACGTTTAAAGGGAAAATATTTCCGACCTCAGAGGCTTTAAATACCTCATATACTTCCCCGGTTTTAGGGTTTAAGTCACCCTCTTTAGCGACTTTGATATCAAAGAACTCAGTTGGTCTCTGCAAATCTCTTCCCCAATTAACATTAACTGAATGATAATTTTCTTTATTGGCCCCGATTTCAAAGTTAAGGCGGTTATTGCACGACTCATCAACCACCACCCTAACCGACTCAGGTAGATTTAACAGTCCTACATAGCCTGGGATAGTACCGGTAATTTCTAGAACTTCCTCTGGGGTAGCCATCACTAAGACACTACAGTCCAAAACCTTTTTTAACTTTTCTTCATCAATTTCATAACCACCTCTTACCGCAGCTGCCACAAATTCTTTTTCATCTACTTTAAATAGTAAAGTCTTAGTTGTACGCTCAACGTCGATATTTAAGAACTCTGCTAATTCTTCTACCCCAATAATACCTTCACCTTTTACCTCCTTCATTTCAAGTTCTACAGTGTCACTGTAACTAACTGCAGGAGCTTGGCTTGGTGTTACTTCTTTGTTGTAGTAAACATCTTCTTTTCTATCGTAAAAGATAGTGTCCTCTCCTGTTTCCGAACGCGTCTGAAACTCGTGAGAATAGTCCTTGGTAAAATCACCACCAGAAGCCAGTGCAATTACCGTTTGTTCACCAATACCTAGTCTTTCATATATCCTCTTATATACATCTTTCATCTTTTCGTAGTAATCCATTAAATCTTCCTGACTAGTATGGAAGCTATAGCCGTCCTTCATGACAAACTCACGACCGCGCATCAGTCCGGATTTTGGTCTAGGTTCATTACGAAATTTTGACTGTATTTGATAAAAAGCTAATGGCAAGCTCTTATAGCTAAGTGTGTATTTCTGTGCCAGCGGTGTTGCCAACTCTTCTTGAGTAGAGTTTAAAATGAAGTCTGCTGCATTACGTTTTTCAGAAGCCTCATTTGCAGGGGTAACCCTCATTAAAACATCTACGGTGTCTAATCTTTGCGTGGTTTCCCATAACTCACGAGGGGATAGGGCCGAAAAAAGCATTTCGTTTGCGACTTTATTCATTTCCGCTCTTACTATGTCTTCAATTTTACGCAGCACACGCAGCCCTAGCGGTAAGTAAGTATATACACCCGCCATTACCTGATCTATAAAGCCGGCTTTAATTAACAAAGTGGCATTTTTTGACTCGTATTCTTTTGCCAGTTTTTGTGATTTTGTAAATAATTGTGAATGTCTCATTTGTTTACAACTAATAAATACTAAAAAAGCCCGACCATAGTTGACGTATAAAATCAACTAAGGCCGGGCTTTGCCCGAGGTACCAACCTATTTGGTTCTCGAATAAGTTTTGTTTGTAAGGGTTTCTAGACTTGGCCTACTAGATCGACTTTCTCTAGCTTTCAGACATGTCTAGAGTTTCTTGTAAAGATAATAGCTTTATCTACCGCTTTTGTGAAGTTTTTCAACTTGGTTTGTGAAATTTTTGTGATAGGTTCTACAAAACTTCGTTATAATTGCCAGAAGTATATTTTAGTATATAACGAATATGTTGCAATTTGACATTACACTGCCTGAAGTAGTCGCTCATTTGGATGGGCATAACATTATAAACAAAAGAGCTATTCCCCAGTCAGAAATTACGAGCAAAAGTGCTAGAACAGCATGGACAGAGCTGCAAAAGATGTATGAAGTGGTAAGAGATATTAAGCCGAATTTTGAAGGAAGCCATGGTCACTTTGAAGTATGGGAGAGATTTGCCAAAATGATAATCGCAGCGCTGCCAGTGAAAATATCAGACGCAGAAATGCTAAATGATGAGCAGATGTATGAAGTGGCCCTCACTATCTATTACCTTTTTATTATCAGGGCCGCACTGTCTCGCAATACAACCTTATCTCGTATTTCGGCAAAGGAGTTTAAGTTTCAGGATGCATTGCTATGCATCTGGAGTGCGATAAATAGTAATGAGCATGAAAGTTTTGTTTATTATTATAATTTAGCCATTGATATTCTTAATGATCGTGCAAACGCACAAGAGGCTTAAAGCTGATAAGATAGGTAATGAAATTACAAGAAAAGGCTGATCGAGTTTTGTATGAACTAAAGAAAGCTTTCCCAAAAATTGAAGTACCGTTACATCATTCTAGCGCGCATGAGCTGTTATTTGCGACAATACTGTCTGCGCAATGTACTGACGCGCGCGTGAATCAGATTACCCCTGCCCTGTTCGCAAGATACAAAACTATAGCTGATTACGCCAATTCTGACATAGAGGAGTTAAAAAATATTATTAAATCTTGCGGTTTCTATAATAATAAAGCGAAAAATATTCAAGCCGCCGCCGCCAAGATTATGAAAGATTATGGCGGCGGCGTACCGGACACCATGTCAGAATTACTTACCCTTCCAGGAGTGGCAAAGAAAACAGCCAGTGTGGTCCTATGGCAATGGTATCGAAAGAATGAAGGATTTACGGTGGATACTCATGTAAAGAGGCTCGCTACATGGTTTGGGCTTACGGATAAAACTAATCCGGATAAAATTGCCACGGATCTAGAAGGGTTATTTCCTAGAGATGAATGGGGGCCAACCAGCTTAAGATTGATTCTATTGGGGCGTAACTTACTAACAGCACGAAAGCCTCAATATAAAGGTGCTGTCTGGGAAGAATTCTTCCTAGACAAGTATAAATAACAAAAACTTACATGAAATTTACATTGGAGTTGCTATGGAGTTATTTCAAACACCAGAACACTTAAGTACTGGAGAATTCCCCCTGGCTATCTATGATTCTGCTGGTACCAGGATCAGAGAGCAAGCAGTTCTTTATAGTGTAGATAATGAAGGTAGGTTAGTAGTCGAACTTTTCCTGCCTGCACAATCTATATCAGATAACGGAGCAGGGATTCTGGGAGTATTTGAATCCCTGGCAAACCCATCCGAGACTACGATTGCAGAAATCCTAAAAAGCGATTATCCGATGTACAGACTTGCGGGTTATGATCCCAAAGACCGACACCAACTCTCTCTAGATCTTGGTAGAAGGATGAACTGTTTGCGCATCAGAGCCGCCTTTTCAGGCGGCTCCTCATTACTGCAGGGGAATGGTATTGACCTAGAGGATATTCAGCCACTGAATGATGTAAAGATAGACCTGGTCCCAGTAAGAGTTGTTGCTAATGTGAGTCTAGATGGCACTTACGGTATAAATGCAGATGGAGAGCTTGGAAAAGCAATTGCAGAGAATCAAAGACTTACCATGCAGCGGTTATCTTATTTATTATCGGAACAAGTTTTTGACAGAGCGCATAATGTGCGGCAAATTAACCAGCCTCTCGAGCAGTTGGCCTTAAAGTATACCTTAGCTAACTATTTGCTCACTCTTGCTCTCCAGCAGCACGGAACCCCGCTGGTCTATCAGATAAATGTGAATGCTATTCGTTTAGATGATAGTGACACTAATAGTTCGCTTCCCTGGCTAGTTAGTAGAAAGTTTTTTGGGCTTAATAGTTATAGTGCATTTACTAATTTTTGGCGTAACCCAACGGCAGCCCTAAATCTAACCCAGGAGTATTTGCGTCAGAATGGCTTAGCCCTTATAGAGGAACATAATTTGCAGCATATCTTAGCAGCAATAAGATTGAGAGAAATAAAATCTAAAATAAAAGGTCAGCAATATTATCAAGAAGAACTAGCTACTGAGATCATAGCTCTCCTAAATAATGGTTATCATGACCAGATCCTTTACCAAGCTTTAAAATACCTGCAGAGCGATTTTAGGGATAACCCCGAGCGAAATATTCCAGCTGAAACTCTGATGGAGTTAGCACTTTCCTTTTTACATAAGGTTGCACTTACTCAGGATTTTAATTATTTTGAAACTTGTTTTTTAAATCAGATAGCAATCCGACTGAATAAATTTGGTAAGGGCGAAGAATTTCAGCAACGAATAATCCTGCAATTTTTAGATGGGCAACCCATTAGGGAGGTAATTAAAGAAGGAAAGCAGAGATACTGGACCCCTCCGTATACACTATTTGGTAAGTCTTTTCGTACAAGAAGACTAAAAGGACTCGTCTACTTAGCAAGTTCAGTAGCTTCCGGCATGCGCCAAGCCGTAGATTTAGATTCGTTGGGTTCAGGTATTGAACCCTGGAACGAAGATAAGGCAGTAGATCTAATCACTTGTTCGAGTTTATTCTTATTGCAAGATTTTGTAAGATTGCGTCAGGAGTGCTTTGCATGGCTAGCTTCCGATTCAAGAGCACGTGCACAAACTGCTAACTTACTCCGTAAAATAGATATTCTCAAGTTTTCAAGTTGGAAGAAAATAGTAAGTACTATGAGGACGAAGCCCGATTTAATTGAGGCAAAATCCGTACTATTTATTTTTGATAAACAATCTGAATTCAAAAGTGAGGTAAGCATTTCCTCTACTGCCAGTGATTCCGAGGTAAATGAAGCCAGGCAGCAGCTGGTACGTCAGATGGAGATGCAGATTTTCCATACAGCATTTAATCTTTCTCCTATTTATTGGGAAAACGAAGGTTAGTTTGAGATATATTCGTAATATTTCTGCTATCATCGCTCATGCTTAAAAATATTCAAATTAACATTAATGGTCCAGAGTAATTGGCTCATTGAGGCCGCGAATACTAATTGCGGTGGTATCGATGGCGAGCTGGTCACCTTATTGAATGAATTACTGGAATCAGATAAATTAACGCACAAAGACTCCTTGATTCCCGTGATTCTAAGCTATGCGGCTCGTAACGAATTATGGCCATCATTAGTGACTACTCTTAGTAATGGGCGCCACTGTATTGGGCCTGTTGAATATGGAAATGTGTGGATGCCGGCCCTGGCATTTAATGACATTCTGATTCCGGCATACAGTGCAAAAGGGCATAAAGGCGTACAACAGCGTTTCTTTAGTAAGCTGCTAGAAGGCGATGGAGCATTTTTGTTGCAACTCTCAGATATACTAGGCTCAGGTGGCGCTAAGTCATTTACCACAGACTTCAGTGCCCAAATTATTCTACACAGTAACTTATTTAAAGAGGAGGCATTTAAAGCTTTACGCAACATAATTATGACAAAGGTCCTAGATGATTGGAATTTTCGCAAAGCATTTATTAATGCTTTAAAGTCTGTAGGTGTCTTGAAGTTTAGACAAAAGCTGAATGAGCTAGTGCACATAGAAATGACCCCCCAAGGCATTGAAGGTAGCTGTGAGCTGCTCGTTTTTGATCAATTATATAAAATAACCTTACCAGCATTTCAAGATAAAACCTCTGGTGAAATCGTAGAAATGGTACATCTATTGGTAATCAAACGCGTTTTTGATACTTCACCATACTCTTGGATGTAGGATGGCGCCGCGTTCGCGGCGCCATCGTTCTGCTATAATGTTCTGATGTATTTAGAACAGCCGTTTAAGCTAAATTCTCCGTTTAAGCCCTCGGGTGATCAGCCACAAGCAATTGATCGCTTAAGTGCGGGTGTGGAGAAAGGCCTCAAACATCAGACATTATTGGGTGCAACTGGAACAGGTAAAACGTTCAGCATGGCCAACATCATCCAGAATGTGCAAAAGCCTACCCTGATCCTAGCGCATAACAAGACTTTAGCTGCACAACTGTTTACTGAATTTAAAGAATTCTTTCCAGAAAACGCAGTAGCATACTTCATTTCCTACTATGACTATTATCAGCCAGAGGCATATGTGCCTCGTCGCGATTTGTATATCGAGAAAGACGCAGGCATTAATGAAACAATTGAACGTTATCGTAATGCGGCCACTCAATCACTGTTAACGCGTAAAGATGTTATTTTGATTGCCTCAGTTTCATGTATTTATGGACTTGGAAATCCAGAGGATTATCAAACTCTGGCGCGGGAAATAGTTGTCGGTGAGGCATATGAACGTAACAAGTTGATTCGCCAACTAGTAGAAATGCAGTACGAAAGAAGCGAATTTGACTTTTTTACTGGTCAATTTAGGGTGCGAGGTGATGTGATTGATATTAATACGGCTGCAGAGGAGGAATCGGTACGTATAGAATACTTTGGTGATGATGTAGAAAAAATAAGTATTATTAATACGATTACAGGAGAAGTAATCCAATCGCCAGAAAGGATAATGATTTTCCCTGCAAAACAATACGTAGCTCCTTATGAGCGACTCAAAAATGCCTTTGATCAAATTAGGACCGACATGGAACTAGAAGTTGCAGCATTTGAAAAACAGGGTCGCGACATCGAAGCCATGCGGCTTCGCCAGCGCGTAAATTTTGATTTGGAGATGCTTGAGGAAACCGGTTATGCTAAAGGTATCGAGAATTATTCTCGCTATATTGATGGACGCCCTCCCGGAACAGCCCCAGCTACCCTGCTCGACTATTTTCCGGACGATTGGCTAATGTTTATTGACGAATCTCATATTACCGTACCGCAGGTGCGGGGTATGTTTCATGGAGATCTGTCCCGTAAGCAGAACCTAGTAGATTATGGATTTAGGTTAAGATCAGCCCTAGATAATAGGCCTCTTAAGTTCCATGAGTTTAATGACCGGGTAAACCAACTCGTCTATGTTAGTGCCACTCCGGCAGATTATGAACTTAACTTAGCAAGACAGGAGGTTTCTAAACGACCTGTGGAGTCTTATCCAGATTATGACGGTGTGGTACAGCAAATTATCCGACCTACTGGACTGTTGGATCCAATTATTGAGCTGCGTCCTTCCCTTCCTGAGGAATTTGAAAACCTGCAGCGTGAGGTTAGAGAAAAAGGTTATGATGATATGCCAATCCTCCAAGAAAAAGAGTGGAAAGATACGCAAGTACCAAATCTAATCAAAGAAATCCAGGCTACAATAGCTAAAGGTAACCGCGTATTGGTTACTACTTTAACCAAACGCATGGCTGAGGAATTAACTACTTTCTTACAAGGTGAAGATATTAATGTGCAGTATATCCATTCTGATATAGATGCCATTGAGCGGGTAGAAATATTACGTAGCCTGCGATTAGGTAAGCATGATGTGGTAGTAGGGATTAATCTGCTAAGGGAAGGTTTAGATTTGCCTGAGGTTGAGCTGGTGGCAATCCTTGATGCTGATAAAGAAGGTTTCTTGCGCTCAGAGACCAGCTTAATCCAAACAGTTGGTAGAGCTGCCAGACATCAAGATGGACGCGTAGTAATGTATGCAGGCCGAATAACAGGCTCAATGCAGCAGGCAATTGATGAAACCCGTCGTCGCCGTGAGATCCAAGATGCCTACAATAAAGAGCACGGCATTACACCCACTAGCATTAAGAAAAAGATCAGTCAGGAATTCATGAAAGAAGAGGACAGTGACGCGAAGGACAAGAAAGATAAACGTAAAAAACGCGACATTTATGCAAAGGCAGAAAGCTTCAAAGTGATGAGTAAGAAAGAACAAAAACAGTTCATTAAAGAGGTTGAACTGCAAATGCAAATGCAGGCTGATTTACTAGAATTTGAAGAAGCCGCCAAGCTGCGTGATTTATTAGATGAGTTGAAAGGTTAATATAAATAGGTCAACGCATCAATATCTTCCCCACACATGGTAATCTGGCCTGTAGTAGAGAATTTCATTCATAATCCCATTCCAAACAGGAAGTGCGGTGGTGCTGCCAAAAGCGTTAGCTACCATTGGTGAATTATCATTATTACCTGTCCATACTCCTACAACTAGTTTGGGGTTGTAACCAATATAATAAGTGTCGCGGTTATTGTCGCTGGTGCCAGTTTTACCTGCCAATTTGTGGTTACCGATAAATTTCAGATAGTAGGTCCCGGCGGTAAACTTACGGTCTCCCAGGATGTTATTTACTGCTGCAACCGACCCTACATTCAGCGATTTAAGCTCAACACCTTTCTTGCCCTGATAAATGCGTTCACCATTGCTATTTAGAATGCGCAGGACGGAGACGTGTTTTTTAACGCTGCCGCCATTGGCGAGGCCGCTGTAAGCGGCCGTGTGATCAAGCAAACTCTCATCTACGCCGCCAATGGCGGCAGCTAAACCATACTGGTTCTTT
>CAYUPY010000001.1:0-4439 GCA_964446595.1 uncultured Candidatus Saccharibacteria bacterium | reverse complement strand
ATATCCAATCTCTGTCATCAGTTGAGGTAATTGCCAGGACCCAATATCATCGGCTATTTTGAGAAATGGGATATTGCGAGATTGTAGTAGAGCTGTATGGATAGTCATCTCACCCATAAACCTACCATCTGCATTTTTAGGAGTGTACCACCCTTCGGGTGTTAAGAATGAATAAGATTCGTCTACGATTTTTGTATACTGTTTGTACTTAGCGTTAGCCTTATCAAAGGCAAGGTAAGCTACCCAAGGCTTTAAAGATGAACCAAGGGACTGTTTGGCAACTGCCACATTTACTTTGGGATCAAAGCGTTTATTATTAGGATCATTCCAGAGGTTATAGCCCTTGGAACCCACCATTGCTAAGATTTCTCCAGTTTGGGCATCAATCACCGTAGCCGCGCCATTCTGAAATCCGAAGCGCGGCCCATAAGCATCAACTCCTTCTTTCAGCTTTCTTTGAGTAATATTTTGAATATTTAAATCTAAAGTGGTGTATATTTGATATCCTCCACTATATAGATCGTGAGGTGATAGGTTAAAAGGTTCTGTTGCCAGCAGATCCCGGACATAGAACACAAAGTGCGGTGCGGAGATTTTATCCTGACGGGATTTAAATTTGAGTGGTTTATCTAGTAGTTCTGCAACTTTTGCATTACTAAACTTTGCAATGGGCGGTATTTTAACTGTGGAAGTGTGAAAAGCGGCTTCGTAGCCCAAGTCAGCCAAATCACCACTCTGAAGGTAATTCATTAGCCGTTCATTCTCTAGTATTTGTTGTAAAACAAAACGTCTTCGACTATCGGATAGTTCTTCTGCTAATTTTTTATTATTACTAAATAGTGGCGAATATTCACCTGGTGATTGAATTAATGAAACTAAAAAGGCGGCCTCATTAAGAGTTAACTTATGTAAAGGTTTGTTAAAATAAGTAAGTGCAGCTGTTTTAATTCCAATCACGCGGCCGCCATAAGGAGTCACATTTAGGTACAGTTCTAAAATTCTTAACTTATCATATTGTTCCTCTACCATGGTCGCAATAATGGCCTCCTTAGCTTTACGATCTACTGTGCGGTCACTGGTTAGCAGGGTTTGCTTAACTAATTGTTGGGTGATTGTGCTACCTCCAACTACACTTTCGCCGCCACTAACAACAGTAGTCACTACTCCTCTAGCGGTCGCTACATAATCTATTCCTTTGTGTCTAAAGAAATCTTCGTCCTCTGCGGCGAGAACAGCGGCTATTACCACCGGAGGGATTTCCCATAGTTCGGCGTATTCACGATCTTGAATAGGATCTTTGAATGTGTAGAGCAACTTGCCGTTGCGATCATAGATTTTACTATTTTCACCTTTGTTACTTAGTACTTGAGTGATTTTTTCGCGTGTGGGAACCTCTTCGGCGTAAATTCTCAGTTGAATTAATAAACTAGATAGTGCTACAAGCACTAATAGGAATATAGGAAGGGTAACTAGCTTAACCAACTCCAAATGAGATCTGTTTTTTTTAGAGTATTTTAGAATTTTCCATTTCGGGATTTGGTGCATGTTTGCTATAGTCCTATCTAGAACTGTAATATTTCATTTTCTAACACAACAATGGATACTAATGTTATCACGGAATTCTTAGCTGCGAATCAACAAAATCTACCACAATACCTAGTAATTCTACTCGTAATTGTCCCATTAGTCGTTTGGGCAGCTGTATCGTTATGGGTATGGAAGGATATTAGCAATAGGACGCATAATTATCTAGCACGTGTAACTAGTTTTTTATTGGTAGTAATTGCAAACTTTCCAGGGTTAATTATTTACCTTTTAATTAGGCCTGAACATACTATCGAAGAACAGCGTAATTTACAGCTATTTCACGCTAGTATCCTAGACAAAGACGTCACCGCTTGCGCGGAGTGTGGGGCACTCGTACGATCTGATTATAATTTTTGTCCTGAGTGTAGTAGTAAGTTGGTTAAGACTTGCCCTAATTGTAATGAGCGTATTAACCCTTTCTGGTCTTTTTGTGTTAACTGCGGCGAAGAACTAGCAAAACCTAGCTGGTGGGATTTAACTAAAGACTTCTTGCGTGATTACCTAAATACAGTACAAAAAGTTGGTCGTTACATATTTAATATCCCTTCATATATCTTGAAATATATCCAGAAAGGATGGAGAGGATATGTGGATCTGGTAGATAAAACAATAACCACTCGCAATAAGCAAAGTACCGCGAGTGGTTAGTAGGAATTAAGGTTATCCAGACCAAAAGTACCTATATGGTACTTGTATATATAGATCCGTCACTTAATGTGGTACCTGTCACTACTGTGCCATCACTAAGTAAGCCAATATAAATCTCTTGACCATCAGCGGAAGTTGGAATTGAAGGTAAATAGTCAGAAATATTTGAAAGCTCATTGGCAGAAACTCCTTCAGATACAACCGCAGTCTCTGAACTAACAGTAGGTAATGCAGCTCCATCTTGGGTCATAGGTAGCTCCCCATTATCAATTTCGTAAAGCACGAGCGCACTATTTAATGCTTGCACGTTATTACGAGTAAGTGAGTCATTGGTAGCGTTAATTCTACCTGCAGGAGAGCCGGCCGGAGCGCTAGCTCCGGTCGAACCGCCATAGTATTCATCTAAGTTAGTAACTTCTGACTCTGGTGGCGCCACAATTGATGGTGCCTCACTCAAAGGGGACAATTCAAACGTAAAGTTGATTTCAGCTTCACCTGTTTCAGGAGAAGTAGTAGTCATTCCAAAAGAATAGTAAGCTGGCTTATCTAAACCATCAATACAAATTACCACAGGTTGAAATTGGTAGCTGAATTCCATACCAGATTCAAGTTGGGTTACTGTTGTATCCTGTGCGCTGGCTAACAAAGCTAAAACATAGTCTTTATTAACCTCAGCCTGCATACATGGAACTGATACGCCTTCAATGTCACGGTTTTCAATGCTAGTAGGATTAATCAAAAGATCACCTTCAACAGCACGGATTTCTTCTAGTGTTTGTTCTAGATTAGCCATGTCTTCTTCACTTGTTGGGGTTTGAAGACTAGCATCATTGTAGACATCGGTTAGCTCGTCTCCTCCGATTACCAACCAACCTTCTGGTAATCCTATACTAGAAGAGAGTAAGCCTTCGTCAAGGTTTAGGTAGAAATCAGTCCCCACTAGACGGAATTCACCGCTTTGAGTAACTGTAAATCCTGACGCTCCTACAGCGAAGTTAAAGTTCCCATCCATATTTACAGTATCTTCACCGTAAACAATGTTGCCTGCTAGCTTGATCTCTCCGCTAGATTCAAGACCTTCAGAGATCTCTGTACCGGAGAAAGCTAAGTTAAGGTCAAACTTTTGCGCTGTACCTGGAGCTTGCATCTCTGTAGTAGTATTTAAAGCGGCAAAAGGGTTTTCTTGAATTCCTTCTGCAGTAGCAGCAGTTTCAATTGATTGCTTAAAGTCGCTATTTAAACGAGCAGTTAGCTCTCCTGGGTCAGTAGCAGAGTACTCATCACCGCCTCTAGCGTTACCTGAACCTGCGTTAAATACAAAAATAGCTGCTAGGATTGCGGCAATTACTAGTCCAAAGAATACAACCACACCAATAACTATTAGCATTATTTTTTTCTTTGAATTACCCTGCGCTTTTGGTTTAGGGTTAGGAGTTTTTGTATCTGTACTAGTACTGTTTTCCGTAGGAGTCGCTACAACAGCGGGTTGCTGTTGAGCCGCACTAGTGTTCTCTGACGGAGTCTGAGTTTCTTCAGGCATTTTTAATCATTAATAAATATTAGACAACTTAATCAAAGTTTAAACTAAATGATGCTTATTTGCTACCCTGTTGTTTTTTAAGCGCCATTTTTACCTTAGGGGTTAGCTCTATACCCAACACTTCTAGATCTTTTTCGGGAAGCAAACTAGGAGCCTCCATCATTAGATCTTCTCCTTTTTGGTTCTTTGGGAAAGCATACACGTCACGAATGTTTGGCTCATCTGTCAGAACCATGAATAGACGGTCAAACCCGATTGCCCAACCACCGTGTGGTGGTGCGCCGTATTGGAACGCGTTGTATAACCCTCCGAACCGACGTATTACCTCTTCGCGGTCATATCCTATTGTTTCAAAGGCCTTTACCATCACTTCCGGGTCGTGGTTACGAATTGATCCAGACAATATCTCGTAGCCGTTTACTGCTAAGTCGTATTGCTGTGTTTCAATTTCCAAAGGATCATCCACATCAAAGGCATTAATTCCACCCTTAGGCATCGAAAATGGGTTGTGGCCAAAGTCCAGCTTGCCAGAGTCTTCGTCTTTGTCGTAGAAAGGGAAATCTGTAATCCAGACAAACGCTAATTATTTAGGATCACGAAGGTTAAGAAAATCTCCCAGGCGCAGGCGGACTTCACTCAAGAATTTGTTGATTTCTCCTGGCTC